>CAMPKU010000014.1 GCA_946887385.1 uncultured Gammaproteobacteria bacterium
AGCTTACAGGGACGTTTGCAGCGTACCCGGAGAGCCCCCTTTCGAGGCTGCTTACCTCGCCCGCTGCATCTCAAAAGAACGTTCTTCATGACAACCGAGCAAGCAAAGTTCAGCTGGTTCATCCCGTTTTTGGGGGCGCTGTCGGCGCTCGGGCCGCTGTCGAACGACTTGTTCGTGCCGTCGCTGCCGCTCGTGGCGGCGGGGCTCGACGTGGGCGGCGGGCCCGCGCAGCTCACGCTGAGCACGCTGCTGCTCGGGCTCGCGTTCGGCGCGCTGATCTACGGGCCGCTGTCGGACGAGTATGGGCGCAAGCCCGTGCTCGCGGCGGGGCTTGCCGTCTACGTCGTCGCGGCCGTGATGGCGGCGCTGGCGCAGAGCTTGACCATGCTCGTGCTGTGGCGGTTTCTGCAAGGGCTCGGCGCGTCGGCCGGCAGCGTGCTCTCGCGTGCAATCGTGCTCGACCGCTGGCGCGGCGAGCAGGCGTCGCGGGCCCTCTCGTGGATGGCGATCGTGACGTTCCTTTCGCCCGTGTTCGCGCCCGTGATCGGTGGGCAGATCGCGTCGCTCGGCTCTTGGCCCACGATCTTCTGGGTGCACGCGGCCGCAGGCGCCGCATGCTTGGCCGTGGCGCTCGCGGCCGTGCCCAGCACCGCGCGCGATCCGAGCACCCGCCTGCTCCAGCGCATCGCGGCCTACGGCGCCATTCTTCGCGACCGTGAGGCCGTGGGCTACATCGCCTGCATGGGGCTCGGCTTCGTCGGCGTCGTGCCCTTGATCACGAACTCGTCGTGGGTGTTTCAGGACTATTTCGGGCTCACGCCGTTTCAGTTCGGCCTGTGCTTCTCGCTGATGATGCTGGGCGGCAGCGCCGGCGCCTACATGAACAGCCGCATCGTTGCGCGCGCCGGCATCAGCAAGCTCATCGGCCTCGGCACCGCGTCGATGGGCGTCGCCGGCGCAGCGGTGGTCGTGGCCACGCTGCTCGACGCCGGCATTGCGGGCATCCTGATTCCCGGCGTGCTGTACATGTTCGGCGTGGGCTTCACGTTCGCGAACGCGTTGGCGCGCACCATGAGCCGTTTCCCGCACGCCATGGGCGCCGCTTCGGCGGTGTTCGGCGTGAATCAGTTTCTGATCGGCGGGCTCGTGGCCGCGGCCTTGAGCTCGCTGCGGGAGCCGTCGCCGTTGCCGCTGGCGCTCGTGACCGGTGCAGCGGGCGGCGCCTGCGCTGCACTGTGGTGGGGCTGGCTGCGGCGCAAGGCCGATCGACCTGCGGCTGCACACCGCGCCGCGACCCCCTAAAATAGCCCCTCGATCAAAAGGATTTGCAATGCCGAACAGCGTGTTCGCCCTACAGGTTTCGCCAAGCATCCCACCCCCGTTAAAGCGTCTCGACGATCTGGCGAAGAACTTCTGGTTCGCCTGGAACCCGGCGCTCGGCCAGGTGTTTCGCAAGCTCGATCCAAAGCTGTGGCGCAGGGTGGAGGGCAGTCCGCGGCTCTTTTTGCGCTGCGTGGACCAAAGCATTCTCGATCACGCAGCCACCGATCCCGGCTTCATCGAGGAATACCGCAAGATCGTCGCGTCGTTCGACGACTACTTGGGCAGCGCGCCCGCACCGCAAGAAGGGCTTCAGGCCGACGACCTCATCGCCTATTTCTGCGCCGAGTACGGCTGGCACGAGAGCTTTCCCATTTATTCCGGAGGCTTGGGCGTGCTCGCCGGCGACCATTGCAAGACCGCCAGCGACCTCAATCTGCCGTTCGTGGCCGTCGGCCTCCTGTATCGACACGGCTACTTTCATCAGCGCATCGACCGCAGCGGCCAGCAGATCCCGGAGTATCCGCCGATCGATCCGCGCAGTGCGCCGCTCTCCATCGCGCTGAATCCCGACGGCACGGAGCTGCGTGTGAGCTGCCCGGCATCCGAGCGCACCGTGGCCGTGCGCGTCTGGAAGGCGCCCGTCGGCCGAGTCACCGTGTTGCTGCTCGATACCGACGTTCCCGAGAACGTGGCCGAGGACCGGCTCATCACGGGCAAGCTGTATGGCGGCACCGACGAGCTGCGCCAGCAGCAAGAGGCCGTGCTCGGCATCGGCGGCGTGCGCGCGTTGCGCGCGCTCAAGCTCGCGCCGACGATTTGGCACATCAACGAAGGCCATGCCGCCTTCATGGTGCTCGAGCGCATGCGCGAGTACACGACGGCCGGCGTGCCGTTCGCCGCCGCGCTCGAGGCGACGGCAGCGAGCACGGTGTTCACCACGCACACGCCCGTCAGCGCCGGGCACGACGTGTTCCCGCCGGAGCGCGTGGTGCGGCAACTCGCGAGCTTTCCCGAGGAGCTCGGAATCTCGACGGAGCAGCTGCTCGAGCTAGGGCGCGCGCCGGAGCGGCCCGACATGTTCAACATGACGCGGCTCGCGCTGCGCGGCGCGGCCATGGTGAACGGCGTTAGCAAGATCCACGGGCAGGTTTCGTCGCGCTTGTGCGCCAGCGCCTGGCCCGACGTGCCGCCGGCCGAAAACCCCGTGGGGTTCGTGACCAACGGCGTCCACGTCTCGACGTTCCTGCGGCACACCTGGACGAAGCTGTTCGATCAGCACTTGGGCAGCGACTGGCGCGACCGCATGCTGGACCGGGCCACGATTGCGCGCATCGAGGCCATCCCCGACGCGCTTTTCTGGGAGACCCGGCAAAAGGTCAAGAGCCAGATGCTGCGCGTGCTGCGCGAGCGGCTCACGTTGCAATACCAGCGCAACGCCTTGAGCGAGGCGCACGTGCACCGCTTGCTCAAGTGCATCGATCCCGAGAAGCCCGGCGTGCTCACGGTCGGTTTCGCACGGCGGTTTGCAACCTACAAGCGCGCGACGCTGCTGATGGCCGATCTCGGCTGGCTCGAGCAGCTCGTGCGCAACGAGGAACGTCCGGTCATATTCGTGTTCGCGGGCAAGGCGCATCCGGCCGACGAGCCGGCGCAAGCGATGATGCGCGAGATCCAGCGCGTTTCGAGCCTACCGCCGTTCCTCGGCAAAGTGCTGATGTGCGAAGGCTACGATTTGGGGATCGGCCGGCTGCTCACGTCCGGCGTCGACATCTGGCTCAACACGCCCGTGCATCCGTTCGAGGCGAGCGGCACGTCGGGCATGAAGGCCGCCATCAACGGCACGGTGAACTTAAGCGTGCTCGACGGGTGGTGGGCCGAGGCCTACGACTCGGGGCGCGATTCCAAGAACGGCTGGGGCATACCGCCGGCCCACGACGAGCAGGGGGCGGGCGATCGCGATCGCCAAGACTCCACCACGTTGTACGAAACGCTCCAGGACGAAGTGCTTCCGCTGTACTACGCGCGCGACGAGCGCCTCGGCTATTCGCCCGAGTGGGTGCGGCTTTGCAAGCGCTCGATGGCCAGCGTGTTGCCGGCGTTCAACAGCGAGCGTGTGTTGCGCGATTACATGCGCGACTTCTACGTGCCGGCCGCGCGTCTCGGCCGCGTGATGGTGGCCGACGGCCACAAGGCCGCGCGCGAGCTCGGCGCCTGGAAGGAAAAGGTTCGCGCGGCGTGGCCGGGCGTGGCGCTGAAGTTGAACGGCAACCCCGCCGGCGAGATCGCGTTCATGGACCACGTCTCGCTCGAGGTGGAGGCGCAGCTCAACGGGTTGGCACCCGAAGACGTGCGCGTCGAATGTCAGGTGCGGCACGTGCTCGGCTCCGATCTCGTCTTGCCGGTGCAAGGTTATGCGGAGAACCGCCGTCCGAAGCACGGCGTGAGCTATCTCGAAGGGCACGCCGCGCTCGTGGCCTCGTTTACGCCCGGCGAAGTCGACGCGGCCGGCGTGTGCCGCTACCGGCTCGAGCTCCAGCCGCCATGGGCCGGCACGCTGGAGTACGAGGTGCGCGCCGTGCCGATCCATCCGCACTTGTCGCACCCGTACGAGCTCGGTTTGATGCGCCGGCTTTGAGCGAGCCGCGCGCGCAGCCGAAGTCGACGCTCGCCGCGCGCCCCGGCGCGCGGCGGCCGCTCGGCGCCTCGGTGACCGGCGACGGCGTCAATTTCGTCGCCTACAGCCCGCGTGCAACCCGTCTCTGGTTGCGGCTGTACAGCTCGGCCACGGACTCGGAGCCGATCACCGAGATCGAGCTCGATCCCAAGGTGCATCGCACCTTCGACTACTGGCACGTATTCGTGGCCGGCGCGCGCGCCGGTTGGCTCTACACCTGGCGCGCCGACGGGCCGAACGATCCCGCGGCCGGCTTGCGCTTCGACGCGCAGCGGGAGCTGCTCGATCCTTGGGCGCGGCTCGTCAGCGATGCCCGCTGGGACCGCAGAGCGGCGATCGACGGCAGCCCCACCTCGGCTCTGCGCGCCGAGATCGCTGCAGCCGACGACTACGACTGGGCCGGCGATCGGCCGCTGCGCCGGCCGCTCGAGGACTCCGTGATCTACGAGCTGCACGTCGGCGGTTTCACGAAGCACCCGTCGGCGGGCGTCACCGAGCCCGGCACGTTCCGCGGTCTCAGCGAAAAAATTCCGTACTTGCAGGCGCTGGGCATTACCGACGTCGAGCTGTTGCCCGTGTTCGCGTTCGACACGCAAGACGTCCCGCTCCCGACGGCGGCGCTCGGGCTCGGCAACTTCTGGGGCTACAGCCCCGTGAGCTTCTTCGCGCCGCATCGCGCGTATGCGGCCGGAGGCGACCCCTTTCGCGAGTTTCGCGACATGGTGAAGGCGCTGCATGCCGCCGGCATCGGCGTGATTCTCGACGTGGTGCTGAACCACACCGCCGAGGGCGGCGCCGACGGTCCGACGATCGGCTGCAAGGGCCTCGTGAACGAGCTGTTCTACCTGCTCGATCCGCAAGACCGCTCGAAATATCTGGATTTCACGGGCTGCGGCAACACCGTGAGCTCGAATCAGCCGTTCGTGGCGCAGTGGCTCGTGGACTGCTTGCGGTTTTGGGCCGTCGAGATGCACGTCGACGGTTTTCGCTTCGACCTTGCCGCCGTGTTGTCGCGCGACGAAGAGGGGGAGCCGCTCAAGCACGCGCCCGTCATCGCCGCCATCGAGCTCGCACCGGAGCTTGGCAGTGTGCACTTGATCGCCGAGGCCTGGGACGCCGGCGGGCTCTATCAGGTGGGCTCATTCCCCGGCTCGCGTTGGGCGGAATGGAACGGCCGTTATCGCGATGCGGTGCGGCGCTTCCTGCGCGCCGAGCCCGGCCACTTGGGTGAGGTTGCCACGCGCATCGCCGGCAGCAGCGACTTGTACGCCTGGGCCTTCAAGACGCCGCAGAACGGCATCAACTTCGTCACCTGCCACGACGGCTTCACGCTCTACGATCTCGTGAGCTACGACGCCAAACGCAACGAAGCCAACGGCGAGCACAACCGCGACGGCGCCGACGAGAACTTGAGCTGGAATTCCGGCGTCGAAGGCGACACCGACGATTCGAACGTGCTGCGCCTTCGCAGCCAACGCGCGCGAAATTTCATCGCCGTTCTGCTGTTGAGCCAGGGTGTGCCGATGCTGACGGCCGGTGACGAGGTGCTGCGAACGCAAGGCGGCAACAACAACGCCTACTGCCAAGACAACGCCTTGAGCTGGCTCGATTGGAGCTTCCCGCCTGCGGCGCGCGCGATGCTGCGCTTCACTCGAGAGCTCATCGCGCTGCGTAAGCGGCACGCGAGCCTGCGGCGCACGCGCTTTTTGAACGGGGACGGCCAAGGGCAACGGGCCGAGATCCAATGGTATGGCGAAACGCTGGACCCGCCCGCGTGGCAGGACGCCGGCGCGCGGGTGCTGTGTTTCACGCTGGCCGGCGTCGGCGCACGGGAGCCGGCACTGCACGTGATGATCAACATGGCGTCGACGGCGCGCAACTTGCCGTTGCCCGATGCGGCGGCGCGCCACTGGCGGCGGTTTGCGGATACGACGCTCTTGGCGCCGGACGACGTGGCGCCCGCCGGCATGGCCGTGCATGGCACGCATTACCGCCTCGGCCCGCACGGTATCGCGATCTTCGAGGACAATCCGCCCGTGGTAGAGTGAGCACCATGAAACAACTGCTGCTCGCGCTGCTCGTACTCACCGTCGCGCCCTTGGCGCACGCTCAACCGGAATCGGCCTACTACGGCGTGTCGCTCGGCGCGTTCGATTACGAGGAAGAGGACAGCTTAGGCGGCGAGGTGTTCGCCGACACGGCCAGCTCGTATCGGCTCATGGTGGGCTACCAGTTCATGGAGCATCTGACCGTCGAAGGCGGCTACGGCAAGACGGGCACGATACGAGACACCACAACGTTCGGTCTCGTCGGCGGCGGCAGCGTGGACGTTGCGCTCCGCAGCAAGTTCAGCCTGCTCACGATCCGCCTGCTCGGCGTGCTGCCGTTCGACAACGGCGTGTCGTTGTTCGGCGGCCTCGGCTACACCGACGTCAAGCAAGACTTCGCGATCAGCGTCGGCGGCGCCGCCGAGCAATCCGGCGAAATCACCGGTAACGAGCCGGCGTATTACGTAGGCGCGGAGTACGACTGGGACCGCGTGGCCGTCCGGCTCGCGTACGAGAAGTTCGATTTCGACGGCGATGTCGACGTGGCCGAGACGAGCATCAGCTTTTTCTACAAGCTTTAGTCCGGCACCAGCACCACGCCGCCGAGCGGCGGCAGCGTCACCACGATCGAGTAGGGCTGGTCCATCCACGGCGTGGCCTCGGTGCCCGCCACGTCGTTGCCCACGTCGGAACCGCCGTAGAAGCGCGAGTCCGAGCTCAATATTTCGCGGTAGCGCCCCGCGCGCGGCACGCCGATCCGATAGCCCGGCCGCGGCACGGGCGTGAAATTCAGCGCCACGACGGCGTGCGCGTCGCCGTCCTTGCGCAAGAAGCTGAGCACCGAGTTCGCATCGTCCTGCCACGACAGCCACGTGAAACCGCTGGCGTCGTGATCCAGCCGATGCAGCGCGGGCGTCTCGCGGTAGATGCGATTCAGATCGCGCACGAGCGCGCGGACGCCTGCATGACGCGGCTCGTCGGCCAGGTGCCACGGCAGGGAGCCGTGATGGTCCCATTCGCGCGGCTGAGCCAGCTCGCCGCCCATGAACAAGAGCTTCTTGCCGGGATACGTCCACTGATACGTGTAGAGCAGCCGCAAGCTCGCGAACCGCTGCCAATCGTCGCCGGGCATCTTCTCGAGCAGCGAGCGCTTGCCGTGCACCACCTCGTCATGCGAGAGCGGCAGCACGAAGTTCTCGGTGAACGCGTACATCGGGCCGAACGTGAGCAGGTTGTGATGGAACCGGCGATGCACGGGGTCCTTCGTGAAGTAGCTCAGCGTGTCGTGCATCCAGCCCATGTTCCACTTGAACGTGAAGCCCAAGCCGCCCGTGTAGGTAGGGCGCGAGACCTGCGGCCACGCCGTCGATTCCTCGGCCACCGTGATCGTGCCGGGGCAGGCGGCGTGCGTCGTCTCGTTCAAGCGCTTCAAGAATGCGATGGCCTCGAGGTTCTCGTTGCCGCCGTGCTGATTCGGGGTCCACTGATGCGGTTGGCGCGAGTAATCGAGATAGAGCATCGAAGCCACGGCGTCCACGCGCAGGCCGTCGAAATGGAAGTCCTCGAGCCACGACACCGCGCTCGATAGCAGAAAGCTCTGCACCTCGTTGCGCGAGTAGTTGAACACCAGCGTCTGCCAGTCGGGATGCTCGCCTTTCTGCCAATCGCCGTACTCGTACAGCGCCGTGCCGTCGAAGCGCGCGAGCGCGTGATCATCTTTCGGGAAGTGGCCCGGAACCCAGTCGAGCAGCACGCCCACGCCTCGCGCGTGCAGCTCGGCCACCAGCTGCCGCAGCTCGTCGGGCGAGCCGTGCCGGCTCGTCGGCGCGAAATAGCCGGTGCACTGGTAGCCCCAGGAGTCGTCGAACGGGTGCTCCGTGATGGGCAGCAGCTCGACGTGCGTGAAGCCGAGGTCGGCGATGTACTCGGCGAGCTGGCCCGCGAGCTCGCGGTAGCTCGCGAAATTGCCCGACGCGTTGCGGCGCCACGAGCCCAAGTGCATCTCGTAAACCGAGATCGGCTCCTTGAGCCAGTCGCGTCGCCCGCGCTGCTCGAGCCACTCGGCGTCGTTCCACACGAACTTCGACGGTGCCGTGGTGATCGCGGCCGTGGCCGGCCGGTTCTCGAACGAGGCGCCGTACGGATCGGACTTCAGCTTCAGCTCGCGGCTGTCGCGCGTGTAGAGCTCGTACTTGTACAGCTCGCCCGCACCGATGTCGGGCACGAACAGCTCCCAGATGCCCGAGCTGCCGCGCACGCTCATGGGATGGTAGCGCCCATCCCAGTGATTGAACGTGCCGACGACGCTGACGCGCTCCGCATTCGGCGCCCATACCGCGAAGCGAACGCCGCGTACGCCGGCGAGCGTGCGCTCGTGGGCCCCCAGAAACCGGTGTGCGTGGATGTGAGAGCCGCCCGCGAATCGCGCAAGATCGTCTGCGTCGATCTCGGGGGCGAAGGAGTACGGGTCCCAGCCCTCGTGCCGGCGGCCGTCGTGCGTCTCGTAACGCATGCGATACGGCGTCGTGACGCTGTCTCGCGGCCCCGACCATTCGAACAACGCCGTGCCGGGCAGACGCGTGAGCTCCACGGCCGGGTCGACGAGCCAGACGCGCACTGCATCCGGCTTGAATATTCGCACGAGCGCGCCGCCCGCTGCCGTGTGAAGGCCCAGCACGCGCCGCGGCTCGTGCAGCCGGCCCTGCAGCAAGCGCTCGACGTCTGGGTCGCGCGGCTCATGGACGCGATCGACCGTGCGTTCGCTCGGCGGCGTCATGCGTGCGGGTCTCCGTTAGACAGGTGTAGTCCTCAAGTAGTAGCGTGTAGGGAAATGAGGCAAATCCCACGCCGACGGCTCGTCAGCCAACTCACGAGAAGTACTGTTGCCGTCGTCATGGCGGGCGGCCGCGGTCAACGGCTCATGCAAATGACGGACCATCGAGCCAAGCCCGCCACGCCGTTCGGCGGCAAGTACCGCATCATCGACTTCTCCTTGTCGAATTGCGTCAACTCGGGCATTCGCCAGATCTTCATCCTGACTCAGTATAAGGCGCACTCCCTGATTCAGCATGTGCAGCGCGGCTGGGGCTACCTGCACGGCGAGCTCGGGGAGTTCATCGACATCGTTCCGGCGCAGCAGCAGCTTGGCGAGATCTGGTATCGCGGCACAGCGGATGCGGTCTACCAGAACCTCGACATCATTCAGCAGCATCGGCCGGAGACGGTGCTGATCCTGGCCGGGGATCACGTTTACAAGATGGACTACGGCCCCCTGGTGGCGTTCCACAAGGAAAGCGGCGCGGACATCACGATCGGCGGTGTGCAAGTGCCCATCGCCCAGGCGCACGAGTTCGGCGTGATGACGCTCGGTGCGGATCATCGGGTCACCAGCTTCGACGAGAAACCGCAGGAGCCGCGGCCGATGCCCGGCCGCGAAGGCGTCGCGCTCGCATCGATGGGCATCTACGTCATCAATCCGGAATTTCTGCGCGAGGCGCTCGAGCGCGACGCCGCGATACCGGATTCGGCGCACGATTTCGGCCGCAACATCGTGCCCGAGGCCGTCTCGAACCGGCGCGTGTTCGCCTATCCTTTCGAAGACGTGGAGACGAAAGCGCAGCGCTACTGGCGCGACGTCGGCACCGTGGACGCCTACTACGCCGCGAACATGGAGCTCATTCACGTGAGCCCCGAGCTCAATCTCTACGACGAAGCCTGGCCCATCTGGACGTACCAGCAACAGGTTCCCGGCGCGAAGTTCATTCTCGACGAGGAAGGCCGCCGCGGCCTCGCGATCAACTCGATGATCGCGGGCGGCTGCATCATTTCGGGCGCCGTGGTTCGCGAATCGCTGCTGTTCTTCAGCGTGGTGGTCGACGAGGGCAGCGAGGTGCGCCGCTCGGTGGTGCTGCCCGAGGTCGAGATCGGCCGCAGCTGCTACATCGCGAACGCCATCATCGACGAAGGGTGCAGTATCCCGCACGGCACCGTCATCGGCCGCGACCATGAGGCCGATGCGAAGCACTTCCACGTCACCGATCAGGGCGTCGTGCTGGTGACGCGCGGCATGCTGGCGGCTCTGCGCCGCGGCAGCTGAGCGAGGCGGGCGATGAACCTGCTCGCCGCGCGCCGTGCCGGCGTATTGCTGCATCCCACCTCGTTGCCCGGGCCGGGTGCGCGCGGCACGCTGGGCGCCGACGCACGCCGCTTCGTGGATTGGCTGGCCGCCGGCTCGTTCGCGGTGTGGCAGACGCTGCCGCTCGGCGTCACGGACGCTTACGGCTCACCGTATCTCTTGCGCTCCGCGTACGCCGGCGATCCCCGCTTCATCGACGAGGCGGATCTCGCCAGCGAAAAGCTCCTGCCGCCGGGTCTCGGCGGTAGCGGCGAGCGCGCCGCGCGCTATGCGTCGTTTGCGGCGCTCGCAACGCCTCCACAGCGCCGAGCGTTTGCGGCTTTCGTGCAGGCGCGCCGGCGCTGGCTGCTGCCGTACGGCCTATTCGAGATCCTGAGCGCGCGGTTCGGCGGAGCGCCGTGGTGGCAGTGGCCGGCGCCGTTCCGCAACCCGCACGCGGCCGCCTTGCGCCGGTGCCTCGCCGACAATCGCGAGCAATTTCGCGCGCTGCTGCTCGAGCAATATCTGTTCGAGCTGCAATGGACCGCGCTGAAGCGCTATGCGAACGAGCGCGGCGTGTACTTGTTCGGCGACCTGCCGTTTTACGTGGATCGCAACAGCGTGGAGGTCTGGTGGCAGCCGGCGCTGTTCGCACTCGACGCCGCCGGCGAGCCGCAGGCCGTCGCAGGCGTACCGCCCGACTACTTCAATGCCGAAGGTCAGCTCTGGGGCAACCCGCTCTACGAGTGGGACGTGATGGAGCAGGACGGCTTCGAGTGGTGGGTGGAGCGCATGCGCTGCCAGCTCGCGCGGTTCGACCTCGTGCGCATCGACCATTTCCGGGCGCTCGAGTCGTACTGGGCCGTGCCCGCGGGCGCGCCGACGGCGCGTTCGGGCCAGTGGCGGCGCGGGCGCGGCGACGCGCTGCTCGAAACGCTGCACCGGCAGCTCGGCGAGATGCCGCTCGTCGCGGAGGATCTCGGCCTCATTACCGACGAAGTGCGGGCGTTACGCGACCGCTTTGCGCTGCCCGGCATGGTGGTGCTGCAGTTCGCGTTCGACGGTTCGCCCGACAATCCGCACTTGCCGCGCCATCATCCCCGCAACGCCGTCGTCTACACGGGCACGCACGACAACGACACGACCGTGGGCTGGTACGCCAACCTCGACCCGCACGCCCGCGACGTGGTCCACCGCATGCTCGGCCTCGAGGCTACGCCGCGCGTGCCCGAGTTCCTCGTCGAAGCCGCCTATGCGTCGAACGCGGCGCTTGCGATCGTGCCGATGCAGGACCTGCTCGCGCGCGACTCCGGCGCGCGCATGAATACGCCGGGCACGGTGGTCGGCAATTGGCGCTGGCGCTTCTCGTGGTCCGACGTGCCGGAGACGCTGGCGGCGGTGTCGCGGGAGCGGGCCGCGCGTTCCGGGCGCGGGTGACGGTCCCTCTTACAGCAGCGAGCGGTAGAGCTCTTCGTACTGCGGCACGCGCTTCGGCCACGAGAAGTCCGCCGTCATGGCGTTGCGAACCAGATGCGCCCAGGCCGCGCGGTCGTCGAACCAGGCGAGGGCCGTGCGCACGCCCCAGAGCACGCCTTGCGGGTCGGCGTCGCGGAAGACGCTGCCGTTGCCCCGGCCCGTGGCCGCGTCGAAGTGCTCGATGGTGTCCGCGAGCCCGCCCGTTGCGCGCACGACGGGGATCGTGCCGTAACGCAGCGCGTACATTTGCGTGAGGCCGCAGGGCTCGTAGCGCGACGGCAGAACCGTGAGATCGGAGGCCGCAAATACCTCGTGCGCGAGCGGTTCGTCATAGCCTTCGATGAACGACAGGCGGCGGGGATGCAGCGCCGCTAGCCGGTGCAGCGCCGCGGCGAGCGGTGCATCGCCGTTGCCGAGCAAGACGAAACGCGCGCGGCTCTCCGCGAGCAGCAAGGGCAACGCGGCGGCCAAGAGGTCGATGCCCTTTTGCTCGACGAGGCGGCTCACCACGCCGACGAGCGGCGCGCCGTCGTCGGGATCGAGCGCGAGGCGCGCGAGCAGCCGCTTTTTGATGCGGCCCTTCGGTGCCAGGTTCGTCGCGTCGTACCGCTCGATCAGGAACGGGTCGCGGTCGGGTGACCACACCCCGTAATCGACGCCGTTCAAGATCCCGATCAAGTCCGGACCGCGTGCTTGGAGCACGTCCTCGAGACCCATGCCGAACTCCGGCCGGCGGATCTCGTCGGCGTACGTGGGGCTCACGGTGGTAACGCGGAGCGCCGCGCGCAAGCCGGCGCGCAGGAAATTCGTGCCGCCGCCCACGCGCGCATCCGCCGGCAACACCTGCTCGAGCGCCGCGAACCCTTGCGCTTGAAGGATTTCGTCCGCAAACACGCCTTGATAGCCCACGTTGTGCAGCGTCAACACCGTCGGCGCGCGGCTGCGCGGCTCGAGGCGCTGAAACACAGGCACGAGCGCCGTGTGCCAGTCGTGGCAATGGATCACGTCGGGACGCCACTCGCGGCCGGTGCTGACCGCGACGGCCGCCGCGGCGAGATGCAGGAACCGCCCTGCGTCGCGGGCGTCGCCCGTATAGATTTCGTCGCCGGTGCGCTCGCCGAGGTCGAGCAAAAATACGCGCGGCTGCGCGCTCCGCTTCCCTGCATGCTCGGCTTTCTGCTCGGGCTCGATCTCGCCGAGCCGGAACGGGCCGCCGATGCCAGCGCCCGCTATCCGGCGCATGCCGCTCGGCCGCGCGAGATGAGCGTAGCGTGGTATCAGGACGCGGATCTCGTGGCCGGCCCCAGCCAGCGCGTTGCTCAAGCCCGCTACGGCGTCCGCCAGCCCGCCCGTCTTAGCCCACGGGACGAGCTCCGCGCACACCATGAGGATCTTCATCGCGCTACTTGCGCTGCTCCAGGGGAACGTAAGCGCGCTTCGTCGCCCCCGTGTAGACCTGCCGCGGCCGGTCGATACGCTGGTTTTCGCCGATGCGAACCTCGCGCCAATGCGCGATCCAGCCCGGCAAGCGGCCGATCGCGAACATCACCGTGAACATGTTCGTCGGGACACCGAGCGCACGCATGATGATGCCGCTGTAATAGTCGACGTTCGGATAGAGCTTGCGCTTGATGAAGTACTCGTCGTGCAGCGCCACTTCCTCGAGACGCATGGCGGTCTCGAGCAGCGGGTCGTCGATGCCGAGCTTCTTGAGCAGCGCGTGGCAGGCGTCTTTGATGATCTTCGCGCGGGGATCGAAGTTCTTGTAAACGCGGTGGCCGAAGCCCATGAGGCGCGAATGAGCGTCCTTGTCCTTCACCCGAGCGATGAAGCTGTCGAGCTTCTCGCCGCTGTCGTTGAGCTGCGACAGCATCTGCATGACCGCCACGTTGGCGCCGCCGTGCAGCGGCCCCCAGAGCGCGCAGACGCCCGCGGCCACGGAGGCGTACAGGCTCGCTTGCGACGAGCCGACCATGCGGACCGTGGACGTCGAGCAATTCTGCTCGTGGTCGGCGTGCAGCAGCAGGAGCTGATCCAGCGCCCGAACGACGACGTCGTCGGGCTGGTACAGCTTGTGCGGGAACGAAAACATCATGTGCAGGAAGTTGGCTGTATAGCGCAGCTCCGTGCGCGGATAGTTCACGGGCCGGCCGATCGACTTGCGGTAGCTCGCCGCCGCGATCGTGCGGACCTTGCTCATGATGCGCGCGGCCGGCTCCAAAAAGTGATCGTTGTCCTCGGGTTGCATCACTTCGGGCTGAAAGCAGCCGAGCGCGTTGATCATGGCCGATAGGATGGCCATCGGCGGCGCGTTGTTGGGAAAGCCGTCGAAGTGGTGCAGCATGTCCTCATGGATGTACTCGTGGCGGCCCAGCAGTCTGCGGAACTCCGCGAGCTGCGTGGCGCTCGGCAGCTCGCCGAAGATCAACAGATAGGCCGTCTCGACGAACGTGGAGCGCTCCGCAAGCTCCTCGACGGGGTAGCCGCGGTAGCGCAGGATTCCCTTTTCGCCGTCGATGAAGGTGATACTGCTCGTGCAGGCGCCGGTGTTGGCATACCCGCTATCGAGCGTAATCAAGCCGGATTTCGCGCGCAGCTGCGAGATATCGATCGCCGTCTCCGCCTCTGTGCCGACCACCGTGGGCAATTCAATGCTCTTGTTTTCGTAGGTCAGCGTCGCGTTCTTCGTCATGAGGAGCCTCCGAGTCGTGGAAGTATTCTACGCAAAGTGCTTGCAATCTATGACCCGCGTTTTATATTTACGCCCGTTTTCGTTGCGGGTAGATGGTCTGCCCACCCGGTAACGACGGAATTGCCGGGTAACGACTGGACGACGGGCACCGAGCCCCTGGACGACCGGTGAGCAAACTGCTGTCCCTGGAGGAAGAACCTCCGAGTCCGGTGCAAGCCGAACTGCCTCTAGTCCGAAAGTCATCCCTCGATCTTCGCAAGCTCACCGGCCATGGTGCGCCGGTGCAGCTCGCGCCGGCGGCCCGTGCGCGTTTTGTCGTCAGCGGCTCCACCAACGAATTCCGCAAGCGCCACTTCCCCGGCGTGAAGACCGTCGAGTGGAACGATTGGCGTTGGCAGAATCGCAACCGCATCCGCAGCCTCGAGCAGCTCGAGCGCGTCATATCCGTCACCGACGAAGAGCGGGCCGCCATCACCCGCCACGAAGGCCCGCTGCCGATCGGTGTGACGCCCTACTACCTGAGCCTGATCGATGCGAAGGACGCGTCGCAGGGCTTGCGGCGCACGACGATCCCCGCGCTCGCCGAGTTCGACCGTACGCCGGGCGAGGAGCTCGATCCGCTCGGCGAAGACGGCCACAGCCCCGTGCCAGGGCTCGTTCACCGCTATCCCGATCGAGTGCTGCTGCTCGTCACGAATTTTTGCTCGGTCTACTGCCGGTACTGCACGCGAGCGCGGCTCGTGGGCGCGAGCGGCGAACGCGCGCTGCGCAAGGCTGACATCGACCGCGCCATCGAGTACATCGCCGCCACGCCTGCGGTCAGAGATTGCCTGATCTCGGGCGGTGATCCGCTGTCGCTCGACGATGAGCGCCTCGAGTACGTGCTCGCGCGCCTGAAAGCCATTCCGCACCTCGAGTTCATCCGCATCGGCAGCAAGCAGCCGGTCGTCCAGCCCATGCGCGTGACGCCCGCGCTCACGAAAATGCTGCGCCGCTATCATCCTTTGTGGATGAGCCTGCACTTCACGCATCCCGACGAGGTGACGCCCGAGGTGGCCGAGGCGTGCGGCCGGCTTGCCGACGCCGGAATCCCCCTCGGCAGCCAGACCGTCCTCCTGAAAGGCGTCAACGACGACGTCGCAACGCTGAAGAAGCTGTTCCATGCGCTGCTTAAGATCCGTGTGCGGCCGTACTATCTGTATCAGTGCGATCCGATCAGCGGCTCGAGCCACTTTCGCACCAGCGTGGACAAGGGCCTCGAGCTGATCGGTCAGATGCGCGGCTACACCACCGGCTACGCCGTGCCGAGCTACGTCGTCGACGCTCCCGGCGGCGGCGGCAAGATCGCGCTGCTGCCGAGTGCCGTGATCGGCCGCGACGGCGACGACCTGCTGCTGCGCAACTTCGCCGGCGAGGAGTGCCGGTATCCCGATCCCGACGGTACGCTGGGCAAGCAACCGTAAGAGCGCCGACGCGCGCGCAAGGATGACTGTGCGGATCGGGCTCACCTACGATCTGAAGAGCGACTATTTGGCACTCGGCTTTGCCGAGCACGAGGTTGCGGAGTTCGACTCTCCGGGCACGATCGACGCCATCGCCGCGGCATTGACGGAGCTCGGCCACGAGGTGGAGCGCGTGGGCCACGTGCGCTCGCTCGCCGAGCGGCTCGTGGCGGGGTGGCGCTGCGACGTCGTCTTCAATATCGCCGAGGGCGCTCACGGCTTCGGCCGCGAATCGCAGGTGCCGGCCTTGCTCGAGGCCTACGGCATTCCCTATACGTTCTCGGATCCGCTCGTCTGTGCGCTGACGCTGCACAAAGGCATGGCGAAACACGTGGCGCGCGGGTGCGGCGTGCCGACGCCGAGCTTTGCCGTGGTCACCACGCCGGAGGAGGCCGCGGCCGTTGCGCTGCCGTTGCCGCTGTTCGCCAAGCCCGTGGCCGAGGGCAGCAGCAAAGGCATCACCGCCAAGTCGCTGGTGACGTCGCGGGCCGCGCTCGTCGAAGTCTGCACGGAGCTGCTACAGCGCTACCGCCAGCCCGTGCTCGTCGAGGAGTATTTGCGCGGCCGCGAGTTCACCGTGGGCATTCTCGGCACGGGTAGCGCGGCACGTGCGCTCGCCACGCTCGAGGTGCTGCTGCTCGAAGGCGCCGACGCCGGCGTGTACTCGTACCGTAACAAGACCGAGTGGCAGGCGCTCGTCGACTACGGGCTGCTCGAGGCGGGGCCGCTGCGCACGGAGGTGGAAGCCGTCGCGCTCGCGTCGTGGCGCTGTCTCAATTGCCGCGATGCGGGGCGTGTAGACGTGAGGCTCGACGACGCCGGCCGGCCGCAGCTGCTCGAGGTCAATCCGCTCGCCGGGCTCATGCCGGGCTATTCGGACTTGCCGATCATGGCCGAGCGCAGCGGCATGAGTTATCGCAGCCTGATCGCCGAGATCCTGCGCTCGACGCTGGCGCGCATCGATGCCGCTTGAAATTGCGCTGCTGCACGATGCGCAGGCGGCGACCGGCCCGCCGGATGCGAGCGACACGCTGCTCGAGGCCGAGGCCATCGCTGCGGCCCTGCGGGGGCTCGGCTACCGCACGACCACGATTCCCGTGGGTCTCGATCTCGGCGCGCTGGAGCGAACGCTAAAGGCGCAGCAGCCGCACGCGATCGTCAATCTCGTGGAGTCGCTCGACGGGCGCGGCCGCCTCGTGCCCGTGGTGCCGGCGCTGCTCGAGTCGCTCGGCGTGCCGTTCACCGGTTGCTCGGCCGAGGCGTTGGCCGCCACGTCGCACAAGCTCGCCGCGAAGACCCAGCTCGCGCGCGCCGACATCGCCACGCCGGCTGTTTTCGACGCCGCGGCGGACGACGGTGCCTGGATCGTGAAATCGGTCTTCGAACACGCTTCGCTCGGCATCGACGACGGTTCCGTCGTGCGCGGAGCGAGCGCGGTCGGCCGTCTGCTCGAGCGGCGGCGAGCGGAGCTCGGCGGCCGCTGGTTCGCCGAGCGTTTCGTGCCGGGACGTGAGCTCAACGTCGGCGTGGTCGCCTCGCCCGCAGGGCCGCGCGTGCTGCCCGTGGCCGAGATTCGGTTCGTCGATTTTCCGGCGGACAAGCCTGCCATCGTGGGCTACGCCGCCAAGTGGCACACCGACAGCTTCGAGTACCGCAACACGGTGCGCTCGTTCGGAGTGGAGGGCCCCCTCGCGGCCCGCGCCGGGCGCCTGGCGCTCGCGTGCTGGGAGCTGTTCGCGCTCGACGGCTACGCGCGCGTCGACTTCCGCGTGGACGCTGCCGGGATGCTCTTCGTGCTCGAGGTGAACGCGAATCCCTGCTTGTCGCCCGACGCAGGGTTCGCCGCCGCACTGGCCGAGAGCGGCATCGGCTACGCCGAGGCGCTCGGCTGGCTCATCGCCGACGCGCGGCAGCGCGCGGCGCGTGCCGCTCACGCATGACGGCGCTAGCGCCGATCCGCTATCGCAGCCGGCCGGCGGGCGCCGACGTGGCGGCGCTGGCCCGGCTCGTGAAGGTCACGAAGGTGTTCACGCGCGAGGAGCGGGCCATTGCGCTCGAGCTGCTCGACGAGCGGCTCGCGCGCGGGCGCCGCAGCACCTATCGGTTCTTTTTCGCGGAACGCCGCGGCGAGCTCGTCGGCTACTGCTGCTGGGGCCGCGTGCCGCTGACGCGGCGCAGCTTCGACCTGTACTGGATCGCCGTGGCGCCGCACGCCGAGGGCCAGGGCATCGGCCAGGCCTTGATGCGGCTCGTGGAGCGGGCGTTGGCGGGGCTCGGCGGCGGCAACCTATATATCGAGACGTCGTCGCGGCGAGCCTACCGGCGCACGCGCGCCTTCTATCGCGCCGCCGGCTACCGGCAAGCGGCTCGTCTGCGCGACTTCTACGCGCCCGGCGATGACAAGATCGTATTTTGTAAAGCCGTGCGACTCTAAAGAATTCTTATAACTGCCGGATTTCCCTAAGCATTTCGCGGCTTGACAGCCCTTGGCAACCGCCTATAGTTGCGCACCGCCACCCCTCGAGTTACCCGCATGCGTAAGTCCAAGGCGCAGGTCGACGAAGAAGGCAACGAGGCCCACTTTTTCGACGATTTCGAGTCGAGCGACGATGCCGCCGACTCGGATGACGATTCGGGCGCGGACGATCCCCGTAAGCCCAAGAAGCCCGCCCGCCAGCGCGTGGAGCTGCGCAACGAGCAGCAGTCGCTGCGCCGCCAGCTCTCCGATTGGGACGACTACGGGCAAGACGACTTCGACACGAAGCTGTAGCCCCTGGCGAACGCCAAGCACAAGCGTAGGGGGCCTGCCGCGCGACCGGCCGCGCCGGGGCTCGGTTTCGTGGTGGAGCAGCAGCCCGACGACGAGACCTGCGGGCCCGCGTGCCTGCATGGCGTTTACCGGCATTTCGGCGACCGCGTGCCGCTCGAGCGCCTCATCGCCGACATCCACACGCTCGACAAGGGCGGTACGCTCGACGTGTTTCTGGCCAATCACGCGCTGCGGCGCGGCTACGACGCCACGATCCTCACCTACAACCTGGATCTATTCGACCCCACCTGGTTCGAGCTGCCGAGCGACGAGATCCGCGCGCGGCTGCGCAGCCAAGCCAAGGCCAAGCATTGGCGGCGCTTGCAGACCGCCACGCGCGGCTACGACGAGTTCTTGCGTCTTGGCGGCCGCCTTCAGCTGCGCGACCTCGAGCCGGCGCTATTGCGCCGCTTCTTGACGCGCGGGCCTGTGATCGCGGGCTTGAGTGCCACGTACCTCTACCGCGCCGTGCGCGATATTCCGGAGACCAACGCCGACGACGACGTGCGCGGCGAGCCGGTGGGGCACTTCGTGGTGCTCACGGGCTTCAGACGCGATACGCGCGAGATTCTGATCGCCGATCCGCTGAAGGCGAATCCGCTCGTCCGCTCACGCTATTATGCCGTTCGCGTGCAGCGACTCATCGCGGCGATTCTGCTTGGCGTCATGACCTACGACGCGAACCTGCTCATCATCGAGCCGAAGCGCGCGCGCCCATGACGGCCCTCATCGTGGTGGATCATCCCGAGGAGTGGCCGCACACGTTTGCGGCGGCCGAGGTCATCAGCGCAGATGCTTACCTGCGCGACGAGCGATTCGCCGGCGTGCGGCAAACGCGCGTCTACAATCTGTGCGACTCCTACGAGTATCAGACGGCGGGCTACTACGTGTCGCTGCTGGCGGCCGCACGCGGCCATCGCACGATGCCCGGAGTGGCTACCATCCAAGACGTCAAGTCGCGCTCGTTGCTGCGCGCCGACGACGAGCTCGAAGACATCGTCGAGCGCTCGCTGCACACGATCAAGTCGAAGCGCTTCGTGCTCAGCGTCTATTTCGGCTGCAACGTCGCCGAGCGGCACGCGGCGCTGTCGCGCGCATTGTTCAACCTCTTTCCGATGCCGCTGATGCGAGCCACGTTTGCGAAGTCGTCGACCACGGGCTTGTGGCGCCTGCGCAGCATCGCGCCGATCCCCGTCGGCGACATCCCGACGAAGCACGGCGCCTTTCTGCGCCAGGTGATGGAGAATCACTTCGCGCGCCGCGGGCCGGCCGGCCGCGCCGGGCGCAGCGTGCGCTACGAGCACGACCTCGCGATCCTCACGAATGCCGAGGAGCCCAAGCCGCCGTCGAATCGCGAGGCTTTGAAAAAGTTCGAGCGTGCGGCGCGCGCCAACGGCTTCGACGTGGAATTCTTGAGCCGCGACGACTACGGCCGGATCGCGGAGTTCGACGCGCTGTTCATCCGCGAGACCACGGCCGTGAACCATCACACGTACCGGTTCGCGAGCCGCGCGCGCGCGGAGGGGCTCGTCGTCGTCGACGACCCCGAGTCGATCCTGCGCTGCAGCAACAAGGTGTATCTCGTCGAGCTCGCGAAGCGCGTGGGCCTCGCCATTCCGCCGACGATGGTGGTGGGCAGCAGCACGCGTACCGACGAGGTGATTCGCTCGCTGGGCTTGCCGTGCGTGCTCAAGCAGCCCGATAGCGCGTTCTCGCAGGGCGTGTTCCGCGCCGACACGCGCGACGCCCTGGCGGCCGGCCTCGAGCGGCTGCTCTCGCGCAGCGACCTCGTCGTGGTGCAGTCGTTCATGCCCACGGAGTTCGACTGGCGCGTGGGCGTGTTCGACGGCGAGCCGCTGTTCGTCTGCCGCTATTTCATGGCGGAGGGCCACTGGCAGATCTATCACCATGTCGAGAAGCACACCGAGCAGGGCGAGGCCGAGACGCTCGACGTGCAGAATGCCCCGAGCGACGTGCTGGCGCTCGCGCTGAAGACGGCGAATGCGATCGGCGACGGCTTCTACGGCGTGGACATCAAGACCGTGAACGGCCGCCAGGTGCTC
Source organism: uncultured Gammaproteobacteria bacterium (assembly GCA_946887385.1). The sequence goes on from CAMPKU010000014.1 coordinate 20,702, forward strand.
ATGGAGATCAACGACAACCCGAATGTCGATCGCGGCGTGGAGGATGCCATCCTCGGCGACGCGCTCTACGATCGGATCATGAAAGGGCTGCGCGCCCGCGTCGATGCCGGAAAGCAGTTCAAACCCGCTGCCTGACCGCCCGCTCGGGCTGTTCGAGGCGTACGGCCTCGAGGCCGAGTACATGCTCGTCGACGGCGACACGCTCGACGTGGCGCCCGCGGCTGATGCGCTGCTCGACGCCGTGGCCGGCGAGCTCACGGACGAGTGGGAAAACGGCGACGTGGCCTGGAACAATGAGCTCGCGCTGCACGTCGTCGAATTCAAGTGCAACGGACCGCGCGCCTCGCTCGACGGCCTCGGCGCCGCGTTCGCGGCGAACATGAAGCTCGCGAACGACACGCTCGGGCGCGAGGGCTTGCGGCTCATGCCCACGGCCATGCACCCGTGGATGGACCCGAACGGCGTGCGGCTCTGGCCGCACGGCACGCGCGTCATCTACGACACGTTCGATCGGATTTTCTCGTGCAAAGGCCACGGCTGGGCGAACCTCCAGAGCCTGCACTTGAACTTGCCGTTCGCCGGCGACGAGCAGTTCGCGCGCCTGCATGCCGCGATCCGCTTCCTGCTGCCGATTTTGCCGGGCCTCGCCGCGAGCTCGCCCGTGATCGACGGCGAACGCAACGGCATTCTCGACAATCGGCTCGTCGTCTACCGCCGCAACTGCGCGAAGATTCCGTCCGTCACGGGTGCCGTCGTGCCCGAGCCGATCGGCTCGATCGGCGAGTATCACGAGCGCGTGCTCGAGCCGATTTACGCCGATGTTGCGCCGCACGATCCGGACGGCGTGCTGCGCCACGAATGGGTGAACGCGCGCGGCGCGATCGCGCGCTTCGACCGCATGGCCATCGAGATTCGCGTCTTGGACGTGCAGGAGACGCCGGCGATGGACGTGGCGTACGCGGCGCTGATCGTCGAAGTCTTGAAGCTGCTCTGTGCCGAGGAATGGCTCGACGGCGCCGGGATGAACGCCTGGCGCACCGAAGAGCTCGGCGCTCTGCTCGCGCTCGCCGAGCGCCAGGGCGAAGGTGCCGGCGTGGGCGAGAAGCGTTACCTGGCCGCGTTCGGCCTGAGGTCGAGCGGCACCGAGCTCAAAGGCCTGTGGGAGCATTTGATCGAGATGGTCTCGGCGCGCGGCTCGCTGTCGGCCGATACCGGCCGGCTGCTCGAGCACTATTTGCGCCATGGCACGCTGGCCGCGCGCATCGGCAAGGCCGTGGGCCTCCTGCCCACGCGCGCGAAGCTCACGAGGGTGTATGAACAGCTCTGCGAAGCGCTTGCCGACGGCACGCCGTTCGCCCCGCCGCCGCCTGCTCGTTAGCTGCGAGCACGGCGGCAATCGCGTGCCGGAGGAGTACGCGCCGCTCTTTGCGGGCGCTGCGGCCGTGCTCGCGACGCATCGCGGCTACGATCTCGGCGCGCTCGAGGCGGCGCGCCAGTTCGCGCGGCGGCTCGGCGTGACGCCGTTCGCGGCGACGACGACGCGGCTCGTCGCTGACTTGAACCGCTCGCCGGGCAACCGCAACGTCTTCTCCGCGTACACGCGGCCGCTGCCGCCCGAGCGGCGCGCCGCGGCACTCGCGGCGCACTATTGGCCGTACCGCAACGCCGTCGACAGCGCCGTGGCCGACGCCGTCGGTGCCGGCGAGGCCGTGCTGCACGTGTCGGCGCACAGCTTCACGCCGGAGCTGCGCGGCGAAGTGCGCAACTGCGACGTGGGCTTCCTTTACGACCCCAAGCGCCGTGCCGAGGTGCAGTTCGTCGACGCCTGGTTCGCAGCGCTGCGCGCCGCGGCGCCCGAGCTCACGCTGCGGCGCAACTATCCGTACCGCGGCACGTCGGATGCGCTCGTCACACACCTGCGCCGCCGCTACGCCCGCCGCGGCTATTCAGGGCTCGAGCTCGAGATCAACCAGAAGCACGTCGGCAGCCGTGCCTGGCGCTCGCTCGTGGCGGTGCTCGGCACGACGCTGGTGACTGCGGTAGCCGCAACCGCCGGGCGGTAGGCATGGCCCGCGGGCTTGTCACGTCGCGCCCCAGCACTCACTATCGCGGAAATTCATTACCGGATGCGCCGATGTCTGCTGCCGATCCCTTACTACGCAAAGAGCTCACGACCGCCGTGTTCGTCGACTTCGAAAACCTGGCGCTCGGCGTCGAGGAGGACAAGAAGGGCCGCTTCGAGATCGAGCTGGTGCTCAAGCGCTTGCTCGAGCGCGGGCGCATCGTCTTCAAGCGGGCCTACTGCGACTGGACGCGCTTCAAGGAGTTCATGCACGAGTTCCACCGGTTGGGGTTCGAGATGGTCGACATCCCGAGCTCCAGGGTGTCCGGCAAGAACAGCGCCGACATCCGCATGGTCGTCGACGCGATCGATCTGTGCTACTCGAAGTCGCATATCGACACGTTCGTGCTGCTGACGGGCGACAGCGACTTCTCGCCGCTGGTGTCGAAGCTCAAGGAGAACGCCAAGCGCGTCGTCGGCTGCGGCGTGCGCAGCTCGACGTCGGATCTGCTCGCCAACAACTGCGACGAGTTCATCTTCTACGACGACTTGATCCGCGTGCAAAAGCGCACGCAGACGCGGCAGAAGCCGAAGAAAGAGAGCACCGACAAACGCAAGCAAGAGGCGTTCGACCGGCTCGTGGCGACGGTGGCCTCGCTCGAGACGGACTACGACCCGGTGTGGGGCTCCCTGGTGAAGCCCACCTTGAAGCGCGTGTATCCCGGCTTCAACGAGAGCTACTACGGCTACACCACGTTCGCGGAGCTGCTCCAGGACGCTGCCAAGGAAGGCTTGATCCACCTCGATCTCGACGAGCAGCGCGGCAATTACCGCGTTCGCTCCGTGCGCTGAGCGGGCTGTCGCCCGGCGGCAACGCCGCTTTGATACCTCCGTCACAGCGGCTACCGCGGCCGCCGCGGAGACTATCGCTCACCAAGGACGGCCGCAGCGCAAGTCTTCCTATGTCCCAGCAGGGTTCGAAGGCAGTGAAGGACGGCGTGCAGGTGATCCAAGGCACCCCCACGGAGCCGATCACGAGCGCGACGCTGTTCCTGCGCCTGTGGCGCGTCGGCGAGGGTAAAGAGACGCGTACGCGCGCCACGCTCTTCATGGTTCGTCCCGGCGCCGGCGACTACGTGATCAAGGAGCTCATCCCCGACATGGAGCTCGACGCGCAGGCGGCCCTCGACAAAGCCGTCGCCATCGCGAAGCGCGGCGATGCGTCCGTCGTGTATTTGAATGCCGATCTCGCCCAGATCCCGAAGGGCCGCAGCGCCGTCAACGCCTGACCGGCCGGGTTAGTCGGCAGCGGCGACGAGATTCGTGCCGTCGCCCGCTTGGCCTTCGAGCTCCGTCCACAGGCTGCCGGGTCGGCATGGAACACGAGCTCGGGCGTGCCGCGCAGCACCTGCCAGCCGCCGGCCGCCACCTCGCTCTCGAGCTGCCCCGGCGCCCAGGCCGCGTGCCCCGCGTAGAACCGCAAGTCGTTCGTGCCGTCGGCGAGGCGAATCATGTCGGGCAGCGACGCGTCGTCGATGCTCAAGAACACCTTGTCGAGCACCTCGGGGCCGTTCACGGTGGCCGCCGCGAGACCGCGTACCAAGTAGACGAGGCGCGTGGCCGCGATCGGTCCGCCGCGGAACAGGCGGCCGGGATAGGCGCCGACGCTGTCGGCAAGCTCGGGGAACATCTCGGCCGGCGCGAGCGTGGTGGGCCGATTGAGCACCACCCCGATCGTGCCGTCGGCGCCATGGCGCAGCACGAGCACGACGGCGCGGGCAAAGGTGGGGTCCGCCTGCTGCGGCGACGCGACGAGCAGCGAGCCGTCCGCGATCGTTTGAGCCTGAAGCGGCGCAGCGGCGAGCGCGGCCGCGGCGGCCGCTGCCGCGAGCCAAGCGTGGAGCTTCGAGCCCCGCTTTCCGTGCCGTTTTCGAGTGGCGATACGCATGGCGCAATGATACCCGCGTCCGCGGCGGGCGGGTGTATCGAATCCGCCGATGAGCGGGTATGATGCGCGCCCTTTTCCGCTTAGGGCCGTCACACGCCGTGTCCGCCGACCACCGCACGCCGAGCGCTCGCGGTTATCGCCAGCCCGCCGAATGGGCGCCCCATGAGGCGACGTGGCTGTCGTGGCCGCACAACCGCGATAGCTGGCCCGGCGTCTTCGCCGACGTCGAGCCGGCCATGGTCGCGTTCGTGCGCGCGCTCGCCGGCTGCGAGCCGGTGTATATCAACGTGTTGAGCGCCGAGCATGAGCGGCACGTGCGCACGCTGCTCGCGGCGGCCGTGGCGCCGGAACGCCTGCGCTTCTATCGTTTCCCAACCAACGATGCGTGGGCGCGCGATCACGGCGCCATCTTCGTCACGCGGCCGGCGCGCGAAGCGCCGCGCCTCGCCGTCGACTTCGACTACAACGCCTGGGGCGGCAAGTACCCGCCGTTCGATCTCGATCGCGAGGTGGGCCGGCAAATGGCCGAGGCGCTCGGCGTGCCGCGCTACGCGCAGCCAGGCGTCGTGCTCGAGGGCGGCTCGATCGACGTCAACGGCGAAGGGGCGCTGCTCACGACGGAGCAGTGCTTGTTGAACCCGAACCGCAATCCCTCGCTCGCGCGCACGGACATCGAACGGCTGCTACGCGACTGCTTCGGCGTAACGGAAATCTTGTGGCTGGGGCTCGGCATCGAAGGCGACGACACGGACGGCCACATCGACGACCTGGCGCGGTTCGTGACGCCGGATACCGTCGTCACCGTCGTCGAGCCCAACCGCGCCGATCCGAATCACGCGCCGCTGGCCGCGAACAGGCGGCTGCTCGACACGCTGACCGTGAACGGCCGCGCGCTCATCGTCGTCGAGCTGCCGATGCCGGAACCGCAATATCTTGTCGATCAACGGCTGCCGGCGAGCTACGCGAACTTCTACGTCGCGAACGGCGCCGTGCTCGTGCCCACGTTCGGTTGCGCCGCCGACGCTGCGGCGTGCTCGATCTTAGGCGACTGCTTCCCGGGCCGGCGCGTCGTGCCCGTCGACTGCCGCGTGCTGATTGCGGGGCTCGGCGCGCTGCATTGCCTCACGCAGCAGGTGCCGGCCGTGCCGGCGGCGACAGCATGAGCGAGCGCGGGCACCGGCGGGGTTGTGGCCTAGGGTACGATTTCCTAATCTTCACGGTTTCGGCGGGCGCCTGACGCCTGGAGTATCTCGATGGGCGCGATCTCGGATTTCATCCGCCATCACTATCGGCATTTCAACGGCGCGGCGCTCGTCGACGCAGCCGACGCCTACGTGCGTCACTTGGACGACGGCGGCCAGATGCTCGTGACGCTCGCCGGTGCCATGAGCACGGCCGAGCTCGGGTTGTCGCTGGCCGAGATGATCCGCCGCAACAAGGTGCACGCCATCTGCTGCACGGGCGCGAACCTCGAGGAAGACATCTTCAATCTGGTCGCGCACGACCACTACGTGCGGATTCCGAACTACCGCTATCTCTCGCCCGAGCAGGAAGAAGAGCTGCTCGACCAGCACCTGAATCGCGTGACCGACACGTGCATTCCCGAGTTCGAGGCCATTCGCCGCATCGAGGGCGCCGTGCTCGAGGAATGGCAGCGGGCCGACAAGGCGAATCAGCAATTTTTTCCGCACGAGTTCATGTACAAAATCCTGCGCTCGGGCGTGCTCGAGGAGCATTATCAGATCGACGCCAAGGACAGCTGGCTGCTGGCGGCCGCGGAGCGCGACCTGCCGATGTTCGTGCCCGGTTGGGAGGACTCGACGCTCGGCAACATTTTTGCGGCTCACTGCATCTCGGGCGACGTGGACAACGTGCACACCGTACGCAGCGGAATCGAGTACATGATGATGCTCGCGGACTGGTACCAGACGGCCTGCCGCAAGGGGTCCATCGGCTTCTTCCAGATCGGCGGCGGCATCGCCGGCGATTTCCCGATCTGCGTGGTGCCCATGCTCCAGCAGGATTTGCAGCTGCCCGATACGCCGCGCTGGGGCTATTTCTGTCAGATCAGCGATTCGACCACGAGCTACGGCTCGTACTCGGGCGCCGTGCCGAACGAGAAAATAACTTGGGGCAAGCTCTCCGCGTCGACGCCGAAGTTCATTATTGAATCCGACGCCACCATCGTGGCGCCGTTGATGTTCGCTCACGTGCTCGGAGAGTAAGTTGATGTCCACGCAGCCCAAAACGAAACCCGCACCGCCCGAATGGCAGCCGTCCGACTCGGCCGAGCTGTATCGGATTCCGAGCTGGGGCGACCCGTTCTTCTTCGTCAACGAGAAAGGCCACATGGCCGTGCGCGCGCTGGACGAGCAGGGCACGACCATGGACGTGGTCGACATCGTCAACGAGCTGCGCCGCCGCGGCGTGCAGTTTCCCGTGCTGCTGCGTTTCCAAGACGTGCTGCGCGCCCAGGTGCGGCGCGTCAACGAGGCGTTTCGCAACGCGATCGCCGAGTCGAGCTATGGCAATCACTATCGCGGCATCTACCCCATCAAGGTGAACCAGCTCCACGAGGTCGTCGACGAGCTGCTCGACGCGGGCCGGCCGTACGGCATGGGCCTCGAGTGCGGCTCGAAAGCGGAGCTGATCGCGTGCCTGCCGCATATCGACGGCGAGACGCTGCTCGTCTGCAACGGCGTAAAGGACCGCACCATGCTCTCGCTGATGATCGCGGGGCAGAAGCTGGGGCAAAACATCGTGCCGGTCATGGAGAAGTACTCCGAGTTCACCGACGTCAAAGGCCTCGCTTTTTCGACGGGCTACATGTCGCAGCTCGGCGTGCGCGTGCGCCTGGCAACGCGCGGCGCGGGCCGCTGGGCGGAATCGTCGGGCACGAACTCGAAATTCGGCTTGAACGTGGCCGAGCTCATGCGCATGGTCAACGAGCTCGAGGCGAGCGGCCAGCAGGGCAAGCTCGTGCTCCTGCACTGCCACATCGGCAGCCAGATCGCCGACATCCAAGTGCTGAAAGAAGCCACGAAGGAAGTCACGCAAATTTACGCGCAGCTCGTGAAGCGCGGGCTCGCGCTCAAGTATCTCGACCTCGGCGGCGGCCTTGGCGTGAACTACGACAAGGGCCACTTCGAGGAAGACGCAGGCATCAACTACAGCCTGGAAGAGTACGCGAACGCCATCGTCTGGACCGTGAAGGAAGTGTGCGACGCGAACGGCGTGCCCACGCCCACGCTCGTCACCGAAAGCGGCCGCGCGCTCACGGCACACCATTCAGTGCTGATCGTGCCGGTGCTGGGCGCCCACGCCAAGGACGATCCCACGCAGGACCTCACGGTGGGCGAGAACGCGCCGGAGGCGGTGCACGCCCTCAACAAGATCCTTCTGGCACTGCCGAAGACACGCAAGCAGGCGGAGCTGCTCGAGGCCTTCCACGACGTGAACGAGCGCCTGGAAGAAGTGCGCCAGCTCTTCACGCTCGGCTACTTGCCGCTCGCCGAGCGCGCGCTGGGGGAGAGCCTTTATTGGCGCATCTGCACGGGTCTCTTGAAGGCGTTGCGGCGCAACAACCACGACGCCATGCGGCCCGAGATCGTGGAGCTCGAGGACAAGCTCAGCGAGCTCTATCTTTGTAATTTCTCGGTGTTCCAGTCGATGCTCGACCATTGGGCCATCGGCCAGCCGTTCCCGATCGTGCCGATCGACCGGCTCGACGAGCAGCCCGAGAAGCGTGCCGTGCTCGTGGATCTCACCTGCGACTCCGACGGCAAGGTGACGCACTACGTGTCCACGCGCGACAACCGGTTCCTGCCCGTGCACTCCACCGTGAACGGCACGCCGTATTACCTCGGCTTCTTTTTGATGGGAGCGTACGAAGACATCATCGGCGACGCGCACAATTTGTTCGGCCGCGTAACCGAGGCGCACGTCTACGCCGATGCCGAGGAGCCCGGCGACTTCTGGATCGAGAAGATCATCCACGGCACCGCCGTGCAAGACATGCTGGCGCAGGTGCAGTACTTCCCCAACGATCTGCACCGCCGAATGAGCGAGCTCGTGCGCGCGAAGATCCAGCAGAACATCGTGCGCCCCACGCAGGGCATGGAGATCCTCGATCAATACATGGCCTGCTTCCAGCAGACCACGTACTGCGACACCCGCGGCATCGAGCGCGAGCCGCCGCGATGACCGCACGCCCGCTCAAGGTCGGGCTCGTGCAAATGGCGATGGGCGAGGAGCCCGCGGCGAATCTTACGAAGGCCATGGACGGCGTGCGCGACGCCGCCCAGCGCGGCGCCCAGCTCGTCGTGCTGCCGGAGCTGTTCCGCTCGCGCTACTTCTGCCAGAGCGAGGACGCGAAGCAGTTCGGCCTCGCCGAGGCCATCCCCGGCCCGAGCACCGAAGCGCTCGGCGCGTTGGCCGCGGAGCTCAAGGTAACGCTCGTCGCCAGCCTGTTCGAGAAACGCGCCGCAGGCCTCTTTCATAACACCGCGGCCGTGCTCGACGCGGAGCGCGGCTATCTCGGCAAGTATCGCAAGATGCACATCCCCGACGATCCGCGTTACTACGAGAAGTATTACTTCACGCCGGGCGACCTGGGGTTCAAAGTCTTCAACACGAAGCCGGCCGAGCTCGGCGTGCTCGTCTGCTGGGACCAGTGGTATCCCGAAGCCGCGCGCCTCACCGCGATGCAGGGCGCCGAGATTTTGGTCTATCCCACGGCGATCGGCTGGCATCCCGAGGAAAAGGTGCAGTACGGCGAGCGCCAGCACGCCGCCTGGGAGACGATCCAGCGCAGCCACGCGATCGCGAACGGCTGCTTCGTCGTGGCCGTGAACCGCACCGGCTTCGAGCCGGACCCGCAGGGCGGCGGCATCGAGTTCTGGGGCCAGAGCTTCGTGGCGGGCCCCGACGGCCGCGTGATCGAGCGCGCGCCCGTGGACAAGGAAGTCGTGCTCGTCGTCGACATCGACTTGGCCGAGATCGACGCAAGCCGCGCCGGCTGGCCGTTCTTCCGCGACCGCCGCATCGACGCCTACGGCAACCTCACGCAGCGGTTCGGCAAGGACTGACGCGGTTCTGCTGGCCTGCCTCGGCCGCCTTCTGCTCGAGGAACTGCATGCTTTCGATGGCCATGCTGTAGTCCATGCGCTCGCCGCCCCATTTGC
>CAMPKU010000015.1 GCA_946887385.1 uncultured Gammaproteobacteria bacterium
TCTCACAGCGGAATACCGGCAAGTCATGGGTTTTTGGGAGCACGTCGAGGAGCGCCGCGTCTTGACGGCTACCGGCGACGTTTTGAGCGCCACGCGCCGCGCGCCGAGCGTGATCGTGTACACGCCCGGCGGCTTCGTCGGTGTGCATTTCCCGCGCCTTGATCGCACGCCGTTCGCGGGCGATACGCCCACGGCCGAGGAGGCGGACGCGGCGCGGCGCGGGTACTTGGGTTACTTCGGCGCGTTGAGTGTGTACCCCGGGGAGGTCGCGCATAACGTGCTCGACGGGCTGTCGCCGAGCGCCGGCGCAATCCTGCGCCGCGGCGCGGCGATCAGCGGCGAAGAGCTCGTCGTGACGTTGCAGAATACCGCGGCGCTCATCACCGGCGAGCCGGCGAGCCAGCACACCACCGTGCACCTGCGCCGCTTGAGCGACGCCGACGACATGCTGCCGAAGTAGCCACGCTCGAGCTAAGTACTCAAGCGTTTGAACGCGCTTGCTCGAGCTCGGCATTCACCTCGCCGCCGATTAGCACGGCGAGGGCGGATAGCCAGAACCACATCATGACCACGGCTAAGGCTGCGACGGATCCGTACGTCTCGTCGTAACTGCCGAAGCTCGACACGTACCAGGAAAATAGGGCCGAAGCGATCAGCCACAGCGCCGTCGCGATTAATGCGCCCGGCCACAGGCGCGTGGGCCGCGGCCGGTTGCGCACGGGCCCGAAGCGGTAGAGCAGTGCAATGGCGCCGGCGGCCACGGCGGCGAGCAGCGGCCAGCGCAGCCAACGCGCCGCAGTCGCCACGATGTCGGGCACAGGAAGCCGATCCACGAGCGCCGGCAATACGGCGACGGCAGCCAGCGACAACGGCACCACGATCAACATCGCCAGCGTCAGCAGCAGCGCCGTGGAGTTCAGCTTGAAGAAACCGCGACTCTCCGGCTCGTCATAGACGATGTCGAGCGCCGTCATCAGCGCCTTCACGCCCTTGGCCGAGCTCCAGAGCGCGATCAGTAACGCCACGATGGCGCCGATTCCGAGCGACGTGTCGGTGGCCTCGGTGATGCGTTGCAGTTGCTCTGCGAGGAGCATGCGCGCCTCCTCCGGCATGAATCCCTCGAGTAGGCCGAGATGTGCGCCTACGGTTTCGGGACTCGTGACGAGACCGTACAGGGCTACTGCGGCGGCGAGCGCAGGGAAAAGCGCCAGGAGGCCAAAAAACGCCGCTCCGGCGGCCACCATGGACACGTTGTCCGCCTTGATGTCGTCCTTGACGCGGCGCGCGACGCCCCACCAACCGCCCGGCGCAGCCATGCGGTGTTCTACTGTCGTGCTCATGCGGCTACCTCCTTGTGCCGGGCGTTTTTTTGCAAGGAGTGTGCCATCGGCTGGGCGGCAGCCGGGCGCTGGAATCTGTCAGGCGCTGTCGCTCGGGTCCGCATCGAGGCCGTTCAAGAAATCGCGCACCCACTGCGGGTTCGTCGTGATCACGTACGCGATGAACAACGCCGCCAGCGGAACGAAGAACAGGGCCCAGTCGCCGATTACGATCACCACCGCCAACACAAAACGGGAAAACTGGCTCACTGCAGGATCTCCTCGGCACGCGCAAGGCGCGGCCGTCAAAGACTAATCGAGCTTCGCGGGGCCCGCGATCGGTGTTACGTCAGGGACGCGGGCCGTAGACGGTGGGAGGCGCTCCAAGCTCGAGCGCGCCCAAGTCCGGCGCGCGGCCCGTGAACCCGTCCGTCACGCCGGCGAGCTGCGTACCGCGGTCGACGGCGGCGGAGCCCGGCCGAAGGCGAAAGTCGAGGTCGCGCGCGTCGTAGAGCTTCTGCACCGTTTCGGCGTCTTGCGCGTCGAGACGCGGGACGTTCTCGAATATGTCGTAGTCGACGAGCACGCTGTTGCGATCCTGGCCCGTGGCGGCCGCGAACTGCTCGAGCGTGGCGAACTCACGTGCCTCGAGCTCGGCCATGTGGCCGAAGCGGTTGTAGTCGGCCACGACTCCGCGCGGCGGTGCGTTCCAACGAAACGACGCCTCGGCTCCCGGGTTCGGACGAAAGCCGTTGTAGTCCGACGACGTGTACTGCGTGAACGTGGTGACGTTGAAGATCGCGGGTGCAGCGTTCTCGCCCAGGATCAAGTTGTTGCGCCAGTGCGTGTTCGAGGTGCCCGCGGCCGCGGTCTCGGACAAGATCGTGTTGTTGTAGAACAGCACGCCGGCCGCACCGTTCGTGAGTCGCGTGGAACCGGCCGGTAGGTGATACGCGATGTTGCGGATCCAGTAGACGGGCCCGCCGAGCGTCGGCTGATTGCAGAACGCGTGCGACGCGTGATTGAGGAACAGATTCCGCATCACGCGGATGTTATGCATGCTGCCGTCGGTCTCGATCGGATTGTCGTGGCTGTTCGTGATGTGGTTGTTGTAGAAATCGATCGCGACAGGCCGCCGGTCCCAGTATTCGCGCGGCGGATACTTCGGTCCCTCGGCGATGCCGGGGCCCGAGGCCACGGAGCCGTCGGGATTGCCGTAGGTTTCTACGTTGATGCCGTCGTGGAAGTCTGCAATGTAGTTATGCGCTACCACGTGCCCCGGGCCGTAGAGCTTCACGGCCACGTATGACGCCATCACGGGCGGAAAGATCTGGTTGTCGACGCCGCGAAACTTGATCCACATGTCGCCGGCCCAGCCGATCAAATGCTGCGGATCGTTGCGGCCCAAAAATATGCTGTCGGCGATGTAAAAATTGCTCGAGCCCGACCAGTTCGTGAACACGCCGGCGCCCACGCGCTCGAATCGGCTGCGCTTCACCGTCAGGCCCTTCGAGCCGGCGATGAACTGCGTGCCGGCGAGGATCGCGACTTCGGCATTGCGAAACGTAATGCCCTCGAAATAGGTGTAGTCGGCGGCGCGCACGTCGAATAGCGCATAGTTGCCGTTGCCGTCGAAGATCACGTCGCCGTCGCCTGCGGCGACGATCGCGATCGGCCGTTCCGCCGTGCCGTCGGCCGTGAGGTAATAGGTGCCGTCGAGCGGCGTGGTGCGATTGACGGTGGCGTCGTTCGTGTACTCGTGGCGGTTGTATTGATACACACCGGCGTGCACGACGATGGTGTCGCCGGGCCGCACGCGCGGCCGGCCGGCGGTGGCCCAGTCCGTGCCCGCGCACCATTCGTTGTACGCGCACATGAGGCCCTCGAACGCGGGCTCGATCTTGCTGCCCGTGAAGCCGTGCGGGTACACGTGAAAGACGCGCCCGCCCATGGGCCGCGTGGGCTCGGGCCGCGTGCGCACCACCGCAACGCGCTCGGCTTCGCCGCGTACGCCGTCGGGATCGGTCAGCACGAAGCGCGCTTCGTATTCCGTGTCGGGATCGAGATCGAGAATGCTGCCGGCGAACATGTTCGGCGCTACCACGTCGACGCGCGACTCGCTGTAGATGCGCTCGCCGTGCAGACGCAAGAGCGGCAGTGCGTCCCGCCACGCCGTCTCGCCGCGCTCGCGAAACGACACCGCCACGCTCGCGTTACGGTTGTCGTCGCCCTCGATCCACCACTCGAAGCCCAAGTTGATCAACGTGGGCGGCTCGACCACGAGCTCGCCGGCCACGACGGCGTTGCCGCCGCCGCTTGGCGGCTGCGCAACGGCCGTAGTCGCGGCCAGCCCGAACGACAGGGCCAGGGGCGCCAGGAAGTCGGTTCGCATGAGTCGATTGTGCCACGAATCGGGCCGTAGCCCTTCTAGCGGCCGTTGGCGCTGCTTCTAGGCCCGCCGGGCCTGCTAGTCGACCACGCCCGGCAGCAGAAATAGGTCCGTAACGCCGTAGTCGACGCGCACCTGGCTCAGCAGCGCGGTGAGCTGGCCGCGGTGATGAGTCTGATGATTGAAGACGTGCGCCACGATCTTCCAGAGCACGGGCTCATGCGTGCGTTTCGTGATCGCGCTCGTGAATTGAAGCTTCGCTTCGAGCGCGGCGTCCGTGAGGCCGGCGGCCCAGTGCTGGATGCGCTCGTCGAGCTCCGTGCGCCGCGCGCGCAGCTCGTCGAACGTGGGGCACAGCTCCTGGTCCAGGCTGCGGAAGGCGAACGGTTGGCCTTGAAAACGCCCCATCCAAACCAAGTCCGCGAGCAGAAGATGATTCAAGGTGCCGTGAATGGAGCGAAAGAAAGCGCCGCGATCGCGCTTGCGTTCTTCGTCGGATAGCGTGGCGCAGGCGGCGTACAGCTTGTCGTTCATCCAGGCGTTGTAGCGGGCCAGGAGTCGAGCGTGCTCCGCGTTCATCGCGTTCGCCTCTTCAGAATGAGTCTAGTGCACCGCCAACGACGTTTGCGGTGTGCCGCGCATGATGGCGTCCACCTGCACGTCGTCGTAGCGAAATGCGCGGTTGCAGAACTCGCACTTGAGCTCCACGTGGCCTTGTTCCGCGAGCAAGGTCTTGACTTCTTCTGCGCCGAGCATGCGCACCACACCGGCCAAGCGCTCCGGCGTGCAGCGGCAATCGTGCGCCACCGGCCGCGGCGTGAAGAGGCGAATGGAGTGACCCGCGAACAGCCGCGGCAGCAGCTCCTCGGCCGAAAGCCCCGTGAGCTCCGCAACCGTTACCGTTGCCGCGCAGGTAGCCGCGGCTTCGAACGCGTCGGTGGCGCGCTCGTCGCCGTGCCCCGGCAGCACCTGAAGCAACAGCCCGCCCACATGCTCCTCGTCGCTGCGCAGCACGAGCCGCGTTTCGAGCTGCTCCGAGCGGGCGAAATACGATTCCAGGCACTCTTCGAGCTTCGTGCTCGTGAGCGGCACGATGCCTTGAAACAAGCCGTTGGCCTTGCCCGTATCGAGGTTCACCACGAGCCGGCCGTCACCGAGCAGCGGTACGCCTTCGGCGCCCGGTTTGAACGACGCCATGCCGCGCACGCGTTGGCCGTCGGTGCATTGCACGAGCAGCAGCTTGAGCGGGCCCTGCCCCTGCAATTGGAGCGACACGCTGGGCGTGGTCTTCAGGCCGCTCGCCAAAAGCAGCGTGGACACCACGCCTTCGCCGAGCAGCGCGCGCACCGCCGGCGGGTACTCGTGCGCGGCCAGCACTTGCTGCCACGTTTCCTTCAGGCGCACGAGCGCGCCGCGGATGCCGCTATCTTCCAGCACGAACGTCTGTACTTCGTTCATGAACCCTGCACTTCAACGATTAGTCAGCGGCCGGGGAGCCGAGTTGCTTGCGCAGCGCTTCGTTCACTTGCTGCGGGTTGGCTTTGCCGCGCGAGGCTTTCATCACCTGGCCCACGAGGAAGCCCAGCACCTGCTGCTTGCCCGCGCGGAATTGCTCCACCTGCGCGGCGTTGGCGGCGATCACGTCGGCCACGATCTTTTCGATCAGCCCGGCGTCGGAGATCTGCGTAAGGCCGCGCTTCTCGATGATGGCATCCACCACGCCTTCGCCGTTCTGCGCGTCCGTCCAGAGGGCTTCGAACACTTCCTTCGCTATCTTGCCGGAGATCGTGCCGGCAGCGATCTTGTCGAGCAACGCGGCCAGCGTGGCCGCGGACACGCGGGCCGCACCGATCTCGATCCCGTCGCGGTTCAGCGCGCCTGCGAGCTCGCCCATCACCCAGTTCGCCGCGATCTTCGGCGTTGCCTTCGTGCTCTTGGCCACGGTTTCGTAGTAATCGGCGAGGGCGCGGTCGACGGTGAGCACTTGGGCGTCGTAAGCGGGTAGGGCGTAGTCGCGCATGAACCGTTCGCGCTTGGAATCGGGCAGCTCCGGTAGCGACGCGCGCACACGCGCCACGAGCTCTTCGTGTACCTCCACCGGCAGCAGATCGGGGTCGGGAAAGTAGCGGTAGTCGTTCGCTTCTTCTTTGCTGCGCATGGGCCGCGTCTCTTCGCGGTCGGGGTCGTAGAGGCGCGTCTCCTGCGTCACGGCGCCGCCGCTCTCGATGAGCTCGATTTGCCGTGCGGCCTCGATCTCGATGGCGCGTTCCACGAATCTGAACGAGTTCAAGTTCTTGAGCTCCGTGCGAGTGCCGAGCTTCTCCTCGCCGCGGCGGCGCACGGAGACGTTCGCGTCGCAGCGGAACGAGCCTTCCTGCATGTTGCCGTCGCAGATGCCGAGATAGCGCACCAGCGCGTGAATCTTGCGCATGTACGCGCCGGCCTCGGCTGCGGAGCGCAGATCGGGAGCGGAAACGATCTCGAGCAAGCCGGTGCCCGCGCGATTCAAGTCGATGCCGGTCATGCCCGCGAAATCCTCGTGCAGCGATTTGCCGGCGTCCTCTTCGAGGTGCGCACGCACGATGCCGACCGTGCGCGTGGTGCCGTCATCGAGCACCACGTCCACTTTGCCGCCGTGCACGATCGGCAGCTCGTACTGGCTGATCTGATAGCCCTTCGGCAAGTCGGGGTAAAAGTAATTCTTGCGCGCGAACACCGAACGCGGCGCGATCGTGCAGCCCGTGGCGAGGCCGAACTTTACCGCCATCGTCACGGCTTCGCCGTTCAACACGGGCAGCACGCCGGGATAGCCCAAGTCGACCAGGCTCGCTTGGCTATTCGGCGGCGCGCCGTAGGTGGTGGATGCGCCGGAAAAGATCTTGGATCGCGTGGCGAGCTGCGCGTGGATCTCGAGACCAATGACGGTTTCGAAGCTCATGGCGGTCACGCGTAGGCGGCCGGCACGCGCGTGTGCCAGTCGGTAGCCGTTTGAAAACGATGCGCAACTTTGAGCAGCCGCGCTTCCTCGAGCGGCGGCGCCACGAGCTGCAAGCCCACGGGCAAGTTGCGCACGAACCCGCACGGCACGGAGATTGCGGGTAGCCCTGCCAGGTTCGCGCCGATCGTGTAGATGTCGTTCAAGTACATCTCGATGGGGTTGCTGGTCTTCTGGCCGATGCCGAACGCCGGCGACGGCGTAGTGGGGCCGGCAACCAAGTCCACGTCGCGAAACGCGCGCGCAAAGTCGTCGCTGATGAGCTTGCGCACTTTCTGCGCCTGAAGGTAATACGCGTCGAAATAGCCGGCAGACAGCACGTAGGTGCCCGTGAGGATGCGGCGCTTGACCTCGGCGCCGAAGCCTTCGCCGCGGTTACGCATGTAGAACTGCAGCAGGTCGTCGCCGCTCGAGCGCTCGGCGCGGTAGCCGAAGCGCACACCGTCGAATCGCGACAGGTTCGACGACGCTTCCGCAGGCGCTACCACGTAGTAGGCGGGCACGGACAAGTGAATGTTCTCGAGGTTGATGCTCTTCAGCTTGGCGCCGAGCTTCGTGAGCTCATCGAGCGCCGCGCGCACGGCCGACGCGTTGTCGGCGTCCAAGCTCTCATCGAAGAAATTTTCCGGCACGCCGATCGTGAGGCCGTGCCACGGCTCGTCGATGAGCTTGGAGTAGGGCGGCACGGCATCGTCGAGCGACGTGGAGTCGCGTGTATCGAACCCGGCCATCGCTTCGAGCAGCAGCGCGGCATCTTCTGCCGTTTGCGTGAGCACGCCGGCTTGGTCCAGGCTCGAGGCGAACGCGATCATGCCGTAGCGCGACACGCGTCCGTAGGTGGGCTTGAGCCCCGTGATGCCGGAGAGCGCGGCCGGCTGGCGAATCGATCCGCCCGTGTCGGTGCCCGTGGCCGCCGGCGCGATGCGGGCGGCGACCGCTGCGGCGGAGCCGCCGGACGATCCGCCGGGCACCAGCGCGTGATTCCAAGGGTTGTGCACGGGCCCGTAGAAGCTGGTTTCGTTCGACGAGCCCATCGCGAACTCGTCCATGTTCGTTTTGCCGAGCATCACCACACCGGCCTGCTCGAGCCGCTCGACGACCGTGGCACTGTACGGCGAGACGAAATTGTCGAGCATCCGCGAGCCGCAGGCCGTTTTCACGCCGGCCGTGCAGAAGATGTCCTTGTGCGCCAGCGGGATGCCCGTCAGCGGCGCGGCGCTGCCCTGCGCGAGGCGCCGGTCGGCCGCCGCGGCCTGCGCCAGCGCTTGCTCGGCCGTTACAGTGACGAAAGCGTTCAGCGGAGCGTCGAAACGCTCGATTCGGCTCAAGAAGTGGCGTGTAAGCTCGGTGGCGGAGACGCGCCGCGCCTGAAGATCTTGAGCTAGCTGTGCCAGGGTGCGTGTATGCATGCAGGGTGTGACCGTCGAACGGTACTCGGGCCCAAAACGCCGCGTGAGCGGTTACTCGATGACCTTCGGAACGAGATATAGATCACGTTCTACGAGCGTGGCGTTGCGCTGGTAGAGCTCGCGCCGGTCGGTTTCGGTGACTTCGTCGTGCCGCAAACGCTGTGGGCGGTCGAGCGGATGCGCCATCGGGGTGACGCCGGCGGTAGGAACGGCTTGGAGCTGGTCCACCAGCGCCACGATGTCCGAGAGTTTGGCCGAGAGGTCGGTCACCTCCGAGGAGGTGATTTCAAGGCGAGCGAGCCGACAAAGTCGGTGGATGTCTTCGGGCTGAAGCACGGTGCTTTACGCGGGTTTTGTGAGCTGCGGAACGGAAGTGATCCACTTCTCATTAGATAATACACGTCGCTTGTGGATTGTCCTACCCGTTGCTAAAGTCCCGCCACGTTTTCCCCCTAGCGGCCTTGGGCCTCAATGTTAAAGAGCTTTCTCGGATATTTTTCCAACGATTTATCCATCGATCTCGGCACGGCGAACACCCTGATTTACGTCCGGGGCAGGGGTATCGTCTTGAACGAGCCGTCGGTGGTTGCGATTCGAGAGGAGCCGGGCCGAGGTGGCAAGGTGCTCGAGGCCGTCGGCCTCGAGGCGAAGAACATGCTCGGCCGCACGCCGGGGCATATCACGGCCATCCGTCCCATGAAGGACGGCGTCATTGCCGACTTCAGCGTCACGGAAAAGATGCTCCAGCACTTCATCAAAAAGGCCCACGGCTCGCGGTACTTTCGGCCGAGCCCGCGCGTGCTCGTGTGCGTGCCGTACGGCTCCACGCAGGTCGAGCGCCGTGCGATTCGCGAGTCGGCCGAGGGCGCCGGGGCTCGCAAGGTGTATCTCGTCGAGGAGCCGATGGCCGCCGCGATCGGCGCCGGCATGCCCGTGCACGAAGCTCGCGGGTCGATGGTGCTCGACATCGGCGGCGGCACGTCGGAAGTGGCCGTCATCTCGTTGAACGGCATCGTTTACGCCTCGTCGGTGCGCATCGGCGGCGACCGATTCGACGACGCCATCACGAACTACGTGCGCCGCAACTACGGCATTTTGATCGGCGAAGCCACGGCCGAGCGCATCAAGCACGAGATCGGCTCCGCGTATCCGGGGCAAGACGTGCGCGAGATCTCCGTGAAGGGCCGCAACCTTTCCGAAGGCGTGCCGCGCAGCTTCACGCTGAACAGCAACGAAATCCTCGAAGCCTTGCAGGAACCGCTTCAGGGCATCGTGGGCGCGGTGAAGGTCGCGCTCGAGCAAACACCGCCCGAGCTTGGCGCCGACGTCGCGGAACGAGGGATTGTTCTCACGGGCGGCGGTGCGTTGCTCACGGACATCGACAAGCTGCTAACCGAGGAAACCGGATTGCCGGTCGTCATCGCCGACGAGCCGCTCACGTGCGTCGCCCGAGGCGGCGGCCGCGTGCTCGAGCTTCTCGACGAGTACGGCCCGTCGGCGTTCTCGGTGGAGTGACGAGCACCACGCGCTAACGCGCAGGAGCGAACAAGGGATGAGTGCTCCAGGAAGAACCAGCCCTGGCTTCGGTCGAAGCGGGTTCTCCATGGGCGCGCGTTTTTTGCTCCTCGCGATTGTCTGCATAGCGCTGATGTTGCTCGATCGCCGCGAGCAGCACCTGGTACGCGTGCGGCAAGCGTTGTCGGTCGTGGTGTATCCCGTGCGCGTCGTCGTCGATTTTCCGTTCAAGACTTGGGGTTCGCTGAGCGATACGTTCGCCGAGCGCGACGCGCTGATCGACGAGAACCGCCAGTTCCGGCGCGAGCGCCTGGAGACGGAAGCGCGCTTGCAGCGGCTCGCCGCGCTCGAGCGCGAGAACGCGCGGCTGCGCGCGCTGCTCGAGTCCACGGAGCGCATCGCCAGCCGCTCGCTCGTTGCCGAAATTCTTGCGGTCGATCTCGATCCCTATCGGCAGCGGTTCGACTTGAACCGCGGCCTCGTCGACGGCGTCTATGTGGGCCAAGCGCTGCTCGATGCGCAAGGCGTCGTAGGCCAGGTGGTGCGCGTCGGCCCGTTGACGTCCGAAGCCGTTCTCATCACGGACGCCGATCTCGCCGTGCCCGTGAGTGTGAACCGTAACGGTTTGCGCACGATTGCGGTCGGCACCGGCGATAGCGGCCGGTTGCGACTGCCGTATCTCACCAACAACGCCGACATCGCCGAAGGCGATTTGTTGCTGTCGTCCGGTTTAGGGGGCGTCTTCCCGTCGGGTTACCCTGTGGGCCGCGTGCTCGAAGTGCGGTTGCGGCCCGACCAAGCGTTCGCGGAGATCATCGCCGAGCCGGCGTCTTCGCTCGATCGCGATCGCGAAGTGTTGCTCGTGTGGAGCTCGGACGAGGACGCGCCGCGCGCCCTTGAAGCCGAGCCCGACGCGAGCGTGGCGGACGTGCAGTAATGGCCGCGCGTCGCCACTGGTGGGTGTCGATGTTGAGCTTGGTCGCCACGCTCGCGCTCGCGACTGTGCCGCTGCCGGACTCCGTGGCGCCGTTTCGTCCCGATTGGGTGGCCGTGGTGCTGCTGTATTGGTCGTTGATGGCGCCGCGGCATTTCAGCTTGCTCACGGCGTTTTGGATGGGCATCGTGCTGGACACGCTCACGGGCGCATTGCTGGGCCAGAACGCGCTAGCGCTGCTCGTCGTGGTGTACCTCGCCGAGAAGTTCTATCTCCGCTTACGCGTGTTTCCCATGTCGCAGCTCGCGGTTACGGTGCTGCTGCTGCTCGGCCTGTACGAGTTCATTCTGTTTTGGATCGACGGCATGGCGGGCCGTAGCGTGCCGCTCATCGAGCGCTGGCTGCCGCCGCTCACGGGCACGCTCGCGTGGCTCGGCCTGTACGTGTCGCTCGACCGGCGCGAGCGCGAAGCGCCGGCAAGGCTCTGACGATGGCAGGAGCGTCGCTACAGCTGAAGGATCACTGGCAGGAGCAACGGCTGTTCCTGTCGCGCATCATTGCGGCCGCCATCATTGTCTTGCTGCTGGCCGGCCTGCTGGTCACGCGCCTCGTGCAGCTTCAAATTTTGGACTACGAACGGTTCAGCGAGCTGTCGCAAGGCAATCGCTTTCGCATCGACCCGCTGCCGCCGACGCGCGGCATCATCTACGACCGCAACGGGATCGTGGTAGCCGAAAATCGGCCGAACTGGGAGCTCGTCGCCATCGGCGAGCAGATCGGCGATCTCGATCGCACATTGCAGTCGCTCGAGGAGCTCGAGCTCGTCGATCGCGGCGAGCACGACACGCTCCGCAATCTGATTCGCTCGCACCGCGGGTTCGAACGCGTGAAGTTGAGCAACCTCACGGAAGAGCAAGCCGCCACCTTTGCCGTGCGCCGACACCTGTTCTCCGGCGTGGACATTCAGGTCGCGCTGTCGCGCTACTATCCGTTCGGCGAGCTGAGCGCGCACGCCATCGGCTACGTCGGCAGCATCAGCACCACCGATCTCGAACGCATCGAGCGCAGCAACTACGCCGGCACGTCGCACATCGGTAAAACCGGCATCGAACGCGCGTACGAAGACCGGCTGCACGGCCAAGTGGGCTATCGGCAGCTCGTGGTGAACGCACAAGGGCGCGTCATCGACGCAGCCGACTCGAGCGGCGTGACGCCGAAATCGCCCAAGCCCGGCGAGAACATCGTGCTGGCCCTCGACATGAAGCTGCAGCTCGCGGCCCAAGAAGCGATGCAAGGCATGCGCGGCTCCGTCGTGGCGATCGATCCGCGCAACGGCGACGTTCTGGCGCTCGTGAGCACCCCGTCGTTCGACCCGAACCGCTTCGCCGCGGGCATGAGCCGCGCCGACTACAACGCATTGATCACGGATCTCGACAAGCCGCTCTACAACCGTGCGCTCGCGGGCACGTATCCGCCGGGTTCCACGGTGAAGCCGTTCTTGGCGCTCGCGGCGCTTCAGACCGAGGCCATGACTCACGACGAGGAGCGGTATTGCCCCGGCCACTTCCGCTTGCCGGGTCAGACGCATCGCTATCGCGATTGGCGCCCGCAAGGCCACGGCGACGTCGACATGCACGAGGCGATCGTGATGTCGTGCGACGTGTACTTTTATCACCTGGCTGTCGCGATGGGCATCGACGCGATGGCCGCCGGGCTCAAGCAGTTCGGCTTCGGCGCGCCGGTGGGCCTCGACATCATCGGCGAAAGCTCGGGCGTCGTGCCGTCGCGCGAGTGGAAGCGCGCGCAGTTCACGCGCCGTGAAGATCAAGTGTGGTTCCCCGGCGAAACCGTCATCACGGGAATCGGTCAGGGCTACATGACCGTGACGCCGGTTCAGCTGGCGCATGCCGGCGCCACGTTCGCAGCGCGCGGCCAGCGCTTTGCGCCGCGGCTGCTCATCGGCACCGAAAACCCGTTGACCCGCGAGGTGGCCTACACCGAGCCCAAGGAGCTGCCGGGCGTCGTCGAGCAGGACCCCGCGCACTGGCAAGTGGTGCTCGACGGCATGATCGGCGTCACATCCGATCCGCGCAGCTCGGCGACCGCAACCATGAAGGGCGTCGCCTACAGCATCGCCGGCAAGACCGGCACGGCCCAAGTCATCGGCATCGCGCAGGACGCGCGCTATCGCGAGGACGAGATCGACGAGCGGCAGCGCGACCATGGCTTGTTCGTCGCATTCGCTCCCGCCGAGGCGCCGCGCATCGCGCTCGGCGTCATCGTCGAGAACGGCGGCGGCGGCAGCCGCGCGGCCGCGCCCGTCGCACGCAAAGTGCTCGACGCTTACTTCGCTTCGGAAAGCTATGTCGCTCGCGAGCCTTGAATGGAGCGGGGCGGCCGGCGGCCGCCGTAAACGCGGCTTCAGGGGCTTCGTCGTGGACATGCCCCTGCTCGTCATCCTGCTCGCCATCGTCAGTCTCGGCCTGGTGGTGCTCTACAGCGCGGTGTCTGGCAACAGCGGGCTCGGCGGCACGTTTACCATCGATGCCGAAGCGCGCGACGGGGTGCTGCGTCAGTGCATGCGGTTCGCGGTCGGCCTAGCCGCGTTTTTCGTGCTTGCGCAGATTCCGCCGCATTATTTGCGCATTTTCACGCCGTGGACGTATTTGCTCGGCATCGGCTTGTTGCTGGCCGTGGCCGTCGAAGGTCAGATCGGCAAGGGAGCGCAGCGCTGGCTCGATCTCGGCGTGGTCACGTTTCAGCCATCGGAGCTGTTGAAGATCGCCGTGCCGATGATGTGCGCGTGGTTCATGCACGAGCGGCGGCTGCCGCCCACGTTTCCGCAGCTCATGGTCATGGGCCTCATCGTATTCACGCCGGCGCTCTTGATCGCCGAGCAGCCCGACCTCGGCACGGCGCTGCTCGTCATGGCCGGCGGCGCTATCACGATTCTGCTCGCGGGCATCAGCGTGCGCCTGATGCTCGGGTTCGGGGTGCTCGGGGTGGCGGCGCTGCCGGTGCTCTGGGCTTTCATGCACGACTACCAGAAGGCGCGTGTGTTCACGTTCTTGAATCCGGAGTCGGATCCGCTCGGCACGGGCTACAACATCATCCAATCGAAGATCGCGATCGGCTCGGGCGGCTTGTTCGGCAAGGGCTGGCTCAACGGCTCGCAGTCGTACCTCGAGTTTTTGCCGGAGCGCTCGACGGACTTCATTTTTGCCGTGATGGCCGAAGAGTTCGGCCTGCTCGGCTTGTGCTTGCTGGTGGTGCTGTACCTCGCGCTCGTGGGGCGCGGCTTGTACATTGCGGCCCAAGCGCAGGACACGTTCACGCGGCTGCTCGCCGGCGCGCTGTCTCTCACGTTCTTCGTCTACGTGTTCGTGAATGCGGGCATGGTATCGGGTTTGTTGCCCATCGTCGGCGTGCCGTTACCTCTCGTCAGCGCGGGCGGAACATCGATGGTGACCCTGTTGGCGGGTTTCGGTATCCTCGCTTCGATCCACGGACATAGGAAGTTGTTGGCGGCATGACACACGGAAGCAGCGCGGCTCGTGCAACTCTCGCCTCTGTCTTACTCGCACTGTCCTTTGCCGTGGCCGGCCAAAACGCCGACGTTGCGTCGTCGCGCGGTGCATTCGTAGAGCGCATGGTCGAGCGGCACAACTTCGATCGCGGCGAGCTCACGGCGCTCATCGACGCCGCGGTCATCAATCAGACGATTTTGGATGCCATGGCGCGCCCGGCCGAACGCGTGGTGCCGTGGTTCGAATACCGCAACATCTTCCTCACCGAGGAGCGCATCGCGGCCGGCGTTCGCTTCTGGGGCGAGCACGCCGCCGAGCTCGAGCGCGTGGCCGAACGCTACGGCGTGGCGCCCGAGATGATCGTGGCCATCGTCGGCATCGAAACGTATTTCGGCACGCGGATGGGCAGCTATCGAGTGCTCGACGCGCTCGCCACGCTGGCCTTCGCGTATCCGCCGCGCGCCACGTTTTTCGCCTCGGAGCTCGAGTCATTCCTCCTGCTCACGCGGGAAGAGGAGGTGGATCCCACCGCAGCGCTCGGCTCGTACGCCGGCGCCATGGGCGCCGGCCAATTCATTCCGTCGAGCTACCGTGCGTATGCCGTAGACGGCGACGCCGACGGCCGGCGGGATCTGTGGAGCAACTGGAACGATGTGCTCGGCAGCGTCGCGAACTATTTCAGCAAGCACGGCTGGCGCACGGGCGAGCCCGTGATGGAGCCCGCCATGCGCACGGAGAGCTTCGCGGGCCCCGAGCCGCGCAACGGCCTCGACCTCAACGACACGGTCGGCGCCTTGACGCGCATGGGCTATGTGTTCACCACGCCGCTGCCGTCCGATGCGCCGGCCGCGGCGTATTCGTTCGAGGCGGCCGGCGGCGGGTCCGAGTACTGGGTGGGCTATCACAACTTCCACGTCGTCACGCGCTACAACCGCAGCACGAAGTACGCGCTGGCGGCGCATCAGCTGAGCCAGGCGATCCGCGGCCGCTATTTCGAGACCGTCGCGAGCAACGGCACCGGGAGCGGCGGCGAGTGATGGGGGCCGCCACTCGCCCTCTACGCAAGTGCGCGGTAGTGCTGCTGATCGGTTCGTTGGCCGCGTGCTCCGGCAATGCGCCGCGGCCGTCGTCCGAAACGCGCCAGGTAGCGCGCGATTCCGGCATCGCTAGCCCGGCTCCGCAGGAGCGTAGCCGTCGCGGTAACCCGCCCTTCTACGAGGTGCTGGGCAAGCGTTATCACGTGCTGCCGACGAGCGCCGGTTACGTGCAACGCGGCGTGGCGTCTTGGTACGGGCGCGACTTTCATGGGCTGGCCACTTCGAGCGGCGAGGTCTACAACATGCACGCGATGACGGCCGCGCATACCACGCTGCCGCTGCCCACCTGGGTGGAGGTTACGAACCTCACGAACGGCAAACGCGTGGTTGTGAAGGTCAACGATCGCGGGCCGTTCGTCGACAATCGCCTCATCGATTTATCGTATGCGGCCGCCACACAGCTCGACATGGTGCGCACCGGCACTACGCGCGTCGAGGTGCGCACGGTGGCGCCGCCGCGCGATGCTTACAGTGTCGAGGTCACGGCGGCGGTGCCGTCGTCGCCGCCGTCCCCGGCAGTGCCGGCGCCGGCCGTCGAGCGCATGTACGTGCAGATCGGCGCGTTCGCGCAGCACGAGAACGCCGAGCGCTTGGTGGCGCGTCTACGGGCCAGCGGCTTTTCGAATCCCACAGTGTTCAGCGAGCCCGCCGACCGGCGCCGGCTACATCGCGTGCGGCTGGGGCCCATTCAGGATTCCGTGGAGTTCGACGCACTCAACGCGCGGCTTCGCGCGATTGGCGTGTCCGGCTCGCAGCTCGTGGTGGATCGCGCGCCATGAGGCTCGTGCGTCGCTTCGTACGCGACGTAGCGCTCGCTTTTCTGCTGCTCGTTGCCGTGCACGCCGCCGCCGAGGAATCAGCGCCGCTGGCGCCGCCCGTTCCGCCGAAGCTCGCCTTCAAGAGCCACTACCTGATCGACTTCAGTACGAACGCGGTGCTCGCGGAGGGCGCCGCCAACGAGCCGCTCGCGCCGGCCAGCCTTACGAAGCTCATGACGGCGTACGTCGTGTTCCACGCGCTGCAGTCCGGCCGCATCCGCCTCGACGACCGCGTGCGCGTGAGCGAGAGGGCATGGCGCATGGGCGGCACGCGCATGTTCATCGAGGTGAACTCCGAAGTCGGCATCGAAGACCTGCTGCGAGGCCTGCTGGTGCAGTCCGGCAACGATGCGGCGGTTGCGCTGGCGGAGCGCGTGTCGGGATCCGTAGACGCGTTCGTCGTGGAGATGAACGCCGCCGCGAAAGCGCTCGGCATGCAAAGCTCGGTGTTTCGCAATCCGCACGGTTTGCCGGCGCGCGGACACGTGAGCTCGGCGCGTGATCTGGCCGTGCTCGCGAAGGCCATCATCGGCGAGTTCCCCGACTTCTACAGCCTCTACAGCGAGCGCGAGTTCAGCTATAACGGCATCGCGCAGCAAAATCGTAACGCGCTTCTGCGGCGCGATCCCAGCGTGGACGGCCTGAAAACCGGCTATACGTCCGCGGCAGGCTACTGCCTCGTGACGTCGGCGGAGCGTGACGGCATGCGGCTCATCGCCGTGGTGCTCGGCGCGCCGAGCGCCCGATCACGCAACGAGGGCGCACAGAAGCTGCTCGACTACGGGTTCGAGAACTTCGAGACGCACAAGCTCTACGCGGCGGGCGAGCCGCTCGACAACGCGCGCGTGTGGGGCGGCGAGCTGCAGTACGCCGGTTTGGGCCTAACCGAAGACATCTACGTCACGATTCCCCGCGGCGCCTATGCGAGCCTGGCGGCGACCATGGACGTGATCGCCGAGCTCGCGGCACCGCTCGTCCGCGGCACGGAGGTGGGCGAGGTGAAGATCTCGTTGGCCGGTGCCCCGCTCGTCAAGAGCCCTGTGGTGGTGCTCACGAACGTCTTGGACGGCGGCGTGTGGGCGCGCATGCGGGACGAGCTCGAGCTCCTGTGGGAATGAGCGGCGACGGCAACGAGTCGCTGCTGACGTTTCCGTGCGAGCTACCGATCAAAGTGTTCGGCCGCAACGACGCCGCCTTTCGCGATGCCGTGTTCAAGATCATCGAGTCGCACTACGGTCAGGCCTATGCGCTCGCCGAGCAAGCGAGCAAGCAGTCGGCTTATGTGAGCCTCACCATCACCGTCCGTGCGGAAAGCCGCGCGCAAATCGATGCTGTTTATCGAGAGCTCGTTGCGCACGAGCTCGTGCTGATGGCGCTTTAAGAAAAGGCTAATGAACGCGCCGCTGGTTCGCGATCTCGGCTTTCGGCCGTTGCCGGAAGTTTGGGCCGACATGCAGGCCTTTACGGCGGACCGCACGGCGGCCACGCGTGATGAGATCTGGTTCGTCGAGCACCCGCCCGTGTACACCCTCGGCATGCGCGGCGATCGAAGTCACGTGCTGGCACCCGGCGACATACCCGTCGTACAAATCGACCGCGGCGGCCAAGTCACGTATCACGGGCCGGGGCAGCTCGTGGCGTACGTGCTGCTGAATCTCGAGCGCCGCGCATGGACGCCGCGCATGCTCGTGCAAGCGCTCGAAAGCGCAGTGATCGATACGGTGGCGGCCTACGGCGTCGAAGCCAGCGCGCGGCGCGACGCGCCCGGCGTGTACGTGGCGGGCGCCAAGATCGGGGCTGTGGGCTTGCGCGTGAAGCGGCACTGCTCGTATCACGGCTTGGCCGTGAACGTGGCGATGGATCTCGCACCGTTTTTAGGCATCGATCCGTGCGGCTATCGCGGCCTGCCGGTCACCGATTTGCGAACGCTGGCCGGTATCGAAGACCTTGCGCGTTTCCGCGCGGACTTCGAGCCGCACCTTGTGGCTAAGCTCGCGACAGACTGCTGAGGTAGTTGCCGTACGTCAGCGCGAAGCCGACCACCATCCACGCGAGCCACACAAAGCGCGTGAGCTCCGGCATCCAGGTTTTGCGCGTGGCCCAGTAGCTGAGCGCCGGCACGGCGCAGACGACTGCCGTCAAGGCCAGCACCAGGCCGGACTCGGCGGCCACTTCGAACACCGGAATCTCTTCGAGGGCACGGCCGCGCAGCAGCGAGTTGGCCACGCCGAGCGCCGCGCTCGCGCCGATCAGCGCCACCCACTGCGGCAAGCCCAGCCACGGCTGTTGCGGAGCCGTTGCCTGGCCCGCCGATTCTTTGGACGTGAGGTAGATCGAGCTCGCCTTGACGAACGCGCGCTGCGTGGACACGGCCTTCAGCCAGAGGAACCCGAGCAGCGCGGCCAGCACCAGCAGGGCGATCCAGTACGCGGGCCCGACCAAGCTCGTGGCCGCGCCGAGCAGCGCGCCGACGACAACCGTGGCAGCCGTGGCGGCAGCGCCGAGCGCCACGAGCCAAGGGTCGTGGCGGCGCGAGATCGCAACGTGCAACGCCATGAGCACAGCGAGTTGCGGCACGATGGCGTAGTGCAGGGCCGCGCTGCCGGCCGGCAACGACTCGTTCTCGAGCACGATCGCCACCAGCAGCGCCGCAAGCGTCCACGCCACGTAGGTGCCGTAGTCGCGCGAGCCGCGATTCGGGGAGATCACCAGCAGGCTGCGCGCGGCAATGAACGCCGCGATCGTCAATGCGGCGGTGGCCAATAGCGTGAGATAGGCGCCGCCGAGCGACGCCAAATCGATCCCGCGGGCCGCGAACAGGGTGGAGACGTCGAACGAGCCGGTGGGCAACGACATGCGCTCTCGCCGGAACTATTTCTCGGCGGTGCTCTTGTAGGCGTCCGGCTGATCGGTCGCCAGGAATTGATACTTGCGCTTCCAGGAGTCGGCCGCTTCGCTCAGCTTCTTGATCGTGGCTTCATGCTCTTTGATCGTTCCCATGAGCCGCGTTAGGGAGTTCTCTCGCTCCTTGAGCTTGGCTTCGATCTCCGCATTGTTGCCGCTGGCCGCGGCAGCGGCGCTCTGGCGCGCCAGCGTCTCGCGCAGTTGCGTGACTTCGCGCTGCAGCTCGTCGATCTCACTGCGGTCCTTTTCCGTGAGGGCTTTCAGGCGCACGGTCTCGGATTCGCTGCCGCGCAGCTTCGAGAGCTTGCGCTGCTGGTCGTCGGCGTCGGCCTGAAGCTGGGCGATGACCTGATTCTTGGCCTCGAGCTCCTTCGTGAGGCGCTCGACCTCGTGATGCATGTCGTCGCCGGCCTTGTGCGACAGCCGCGCCGTCTTCAGGTCGGCTTCGAGCGTTTGAATGAGCTCGGCTTGCGTGTTCAGGCGCTCTTCGAGCGCCGTCGCGCGTGAGATCGCGTTCGTGAGCTCTTGCTTCGCAGCCGTGGCGCCCTGATGGCGCTTCACGGTCTCCTCGGCCTCCTTGAGCTCGGCCTTCAGGCTGTCGATGCGCGCCAGCAGCTTGTGCTGGTTCATCTCGGCTGTCGCCTTGAACGTGCGCAGCCCGTCGAGGCCGGCCTTCAAGGCCGTATTCGCTTTCATCTTGGCGCGCAGCGCGGCCAGCAGCTTTTCGATGAGGCCTCTACGCCGTTTGACGATCCGCTCGAAGTACAGCGACTTGCCGAGCCGCCAGTTCGCGTCGGCAAAGAGCTCCTCGGCTTCCTCGACCTGCTCTTGCAGCTTGGTCATGTGCTCGCGGCGCTCGTTCGCGAGCTCGCCGAGGCTTTCGGCATGCTCGCGCTCTTCCTTGAGCTCCGTTTCGAGGCCCGCCATCTGCTCGCGCGCGGCTTCGATGTCGCTGCGAGCGCCGGCGGCGCTCTCTTCGGCGGCAGCCAGCGCCGTCTCGAGGCGCTGCTTCTCCGCGCGCAGCTCGTCGAGCTCGCGGTTCGAGACGCTCACGGTGTCGCGTAAGCTCGCAAGCTCGCGGTTCGAAGCGCCCAGCGTGTCCCGCAGGCTTGTGAGCTCGCGCTCGTTGGCGGTAAGCGTGGCGCGCGCATGCTCGAGCTCGCGGTTCGCGCCGTGCAGCGTTTGCCGGAGCTTGTCGATGTCTTGAGTGTGAGCCGTCAACGTCGTGCGTAGGCGCTCGAGCTCGCCGGCCGAGGCGGCACACTGCTCGTCGCGTTGCGCGAGCGCTTCGTTGAGCTCACGAAGCTGTTGCTGGCGGTCTGCGAGCTCGCGATCGCGCTCCTGCATCTCGACGCGCTGCGCCTCTATCTGCCGGCGCGCTTCGGCAGCGGCGTGCTCGCGTTCCTCGATTTGACGGCGCAGCTCCGTGAAATCGCTCTCGTTGGTTTCGAGCTGCTGGCGCTGTCGTTCGACCTCGTGCTCGCGCTCATACAGTGCCAGCTCCAGGGCCGAGCGCGCCGCGCCCATGTCCTGCCGGTCCTGCTCGAGCCGTGCGCGCAGCGCTTCGGCGTCGCGCATGAGGCCGGCGATGCGCTCGTCCTGCTGCTCGGTGCTGGCATGCGCCGCTTCGTTACGTTGGCGTAGCTCGTCGTGCACGTGCTCCACTTCGGCAGACAGCTCGGCGATGCGGTGCTCGCGCTGGCCGATCTCGCTGCGCACGCGCTCCACTTCGGCGGACAGCTCCGCGATGCGGCGCTCGCGCTCGCCGCTTGCCGCGCGCACTTGCTCGATTTCGGCAGACAGCTCGATGATGCGGTGCTCGCGCTCGGCGATCGTGGTGCGCGTCCGCTCACCCGCAGCGGCCGCTTCACGCAGCTCGCGTTCGCGCCCTGCCAGTGTTTGCTCCGTGCGGGCCAGGTCGGTCTGCACGGCCGCGCGCATGTTGTGCGCTTCGGCCAGCGCCCGCTCGAGGCTGGCGATCTGGCTGCGCAGCGTTTCCATTTGCGCTTCGGTTTCGAGCGGCGCAGTGGGCTGCGCGCGCAGCTCGTGCAGCTCGAGGCGCAGCTCGGCAAGCCAGCTGTCGCGCTGCTCGAGCTGGCGGCGAAGCTCGTTGTCGGACTCTTGCACTTCGGCCGGGCCGTCGTCGGCGCCGCCGTTCGCGGCCTTCAGCACCCCGATCGAGGCGTCGCGCTCGTTGAGCTCGCGGCGCAAGGCGGCCAGGCGTTCCTGATACTCCTTGATTTGCGCGTCGATCTCGGCGGCCTTCGCGCGCCAGAAGTTCACTTCTTTCTTGGTGAGCTTCTCGGGGCCCGACTCCGCGATTTCGAGCTTCTTCTTCAGCTGCGCGACTTTGGCGCGCTCGGCTTCGGCAACCTCTTCGAGGTGGCCCGCTTGTTGCTCCCAGCGGATGCGCTCGGCTTCGACGCTTTCGAGCCGGTGCGACAAAACGTCGAGCTGATCCTCGAGGCGATTTTTCGGCGTGCGCTTACGCTTCAGTTGCTCGTCGAGGTCGGATGCTCGGGCCTCCGATTCGCTGAGCGCGTTTTGCAGAAGGGCGAAAGCCTGTGCGGCTAAATCGCGCGGGTTAGCCATTGCTCGACCGAAATTCAACGGAATTGTCGGGAGCCTACGCCGTCAACCGCGGAGCGGCGCGGTATTCAGTCACGTTTTGACATAAACGGCCGTGGCATACTGCGGCATCCTCGCGTAGGACTTGAGTTGTGCCGCCCGCCAGCACTGCCGCCGATCGTTTGCTCGAAGGGGACCGTACCGTCGCCGCCGAGCTGGCCGCAACCCTGCTGAAGCCGCAACGTGACAATCTCGTGGAGCGGCCGTGGGGCGGGCGCAACCTGTGCGAGCTCAAGCGCCTCACGAGCCCCGCCTGTGCCTCGGGGCGCACGTTCGGAGAATCGTTCGAGATCTCGGCCGACGATTCCGACGACGAGGCCCGCATCCACCCCAGCGTACTCTCGCTCGCCGACGGCTCGACGATCACGTTGCCCGCGCTGCTGGCCGTGCACGCCGAGATGCTGCTCGGCGAAGCGTTCGTGCAGCGCCACGGCCGCCGCTTTCCGCTGTTGCCTAAGCTGCTCGACGTGGCCGAGCTCCTGTCCGTGCAGGCGCATCCGCCCGGCAATGTGGAGGTGTATGTGATCGTGCACGCGGATCCCGGTGCGACGATCCGTTTGGGCTTCGCGGCCGACGTCGACGCCGGCCATTTTCGCGCGATGCTAGCCGCCGGCCGGCGCAATCAGCAACGACTGCTCGAGCTGCTCGGCGACGACTCGGCCGCCGAGCTCCAGGCGCTGCTGAAGCCTTGGCTCGCGGGCCGCAGCACGCCGGCGTCGGAGCTGGAAGCGGCCCTGCGCCCGCGGCTGCGCGACGGCGCCCGCTGGACGGACGCGGCAGCGCTGCTCGCAAGTCTGCGCGACGTGTACTGGAACGCCCTCGATGCACTGAACGCGATCCCCGTCAAAGCCGGCGACGTGATCTACAACGCGAATCCGCCGCGTGTGGCGGCGGCCCGCGGCGAGCCGGCCTCGGCCGAGGTGCACGCGCTGGGCAACCCGGAGGGCCTTGGCGTGTTGGCGCTCGAGATCCGCCGGCCGGGGCCCACCTTTCGCGCCTGGGACAACGTGCGCTTTCCGCTGCGCAACATCGACGTGGACGCTGCGCTCGAAGCGCTAAACCTGAAGGCTACGCCGCCTGCGGAGTTTTTCGTGAAACCGACGCCCGTGCGGCCCGGCGTGCGGCGGTCGGTGAGCTGCGAGCACTTTCGTCTCGAGCATCTGGAGCCGACAGCAAGCGTGAGCGTGGAGGTGCCCGCGTGCGCGCCGCACGCGTTGCACGCTCTCGCGGGCTGCGTGCGCGTGCTCTGCGCAGACGGCCGCGAGCTTGGCGGGCTCGCTCGCGGCGAGTCGGCGCTCGTGCCCGTGAACGTGGGTGCCTATCGTGTGGTTGCCGACGACGTGCCCGCCGCGCTCGTCAAAGTAGATTTGCCGCCGTATGCCGACTGATACGCAGCCGGCCGTGCGTCCCGCAACGTTGCGCATCGATCTCGACGCGCTGGCGCGCAATTACGCGCTGCTCCGCAAGCGTGCGGAGCCCGCCGAATGTGCCGCGGTGGTCAAGGCCGATGCCTACGGCTTGGGTCTAGGGCCGGTGGTACGCCGGTTGCTGCGCGAGGGTTGCCGGCGATTCTTCGTGGCGACGGCGGCCGAAGCGCGCGAGCTGCGTGCGCTCTCGCGCGACGCGGAGATCGGCGTATTCGAGGGCGCGCTTGCGGGTACCGCCGACGTGCTCGCGGCGCTGAATGCGCGCCCCGTGTTGAGCACGCTCGAGCAGGTCGAGCGCTGGCGCGGGCGAGGACGCGCGCTACTGCACATCGACACCGGCATGAACCGGCTCGGGCTGAGCTCGGGCGACGTCACGGCGCTCGCGATCCGCAAGGACGTGCTGGCCGATCTCGAGCTCGACTTCGTCCTCACGCACCTTGCGTGCGCCGACGAACCCGATCACCCCTTCAATGCGGAGCAGCTCGCGCGCTTCAACCGGCTGCGCCAATCGTTGCCGGACGTGCCCACGTCGATCGGCAACTCCGCGGGCACGCTGCTCGACGCCGCGCACCGCGGCGATCTGGCGCGGCCCGGCATCGCGCTCTACGGCGGCAATCCGTTCAGCGACCGGCCGAATCCCATGGAGAGTGTGGTCACTCTGACGGCTCCGATTCTGCAGCTCCGCGACATCGGTGAGCCTGCGCCCGTCGGCTACGGGGCTACCTACGTCGCGCAATCGTCGGCTCGAATCGCCGTGGTGGGCATCGGCTACGCCGACGGTTATCCGCGCAGCCTCGGCAACTGCGGCACGGCGGCGGTCCACGGCCGCCGAGTGCCCGTGGTGGGCCGTGTGTCGATGGACCTGATGACCCTCGACATCGGCACCTTGCCGCGAACCGCCGTGCGCGTGGGCGACCCCGTCGAGCTCATCGGCGCTACGGTTGGGCTGGACGAAGTTGCGGCCACGGCCGGCACCATCAGCTACGAAATCCTCACGGGTCTAGGCTCCCGGCTGGTGCGCGACTACGTCGAGGCGGCGTGAGGGTTGAAGCGGAGGCTGTCGCTTCGGGTAGAATGAGCCCCGCGGAGCGCTACGACCGACGTCAAAGCCAAGCTATCCGCCAGTCATCACGCGCCCGTAGCTCAGCTGGATAGAGCATCGGCCTACGAAGCCGGGGGTCGGCGGTTCGAATCCGTCCGGGCGCGCCAATTTCAAAAAATTTGGATACTGGCCAGCTCTAGGTAGCCCGGGAATCAGGGCGAACCGGCCTCTCGCCCCTCGACGCCGACCGACTCGAGGGCGGCGAGCGCGGCCACTATGAGCGCGAGCTCGCGCCTCCCCTGCGAACGGCGATCGACGTCGACCCGAAGCTCTTCGACGACTATGTCGGACGCTACGAGTTTGCGCCGGGCGAAGGGCTCTCGATCGAGCTCGCCGACGGCGCGTTGATCGCGCGACCCATGGGTCAAAGCCCGGCACCGCTCCACGCAATGTCCAAAACGAGATTCTTCGTCGACGTCTCTGAGATTGAGTTCGAGTTCGTAAAGGACGCAAACGGCTCTGTCACGCATCTCGGGCTGCACACGCCGGACGACGCACTGCAGGCGAAAAAGGTGAATTGATGGTTAGGTAGGTGGGAATCAGCGCGGGCCACCGCCAGGATCTCCCAGGATGTATGGTTGACATCTCTACGTCTGTAGATAATATAAATCTACGAACGTAGAGATAGGGGCTTCCGATGAGCACGAAGACGTTGACCACATGGACAATTGGGGTCGTGGCGCTTGCCTCGGCGGGGCCTTTGCCCGCGCATCACTCGCTCGCACAGTTCGATCTCACCACGCCCATCTGGCTGCAGGGCATCGTGGTCGGTTTCGAGCGCATCAATCCTCACTCCATCGTGATCGTGGAACGGGTGCAGGATGACGGGCAGGTACAGCGATGGTCCGTGGCCGGCCCCGACGTACGCCAACTCGATCGAAGGCGTATCGGTCAGGATTTTCTGCAAGCGGGTGATGTCGTCGAGTTCTGCGGCTTTGCGCTGAAAGAAAGTGTTGCGTCGCAACGACCGTCCTCCTCCGGTAGTTTGGCGGGACAGATCATGAACGGACACCTGCTAGTAATGCCGGACGGGCAGAAGCAGTTCTGGTCGGACTACGGACAGCTTCACAAATGTGTCGACGCGGACGAGCTCGAGTCTCTCATCCGCTCCCGCGCGCAGCCGGTCGGGGTCATAGAATGAGCATTCGCCTGTCCGAATTCGAGCTCGACGTGATGACGCACTTTTGGAACGACCGTGAGCTCTCGGCACCCGAGCTCTTCGAGCGCATCGGCGCCGAGCGCGGCGTCGCCTACTCCACTGTGAAGACCATCGTGGACCGACTCGAAGAGAAGGGCGCCATCGAACGCATCGCGAACCGCGGCCGCACGATCGTCTACGCGCCGATCGTCAAGCAGGAGCACGTTCGCAAACCGCTCGTCAAAGCCTTTCTGCGACGATTGTTTGGCAACGATTTGCGGCCGCTGTTCGCCCAGTTACTGCGCGACGAGAAGCTCAGCGAGGACGATCTCGCGTACCTGCGTGAGCTTATCGCGGACGCCCAACGCCGCAAAAAATGAGCTCGCTCATCTCCGCGTTAGTTCCCGCTGTGGCGATTAGCGCGCTCGCATGTGTGTGTCTTATGCGCTTACCGAACGCGCCGCCGCGCTTGCGTTTCGGCGTCGCGATCGTCGGTCTTTGTGCATGGCTCGTGCCCTGGGCATGGCTCCGAGTCCCGATCGACCTTTCTAGTGCACCGCTTGGCGAGCCGTTCGCGGCCCTCGCGGTGCTCGGCGGACCGCTCGCGGTGCCAACGGTCGACGAACCGTGGCCCTTCGTGCGCTACCTTGCCGCGTGTCTATTCGTGATAGGTGCGGCCCTCTTCGCTGGCGATTGGCTCGCGATGCAGCGCTGCGTGCGGCGTTGGCGCGCGGCGAGCTTCTGCTGCGACGCGCTGCGCTCCGAGCTGCCGCCCGAGCTGCGCGACGTGCAAGCCGAGATTCGCGTCGTTCGGGGCAGCCGTGTGGCGGCCGCATCGGGCTGGCTCAAGCCCACGGTCTGGATCGGCGACGGCTATACGGGGGCGACCCGCCAACTGATACTCGTACACGAACTGTGGCATGCGCGCCAACGCGATCCCGTTTGGGTTGCACTGATTGCGGTCGTGCGACGCGCGTATTGGTGGAATCCCATCGTGGCGCACTTGGCGCGCGAAGCGCTGCTGATGCTCGAGTCCGCGTGCGATCACCGTTGTGCGGCCGGCTTCGGCAAGCGCCGTTACGTCAGCGCACTGGCAGCACTAGCGCTCGATCGTCCGCCGCCATCGGCGCAACTGCTTGCCACAGTGCGCCGCGAGAATTTCGACGTGGCGCGCCTGCGGCTGCTCGATCGAACGCTGTGCTTGCGCGTACGCGATGTGCTGCTCATCGCGGGGCTGGTGTTGACCGCTGGCGCAACAACCGCGGCGGCGAGCGTCGTCATCGAGCATCGGGTCGCGATCGTCGCCGATTCCACCAGTGCGACGATTCCCGACACCCCGGCGGGTCGTGCGCTCGAGGTGCTGCTCCGCGCCGTGAACGGAGGAGACGCGGACCTACTGCGCGAGTACCTCGGCGCGTACACACCGCAGGAGTTGCCGCTGCCGTTTCCAAACGGCGCAGAGCTTCGGGTCGTCGACGTGCTGACCAGCGAGCCGTGGCGCATCGAGTACGTCGTTGAAAGTCACGACGGGCGCGCGGGAATCGGCGAGATCGAGGTCGCGGACTCTTCGATGCTGACCATCATGAGCTCGCGCTTGCGCGAACTTCCGGCTTCGCGCTGAAAGCGCGCGTTGCCGCGCTGACACGAGCCTCGGGATGAGGCCGGTTAGAAGGGCGCTTAGGCGTCTCGCCCAGGGCAGCGTCGAAGAGCTCGTGCAGCCTAGGGGCATGGATCCGCGAGTAGACCGTTGGTCTCGTCCATGAATCCCTTCATCGATGCGTTCGACTGGACAGCGGCGCGTCCCCTTTGGTCGCACCAGAACGTGCGCGCCTCCGGGTTCGCGTTCAGGCGCTCGATCCACGACTGTATCTCATCGTTCGAGCTGCGCATGCACTCGCTGATGAACCCGTAGGGTTCCCACACTCGCATTGCGCCGTCCGTGGTGACCAGCATGTGTCCCAAAATCAAGCGCGGCGACGCTCCCTCAGTGGTCGATGACTCGAGCCGTTGTTGAATCGAAGCGTCTAGCCGCCAGTTGGGCAGGCGCGAGTCGCTTGCGACCTCTTCAGCCGGCCTGTAGGGGTAGGCGCACACCTCGAGCTTGTCGCCGACCTTCGGCAAGTATTCGTCACCGGCGCTGCGGCGATTGAGCCCTGTTTGAGACGGGCCCTCGACGGCCCACACTCGAACCTGCCCGTCTTCGCTCCTGCCCTCTAACGTCGTGATCGCGTGAGGATTCTTGAGCTCGAAACGCGTCACCGTGCCGCTTATCCAGATCGGTGTCCTCTGATACAGGAGGTGGGAGTGGTGCGCCTGAACCGGACTGGCGCACGCAAGCGCTGCAAGTCCCGCGAGGCCGGCTGCCATGATTGCTGCGTTCGTTCTCATGGGCATCTCCATCTCTACGTGCGTAGATATATACCGCTACAGCCGTAGAGATGCAAGTCGCCTGTCGCACGAGAACGTAGACGGGTTAGCTCACCGCCTCGCTGAGCCGGCGCGCGAGCGCCTCGATCCGCAGCAGCGCGTTCATGTCGTTCTTCCGCGACGCGTGCTCCATCGCGGCGAAGAGGTGCGACTGCTCGAGCTGCAGTCGCTCCGGGTGGCGCTCGAGCATCGTCACGTAGTGCGAAAAGACGCGGTCGGCGTCTGGCTTCGTGCGGCGTGCCACGGCGTGGCGAACCACGGCGTGCAGCGTGTAGCGGCCGCGCACGGGTTGCTGAACCAAGTGCCAGCGCTCGAGCGCCGCCAGCGGCGCGCCGAGCCGCGCGACGCGTGCAAGCTTGGCCAGCGACACGGCGTCCACGTGGTCGCCTTCCACGTGCGCGAGCACGGCGAGCGCGCGGCGTGCTGCGGGGCTCAAGCGCTGCCACGCCCACTCGACGAGCAGCGCAATCTCGGGCAAGTCGTCTTCGTGCTCCAGCGCGCGAACTTTCGTTACGCCCGCGCTCGCCAGGAACTCGCCGAGCGCCTTCGCGCTCGCTGCGCGCGACGCCACGATGCCGTCGGCGATGTCGAGCGCCAGCGGGTTCCAGCGCAAGAGGCGAGTGAGCGATGCCACGCGTGGAAACGCGCTCTTGCCGGCGGTGACGAGCGGCGCAACCACGGGGAAGATGAACACACCGGCGAGCAGGCAGCGGCGGGCCGTGATGACGAAGGTGGCTTGCGAGTCGGGAAGCGCCTCGAACAAGCGCGCGACCGCAGCATCGTTCTCGTGATTATCGAGCACGATCAGCCGCTGCGGGCCGCGCGCCAGAAATTGCTGCAAGCGCTGCACGCGGCCTTCGCCGCGTCCCGTGCCGAAGCGCAGCGCCAGCATTTCGCTCAAGGTGTAAAAGCCCCAGGCCCCGGAGCGGAACCAGTCCACGCGGCCGTCGAACTGAGCGCCCAACCTATGTCCCAGTGCCGCAGCGAGCATCGATTTGCCGCTGCCGCCCGAGCCGACGAGCGCGAGGCGCGTGGGTCGCGTAGCGACGATCGTGCGCGCGAGTGTGGCCACCTCGGCGCTGCGGCCTTTCATGCCGCGCGGACGCGGCGGAAAAAGCGAGCGGCGAGGAGGGCTGTTCGCGGCGATCGTTATCTTTCGTCTTTGGGGACGCTGGCCCACAGCAGCTCGCCGGTGTTGGCCAAACTCACCGAGGCGGCGTTGGCCGTGTTGGTGCCGTTTCTGGCGCCGAACCCGTCCACGGCGATGACGTCGCCCGGTTTCACTCGATCGCGCCCCCAGCCGAGCCGCAGCAGGTCGTTGATGCCGACCAGCTCGATCGCCCAGTTTTGGACGCTACCGCCGTCGTCCTTGCTGTCGATGAAGAGCCACGCGTGCGGATTCGTCCATTCGATTCTCGTGACCGTGCCCGTCAACTTGACGGGCCGATTGATGTCGAACTCGGCGGCAAATGCGTGGTGCGATGCGGCAGGGGCCGCCGCGAGGAGCCATGCAACGCCCGCGACCGTCGACAATGCAACTTTCATGACCCGGACCTCCAAAGTCCTCACCGGCCCGCGCGTGGTGGCCGGCGTTCAAGATCGGCTACGATGGCGTCAAGCCTAGCACCAAAACTTCGGCAGGCAGCATGAAGCAGCTACTCGCAACGTTGGTTCTCTTGGCGTTCGCGGCACCGGCAGCGGCCCAGTGGCTCACACTCCCCACGCCGGGCATCCCGCGCACGGCCGACGGCAAGCCGGATCTTTCAGCGCCCGCGCCGCGCACGGCCGACGGCCGTCCCGAGCTCACCGGCTTGTGGCGCGCCCGGGGCGTGACCGGGGACCTGCGCGACGAAAGCAAGATTCAGGCGTGGGCGCGCACGGCGATGGCGGCACACGAAAGCAACTACTACATGGAAGGGCCCCACATGCGGTGCCTGCCGCAGGGGCCGAGCTACATTGCGAGCCCGGGCGGCGGCGGGGGTAGCTGGCGGCGAATCGTGCAGAGCCCCAC
>CAMPKU010000016.1 GCA_946887385.1 uncultured Gammaproteobacteria bacterium
ATTGCGATTCCGAAATGCCCAGCGTGCGGGCTCAAGCTCGACGAACCGGCGAGTCATGACGACTCGCGGCGCGCTAACGAAGGAGCCTAGATGGTCTCGATCCCGTACGAGCAGCTCGTGCTGATGATCGTTTTGGTCGGCATCATCTTGACGTTGCGGCCGCCGCCGTCGTTCTGGCAGCGCCTGCACGACGATCTGCGCCGGCTCGATCACGAGCTCGGCCATCGCTTCCCGCAGCGGCGCTGGTTACGTGTGCCGGTGTTTTCGGCCGAGACAATCCACCGCAAGGAAGCCGAGTTCATTCGCGACCGCTTGCCGCGCAAGGTCCCGTATCTGCGGATGGGGCTCGTGCTGCTCGGGATCGGCGCGCTGCTGTGGTGGCTCGCGCGCTAGCCGGCATGGCCGAACCGGCGGCGCCAAAAGCCCCGTTTGAAGTACTATGCGCGACCATGCGCGCACGAAAAATAGCGTTGGGTCTTCTATTCTCGGCGGTTGCCGTGGGGGCAGCCGCGCAACCGCCGCCGCAGGCCGTCGCGCCCGAGCAGGGCCTCACTGAGGGCCAGGCGCAACCGATCGACGAGGTCGTGGTCCGCGGCCGCCGCATGAGCGAGATCGAAGCCGACCTTAGAATCGTAGTTAGAGACTTCATCGGCGACGTCGTCGCCGTACCGGCGGGGCGCGGCTACGCGCGCTGGCATCGCAGTGTCTGCATCGGCTCGCACAATCTCGAGAGCACCGCGGCGCAATACG
Source organism: uncultured Gammaproteobacteria bacterium (assembly GCA_946887385.1). The sequence continues at coordinate 751 of CAMPKU010000016.1, forward strand.
TCGTCGATCGGATTTCGCAGCTCGCGCTCGAAGTGGGCCTCACGCCCGGCGAGCCCGGGTGCCAGCCCGACGTCATCATCATCTTCACCACCGACGCCAAGCAGGTGGCCAGCGTCATGGTCGAGAATTGGCCGCGGCTGTTTCGACCCAGCGCCGTTTCCAGCGACCTGACGTTGAGCCGAGCGGCGCTCGACGAGTTCGCCGAGTCGGAGCGCGCCGTGCGCTGGTGGCACGTCAGCATGCCGGTCGACGCGCGCACGGGCCAACGCGCCATTCGCCTATCGGGTGACCCCATTCCGGTGGTCGGCGTGGCCGGCCCGTCGCGTATCCACAATGGAACGCGTGACGATCTTCGCAGCGTCTTCATCATCGTGGATGGGACGAAGCTCGCCGGGACCACCTGGCAACAGCTCGCGGACTACCTTGCCGTCGTGTCGCTGGCGCAGGTGCACCCCGACGCGAATCCGGCCGCATACGACAGCATCTTGAATCTCTTCAGCAACCCTAACGCCTATTCGGGGCTCACGGATTGGGATCGGTCTTACGTGCGGGCGCTCTACGAGTTCGACCAGGAACGAAGGCCGCAAGCGCAGACGGGCGACTTGGTGAGCAAGATGGCGCGGCGAGAGCTCGACCCCCGGTTGGAGTGACCCGCGGGGCGCGAGCGCGCCGCCTCAGCGCTCGAACGCCTGCGCCACGGGTATCGTCGCCATGCGCTCCGCGGCGAGATTCAAAGGCCACGCCTCGATGCTGCGGTCCTCTTCTAGAATCTCGGCCGGCTTCGGAGTCGGATACGAGATCGGCGTCGGTGCACCGCTCGCGAGCGCCGCGCGCAGCGCCGCCACTTCGCCGGTCACGATCGCGATCGTGAGGTTCTCGTGCTGCCAATGCCGCTTGATCGCGGCGTTGACGTCGTCGAGCGTGAGCTCGTCGAGCATGCGGCGGAACCGCGTGAGATGGCCTTCTTCATCGAGGCCATAGAACCGGTCGTCCATCGCGTAGCCGAGACGTGCCGCCGTCGTCTCCGCGAAGTGCAGCGAGTACTTCTTCAAGAATGTGCGCGTGAGCTCGAACTGCTCGGCCGTCATTCCGTTCGCAACGAGCAGCTCGAGCTCGCGCAGCGCCGCACGCAGCGCGAATGGCGCCTGGGGGTTCGGCAGCGTGCGGATCCAAATTTCGAACAGCTGCACGCGGCGCGGCACGTTCACGGGCGGCATGATGCGCTCGCCGCCGTCGGGGAATTCCTCGATGTACGAGTAGTCGCCGTAGTTCAGGCCGCGCCGTTCGCGAATCACGTTGAAGAGATGGCTCGATTGGTTGCGATGCTCGCCGAGCCACGAGTTCGCGATCCAGAGAGCGTAGAAGTCGCGGTCGCCGCGGCGCACGTCGAGCGGGAAGCCTAAGCTCAAGGATGCGTCGGCGCCCGGCTTGTCGACGAACACCACGGAGCGGCCCTCGAGCGGCCGCACCGCTACGGGCGGCGGCGGGGCGGCGGCGCCGGCGGGCAACTGCTGCACGGCGGCTTTCAGCCGCTCGACCACGGCGCTGTCGAAACCGCCGGCGAGGCCGAGCAGTGCGGTCGCCTGAGTGTAATGGCGCTCGTAGAACGCGCGCACGTCGTCGAGCGTGACCGCACGCAAGCCCGCGACGGTGCCTTCGCTCAAGTGCGCGTAGCGCGTGCCGCGAAACACCGCTTCGTGCAGCGTGGCCTTGCCGAGCTCCTCGTCGGAGGAATAGCGCAGGGTGTTCACGATGGCGTTGATGGCGTCGCTGCGCACGCGCTCGAAATCGTCTTCGTTGAATGCCGGCTTCAAGAAAGCGTCGGTGAAGAGCTCGAGGTAGGCGTCCAGGTTGTCGCGATGCACGCGGCCCGTGAGCGTGCTGCGCTCCACGTCGACGCGCAAGTCGTAACCTGCGGCGAGCGGGTAGAGCGCGGCCAAGATTTCGTCGAGCGAGCGTGTCTTCGTGGACGCATCGACGAGCATCTCGCCCGTCAGGAAGGCAAGCCCTTCCTTGCCGGGCGGGTCGTCTTGCGAGCCGACGGCGAATTGCAGCGAGAAGGAGATCGTGGGATCGGCAGGGACGTTCAGCAGTACCACGGCGGAATCCTCGGGTTCGGTGGCGGCCGGCGGCGCGCGCTCGGGCGCACAACCTGAGCCGAATACGGCGAGTGCCGCGGCAGCGATGCGGGTGCCCGGCGTCACGGGCGCGAGCGAAGCACACCGACGGTGCGCCGCTCCTGGCGCAAGTAGCGCTCGGCGGCCGCGCGCACGTCGGCCGGAGTAACCGCGGCATAGGTTGCGTGCAAGCGGTCGAGGCCTTTGAGATCGCCGCTCAAAGCGACGAACTGGGCTACGCGCGACGCCACGGAGTCCGGCGTTTGCAAGCCCATCAAGAAGCCGTAGCGCAGACGCCGCTGTAATGCCGCGAGCCGGGCGGCGTCCGGCGGCGCGGATTGAGCCTTGGCAATCGTCTCGTCGATGACGCCGAGCACGTAGTCGATCTTGGCCGCGTCTTTGATGCGCGCAGTGATCTCGAGCAGGCCGGGGTCGCGGCTGTAGGACGCGCCCGCGTCGAGGTCCTCGACCACTTGCTCGTTGAGAACGAGCCTTCGGTAGGCTTCGCTCGTCTCGCCGAACGCCAGATCGGCAAACAAATCCGCCGCCACTCGTAGGCGGCTCGACGGGTCGTAGGCGGGCAGCTTGTACGCGACGGTGAGCAGCGGCAGTGTCTGGCCGTCGTAGGCAACCTCAACTCGCCGCTCGGCCGTCTGCTCGGGTTCTGCCGGAATCTGCGGCGGCACGTAGCCGCGCTGCCACCCGCCGTAGTACTTCTCGACGAGGGGCCACACGTTTGCCGGCGTCACGTCGCCGGCGATGAACAGCACCGTGTTCTCGGGCCGGTAGTAACGGCGGAAAAAATCGCGCGAGTAGTCGTAGAGCGTTGGCATGATGGCGATGTCGCGCTCGTAGCCCAGCGTGGTGTGGCCATAAGGATGGCGTTCGAACGCCGCCGCAACCAGATCCTCGTACAGCGCAAAGTCGGGCTCCGTGCGAGTTTTGCGGTACTCGCCATACACCGCGCCGGCCTCGGTTTGAAACGCGCCTTCGGCATACGACAGGTGCTGAAACCGATCGCTCTCGAGGTCCATCACCTGCTCGAGATCTTCGGCTGCCATCGAAAGGTGATAGGCCGTGTGATCGTCGGTGGTATACGCGTTCGCGTCTGCGCCGATCGTGGTGATCACGCGATTGTAGGCGTCGGCCGGATAGCGCTCGGTTCCGCGGAACATCATGTGCTCGAAGAAATGCGCGAAGCCCGAGCGGCCTTCCTCGTATTCGTCGCGCGAGCCCGTGCGCACGATCGTCCAATACGCCACGAGGCCGTCGCTGGGCATCGGCACGACGATGGCCGTGAGGCCGTTCGGCAGCGTGCGGGTTTCGGTGGGATACGGAATGATAGGGGTCACGGGCGTGCTCTCTTGACTGGCAATAGTGAACGCGGCCGCGCAGCCGAGCGCCGCGAGCGCAACGGCCCGGAGCCGAAGCGGCGCGTGCCTCGTAGCTCGAGCGCGAGTCGCCATCGCCGTGATTACAGCACAGCGGCGGCCGCAGCCGCCACGGACTATCATCGCAGTGGATCGTAAACACGCAACTTGACAGGCGGGCGGCGATGACGCGCAAAGCGACGGTGGCGGTAATCGGTACGGGCGATATGGGGCATGCCGTTGGAGGTGCGCTCGTTCGCGCCGGATATCGCGTCGTTACGGCCGGCAAAGGCCGCAGCACGTTGTCGCTGAAGCTGGCCGCCGCAGCCGGCATCGAGGACTTAGGGGGGCTCGAAGCCGCCGTCGCCGCGGCCACCCTCGTGCTTTCGATCGTTCCGCCGGCGGCCGCCACCACGTTCGCCGCAAGCGCCGTCGCGGCCATGTTGAACGTCGGCGCGAAGCCGGTGTTCGCCGACTGCAATGCCGTGGCGCCGGCCACCGTGAAGAGCATCGAGCGTGCGTTGGGCAAGACGGGCGCGCCGTTCGTCGACGTCGGTATCGTCGGTCGTCCGCCGAAGACGGCCGGCGAGCGCACGCGCTTCTACGTCTCGGGCGCGGCGCGCAGCGCCGTGCTGGGCCTCGACTGCGCCGAGCTCGACCTCGTGGACTTGGGCAGCGAGATGGGCACGGCCTCGGCGCTGAAGATGGCGTACTCGTCGTTGAACAAAGGCACGGACGCGCTGCTCACGGCCGTGCTGCTCGCAGCCGAACGGCTCGGTGTTCGCGCGCCGCTGATGCGCGAGCTCGAGGGCAGCCAAGCCGAGGCGCTGGCGCGCATGCGCGCGCGCGTGCCGTTTCTCGGCGCTACGGCGAAGCGCTTCGCGCCGGAAATGGCCGAAATTGCGCGCACGTACGAAAGCGTGGGCGTCACGCCGCAGTTTCATCGCGGCGCCGAGTGGCTCTATGAGCTCGTGGCGACGACGCCGTTCGCGAGCGAGACGCGCGCCACGCAGCCGGCGCGCCGCTCGCTCGACGAGGCCGTTGCCGTGCTCGCGGCCGCGCTCGAGCAGCAGGCGCGCGCGTGAGCGACGCAATCCCGTACGAGCATCTCACGCCCGACGTCATACTGGGCGCCGTCGAGATGTACGGATTCGAGAGCACGGGCAGCATCCTGGCGCTCGCGAGCTACGAGAATCGTGTCTATCAGATCGGCGTCGCGGAGGGCTTCGTGGTGGCGAAGTTCTACCGGCCCGGCCGCTGGTCGACGGACGCGATCCTCGAGGAGCACGAGTTCTCGCTCGAGCTCGCAGCGCAAGAGATCCCCGTTGTGCCGCCGCTCGTCCATGGCGGCGAGACGCTGCACACGCTCGACGGTTACCGGTTCGCCGTCTACGAGCGGCGCGGCGGCCGCTGGCCGGAGCTCGGCACGAGCGACGACCGCGAGTGGCTCGGCCGGTTCCTGGGCCGCATTCACGCCGTGGGCGGGGCGCGGCGCTTTACGGAGCGGCCGACGCTCGATCGCGAGGAGCTTGGCTTCCGCTCGGCCCAGCAAGTGCTCGAAGGCGACTGGCTGCCGCCGCATCTCGTCACGAGCTACGAGCGCGTCGCCGAGCAGCTCCTCGACGCGATCGACCACAGCTTCGAGGAAGCCGGCGCGTACCGCGAGCTTCGCATTCACGGCGACTGCCACCGCAACAACGTGCTCTGGACGGACGCCGGGCCGCACTTCGTCGATCTCGACGACTGCATGAACGGCCCGGCCGTGCAGGATCTGTGGCTGTTTCTCGCGGGTTCTCGCGACGAGATGGCCGCGCAGCTCGGCGACCTGCTCGAAGGCTACGGCAAGTTCGCCGACTTCGATTACCGCGAGCTGCAGCTGATCGAAGCGTTGCGCGCTTTGCGGCTCCTGCACTACACGGCTTGGATCACGCGCCGCTGGCACGATCCGGCGTTCCCGCGCGCGTTTCCCTGGCTCGGCGAGGCGCGCTACTGGGAGCAGCACGTGCAAGCGCTGCTCGAGCAATGCGCCGTGCTCGATGAGCCGCCGCTCGCGGTCGTCGTCTAACGAGCTGCAACAGCACTCGCCGCCGGCCGTAGGCGCCAGCGTGGTTTTTCTTGACTGCTGCGCTATTTAGAATACATTGTGGCATATATGCCCGGCGAACCAAATCTTGGAGAGTTCGAGCAAATCGTCTTGCTCGCAATTCTTCGCCTGAAGGGCGACGCCTACGGCGTATCGATCCGCTCAGAGATTTCGCAGCGCACCGGCCGCGAGCCGTCGTCCGGTGCGCTGTATACGACTTTGGATCGGCTAGAACAAAAAGGTCTGCTGAGCTCGCGTATCGGTGACCCGACGCCTCAGCGCGGAGGGCGCGCAAAGCGCTACTACAAGGTCACGACCTCGGGTGCTGCCGCGATAACTCGCGCACAGACCGCTTTCCGCAACATGCTCGCTGGTCTGATTTTGCCCGGAGAGACTCGCCATGCGTAGAGAGCTCACTGAGGATCTGCTAGCACTGTTTACCGCCCGCGATGTCTCTGCGTCGATAGTCGGCGATCTGATCGAGCAGGCCCCCGCTCGTCGTCGCGGCTGGTTCACTTTCGAAGTGGTCCGCCTCGCGTTTGCGTTGTGCTTTAGGAGCTTGGTCTCAGCGCCGGCGCGGGCATTGCGACTCGCGCTCGTTGGGCTCGTCGTGTACGCCGGCACTTACGCGGTTCTCTTCATTGCGATGGGCCTTCCGTGGTATCCGTGGCATCGCGTGTACGAATTCGGCTTCGCCGCTCGATTGGGGGCCGTGACTCTAGTCGCGAATCTGGTGGCAGGAGCCATTCTTGCGCGGCTGCCGACAAGCGCAGGCTTCAGCCCGATTGCACCGCTCGCTGCGCTCTGGTTAGCGGGGTGGCTTTCTTTGGCCGCCGTTCACCTTGTGTCGTCCGTGCAGCCATGGTCATTGATTGGGGGCGGCTGGCGCGGGACGGTTTTCGTTACGCTGCTCTTCCCTGTGCTCTACCTACTGCCGTTGTTGCTTGGTGCCGTCTTCGCTCGGCGCCGAACGGTGAGCATCGCGCCGCACAAGTCGTAGCGCGCGCGCTCAGTCCGCTGCCGCAGTCTCCGCAGCGTCGGCGCACGTGCAGCGCAGGCCGCGTACGCGCACGCTCATGAGGTCGACGTTCTCGCCGATCGGGTAATCGGCGGTAAAGCTCACGTCTGCATCGTCGCTGCGTTGCCACGGGGCGTTGAACTCGAGCGGCTTGATCTCGCCGCTCGCATCTCTAATGCGCACGGAGACGGTGAGCTCACCCGAGGCTTTCGTGCAGTCCGCGATCTTGATCGTGCTTTCGACGCGCGCGAGCGTGTTGCGCTGATTGTAGTTGGTGGTGGCGACGGCCTCGCACTGCAGATTCGGCATCGCCGGCGTCTCGATCAAAATTTTGAGCTCTTGCTCCGTTCGCACGGTGACGGTCTCGGCGCGCGGGTCGGCGCGTTCGCGGTCGCGCCGCCCGTTGCCGTCGTCTTGAGCAGAGGCGCTAAAGCCAACGATGACGAACGCCACCGGCGCGAGCCATGACGCGCTGCGAGCCGGCCTCATGCGCTGACAGCCACGGGGGCTCGGCGCAAGAACACGATTCCCGAGATGCCGATCGCCGCGTGGATCGCGACCAGCGCCGCGGCTCTGCCGATCTCGAAGCCGTTGAACACGCCGACGACGTCGATGGGCGCCCACACGAGCAGCTCCCAAGCCGCGACGACGATGACGAGTGTTCGCGCGTGCGCGGACGACGTCGAGAACAGCCACATCAACGCGCCGAACAGCACCCAGCTCAGCGTGCCGGGCAGCCCCGCCAGCAAGATGCCGCGCACGGCAACCCCGTCGAGCGTGCCCTCGACAGTCGAAGCCCACATCGAAGCGTAGGTATCGGGGGCGAATAACGCCGCGGCCGTAAGCCCGAGCCCCTCGAGCAAGTACAACGCCCCGACGATGCGCAGCCACCACTTCAGTGCCGGCATGCTTTCCCCCCTGCGAGTCGACGCCCGGATTCTGCGCGCAAATCAGCCTGCCGTCACTCGTCGAGACCCGTGAACGCAGCGTTCCTATCGCCGAGCCGGCGCGGCGCGTTACCGTAGCGCGTATGAACGCGAGCCACACGATCAACGGCGATTTGGCGGCCAGGGTAGCCGTCGACACCGCGTCGATGGAGTGGACGCCCAGCCCGAGCGGCACGGTATGGCGCAAGCGCGTGCACCTCGTCGGTCCCGCCGAATCCGGCCAGGTGACGTCGGTGGTGCACTATGAGCCGCGCTCCACGTTCCACACGCACGAGCACCCCGACGGCGAAGAGATCCTCGTGCTCGCCGGTGTGTTCTCCGACGAGCACGGCGATTGGCCCGCCGGCACGTATCTCTTGAACCCCGAAGGCTTTCGGCACGCGCCGTTCTCGCGCGAAGGCTGCGTGCTGTTCGTGAAGCTGCGGCAATTCCCGGGCCGCGCGCGGGAGCACATCGCGCTGCGGACCGAGGAGCTGCCGTGGCAGCCGGCGCGCGGGGGCGTGGTTGTGCGGCCGCTGTACCGCCAGCAGGGTTTCGCCGATTCGATGCGGCTCGAGCGCTGGGCCGCCGGCGCGCCGCTCGGACGCGTCGACTACTTGCAAGGCGCCGAGCTGTTCGTGCTCGAGGGCTCCTTCGCCGACGAAGGCGGCGCGTTCGCGCGCGGCGCATGGCTGCGGCTGCCGCCCGGCACGAGCCATTCGCCATCGACGAGCGAGGGCTGCGTGCTGTACGTCAAAGAGGGCGGCTTCGCTTATTTGCGCGCGGGCTGACGTACGCCGGTTGCCCCCTTTCACTGTGTTCTACCGCAGCCGAAAGCAGTACGATGACCGCGCGAATGCGCCCCGAAGGCGCGCCATCACCAGCTCGTCAAGGAGCCGACATGAAGCCCGTCCGCCTCTTCTGCTCGTTGCTGCTCGGTTTTTGCTCCGTCGCGGTTGCACAACCTCCGCCGCTCGAGGCCTTCGCCTCGCCGCCGGCCATGCAAGCGCCGAACATTTCACCGGACGGGCAGCGCCTGGCGTTCATCGCGCAAGCCGACGCGAGCGCCTTCGTGCTCGTCTCGAATCTCTCGGACATGAAAGTCACGTCGGCCGTCGACGTGTCGGCCATGAAACCGCGTGACGTGATCTGGGCGAACGAAGACACGTTGCTCATGCTCGCGAGCGAAACGGTCAACTTCGGGGCACAAGCGCGGATGGTGGAATCGTTCGCGCCGTACGGCATCGATCTGGCCGGGGAGCTCAACATTCGCCAGTTGCTTCTCGCGGAAAATCGCATCGGCGCACCGCGCACGTTCGGCGGCATGTTCGCTCTACAAGGGGCCCAGCTCATCGGCTTCGACCGCTCGCAAGGCCTGGCATTGTTCCCGCGCCGTGAGCAGGACGGCAGGATGCTGTTCGCCGTCGATGCGAAGACCGATCGCCGCAACCGGGTGGACGAAGGCACGCAGAACACCCGTACCTGGGTGGTCGACGAGAGCGGCAAGCCGCGGTTCCGCGTCGAGTATTCGGCGCAGCGCGACTTCTTCACGATCCTGCGCCGCGGCGAGCGGGCCTGGGAAGTGCTCGTTGAACAAGTCACCGAGATTCCGGAGCTGGCCGTGCACGGCCTCAATGCCGAGGGCGAGCTCGTCGTGGGCACGCGGCCTAAGGACGTCGGGCGGTTCGGCCTGTACATCATGTCGGCGAACACGGGCAAGCTCGAGCGCCCGCTCTACACGCACGACCAATTCGACGTCGCAGCCGTGCAAAAAGACCCCTATACCAATCGCGTCGTCAGCGCGCAGGTGTCCGGCGAGCCGCCGGTGTGGTTCGATGCGGAGCTCGCCAAGCATCAGGCGGATCTCAACGAGGCGTTCAGCGGCGAGTCGCCGCGCATGCTCTCCTGGTCAGAGGACCGCTCGCGCGTGATCGTGGGCACGCAACGCTCCGATCGTCCGCCGTCGTTCTATCTGTACGATGCGAAGGCGGCCACGGCTTCGCAGATCGCCAGCACTAACCCGGTGCTCGACCGCGCGCAGCTTGCGCCGCGAGCGCCGTACAGCTATCGCGCCCGCGACGGCGTGCAAATTCCCGGTTTCTTGACGCGCCCCGTGGGCGCGGACGGCGCCACGCCGCTTGTCGTGCTGCCGCACGGCGGTCCCGCCGCGCTCGAGGTGGGCGGTTACGACTGGCTCGCCCATGCCCTCGCGTCGCGCGGGTATACGGTTCTGCAGCCGAACTTCCGCGGCTCGGCCGGCCTTGGCCAGGAGTGGGAAGAGGCTGGGCACGGCGAGTGGGGCATCGGCGTGATGCAGCACGATCTTTCGGACGGCGTGGCGGCACTCGTGGCGGCGGGCATGGCCGATCCCGAGCGCGTGTGCATCGTGGGCGCGAGCTACGGCGGCTACGCCGCCTTGGCCGGCGCCGCGTTCACCCCGGAGCTGTATGCTTGCGCGGCGGCGATCGCCGGTGTGGCGGACTTGCGCGAGATGTTGTCGTTCGAGCGCACCCGCACGGGCTTCTCGAGCCCGACGATCGCTTATTGGCGGCAGGCGATGGGCGTCGACGAAGCCGGCTCGGCGAACGAGCGGCTCGACGCGGCGTCGCCGGCAGCGCACGTGGGCAACGTCCGCGCGCCCGTGTTGTTGATTCACGGTAACAACGACACGGTGGTGCCGATCGCGCAAAGCCAGCTCATGCAGCGGGCGCTGCAAGACGCCGGTAAGAGCGTGCAGCTCCTCGAGCTCGAAGGCGAAGATCATTGGCTGTCGCGCGCGCCCACGCGGCTCGCGACGCTGCAAGCGCTCGACACGTTCCTCGCGGAGCACCTGGGCAACTAATTGCCTTTAGGCGGCGAGACTCTGGCGGACAGCGAGCGGATGTAGGCACTGAATTCCGGGTCCTCGCCCTCGAGCAGCACGGGCAGCAGCGTGCGGAAGTCTTCGCGCCGGCACCATTGCCGCATGTAGTCTTCCCACGAGAGCCAGCGGCGCTGCTGCTGCGGGTTCATCTTCGGCTCGTACAGCAGCAAGTAGGCGCGCTCGAACAACGAGATCAGCATGCTGAAGATGATGAGCTTGCGCTCGCGCTGCTCGTCGTTGAGCTCGGACGTCTGGTCCGCCGCGAAGAGATGCAGGTCCGGATGGCCCAGCACCATCTTCAGAAAATCCTGATAGTTGTCGGAGACGAGCTGATAGACCTCCTCGTCCTCGTTGTCGCGCTCTCTTTTTTGCTCGTACAGGAACACCACGATGGCCAGGGGCAGGCCGATCGTCGTGACCACGTAGCTCAACAACTCCCACGTGCCGATGTCCATGCTAGACCTGCCCGACGGGCTGTTCCGGAGCCCCGTTTCGCGTTTCGGAGAGTATGATGGGGGGCTTCAAGCCCGCGCAATTTGACCTCAGGAGCCCATCATGGCCTACGACCTGCTCGGCAAGAACTTCACGCCGCCCGACGTGCAAGCGAAGGTGACGGGTAAGGCGAAATACGCGGAAGATTTTCGTGTCGACGGCATGGTATTCGTCAAAGTGCTGACGAGCCCGATGCCGCACGCGCGCGTCGCGAGCATCGATGCGAGCGCCGCGCTCGCGATGCCCGGTGTGCATGGAGTGCTCACGGCCGATGAGGTGGAACAACCGCCCGCGCCGCAAGAGACGATCCTGACGAACGAACCGCTGTTCGTGGGGCATCCCATTCTCGCCGTCGCGGCCGATACGGAAGAGCTCGCGAGCGACGCGCTCGAGCAGATCAAAGTCACGTACGAAGAGCTGCCGTTCACCGTCGATCCGCTGCAAAGCCTATATCCCGGCGGCCCGAACGCGCGCACCAACGGCAACGTGGCGAATCAGGGCGTCGATCTTCGAACGTTCAAGTGGACGGCGCAGGATTTCGCCGCCGCCGAAGAAGGGCAACTGCCGCAGGGCGAGCCCGTTACGCAGTGGTCGTACGGCGACGTCGATGCCGGATTCGCTTCGGCCAAGCTCGTGCTCGACGAGACGTTCGTGACGGCGGGCTTGGGGCACCATTCCATGGAGCCGCGCAGCGCGCTCGCCTATTGGCAGAACGGCAAGTGCTTTCTCTACGGTTCCACGCAGAGCCAGAGCTTCCCGATCCCCGGCCTCGCGCGGCTCGTCGGCGTCGAGCCCGCCGACCTCGTCTACGTGTCGGAATTTTGCGGCGGCGGCTTCGGCTCGAAGGGCGGGGCGTATCCGCTGATGGCGATACCGGCGCTCATGGCGAAGAAGATTGGGCGTCCCGTGATGATGCGCGTGTCGCGGCACGAGGAGTACTTCATGGGCTCGGCGCGCGCCGGCTTCCAAGGCCGCGCCAAGATCGGCTTTGCGGCCGACGGCCGGGTCACGGCCGTGGACCTTTATATAGTGCAAGAGAACGGCCCGAACACGGGCTTCAACGACTGGGTGTCGGCCGCCGAAGCGGTGTCGCTCGTCTATCAGCCGCCGGCCATGCGCTTCCGCGGGGTGCCCGTGCTCACGAATACGCCGCCGCGGGGCCCGCAGCGCGGCCCGGGCCAGAACCAGATCGCGGCCGCCATCGAGCCGCTGATCGACAAGGCGGCGAAAGAGCTTAGGGTAGATCGCCTCGCCATCCGCCGCCTCAATGCGCCCGACAACGCCGCCAAGGTGGGCTCCATGCAGGGCGGCGTCACGAGCGCCTATTTGAAGGATGCGCTCGATCGCGGCGCCCAGCTGTTCAATTGGCAGGAACGGCAGGCGCGCAGCGGGCAGCAGTCCGGCTCGAAAGTGCGCGGTGTCGGCGTAGGCACCGCCTATCACACCGCCGGCGGCAACGGCTTCGACGGCCTCGTGCGGATCTTGCCGGACGGCAAAATCCACATTCATACCGGCGTGGGCAATTTGGGCACGTATTCGCACACGGCGACGTCGCGAGTGGCCGCCGAGGTGCTGAAGGCCAGCTGGGACAACTGCGTCGTGGTACGCGGCGACAGCAGCAAGCACTTGCCGTGGAATCTCGGTCAGTTCGGCAGCAATACGTCGTTCACGATGACCCGCACGAATTACGTCGCTGCGATGGACGCCGTTGCCAAGCTCAAAGAGATTGCGGCGATGGACTTGGGCGGTACGCCCGACGACTACGATATCGGCGGCGAGCGCGTGTTCGCGAAGAGCGATTCCAGCAAAGGCTTGAGCTATGCGCAGGCTGCGCAGCGCGCCATCGAGCTTGGCGGCAAGTTCGACGGCCACGAGGTGCCGAGCGACTTGAACGTCATGACGAAGGCATCGGCGGCCGGCGTGGCGGGCACGGGTCTCGTCGGTGTGGCCAAGGACAACCTGCCGCGCACGGGCACCGTGCCGGCGCTCGCGGCGGGCTTCATCGAGATCGAGCTCGACACGGAAACGGGCAAGTTCGAGATCTTGGACTACGTCGGCGTCGCGGACTGCGGAACGGTGCTGCATCCCCAAGGCCTGTCCCACCAGATCAAGAGCGGCGCCGTGATGGGCATCGGCCTGGCGGTGGCGGAACGCCACATCTACGACCCGCAGAACGGTTTGCCCGGCAACATCGGGCTGCTGCAGGCGAAGCCCGTGTCGTATCTCGACGTGCCGGCCACCATGCAAACGGCCTGGGTAGACATCGCGGACGAGCAAAATCCCGTCGGCGCCAAGGGCATCGGCGAGCCGGTTCAGGGCTGCGCCGCGGCCGCCCTGCTCTGCGCGATCTCCGACGCGCTCGGCGGCCACTATTTCAACCGCACGCCCGTGATGCCCGACATGATCGTGAATGCGGCCGCGCGGCGCGAGCAGTCGCACAAGCCCTTGCAGGTGAACACGGCATGAGTAGTTTGAGCGACACGGCCAGCCTGTTGAGCAGGCCCGGCTTTTCACCTAGCATCCACTCGATTTCCAGCTTCTTCGGCGCACCGGAGGGGAGAGTTCCTCATGGCTGACAACACTTCCCGGGGAAACTACCCGGAACCGAGAGTCGACTCGTTCATCTCCAAAGCCACGTCGAGACGGCTGTTTATTAAAGGTGTTATCGCCTCCGGCGCCGCGGTGTCGGGAGCCGGCTATCTGTTCTCGCTCGGCGGCTGCTCGCGCCAGCCGGGCTCGGCCGGCGGGGTGGAGCGGCTGCTTACGTTGAACGTCAACGGCCAGATGCGGCCCGTCGACGTGCTGCCGCAAGAGACGCTCGCCATGACGCTGCGCTACAAGCTCGGGCTCACGGGCACGAAGCTCGGCTGCGACCGCGGCGAGTGCGGCGCTTGCACCGTGCTCGTCGACGGCGTCACGAATTATTCCTGCTCCACGCTCACGCATTCGGTGCGCGGCCGCGCGATCACCACCATCGAAGGCCTCGAAGGGCCGAACGGCGAGCTGCACAAAGTCCAGCAAGCCATGATCGACGAGCTGGGGCCGCAGTGCGGCTTCTGCACACCGGGGCAGATCATGTCGGCCGTTGCTCTCTTGAACGACAATCCAACGCCGACGCGCGACGAGGTTCGGCACGCGTTGTCGGGCAACCTGTGTCGCTGCGGCGCGTACGACCACTATTTGAACGCGGTGATGCGCGCGGCCACCGGCGAGCGCGTGAGCCAGGCCTAACCGTGTGCGCGACCACTAACTGAAGGAGCTTTGGCGATGTCCAGAGACATGATGAGCGCTTTCGAGCTCTACCAGCCGGACACGGTGGAAGGGGCGGTGGAGCTGCTGACGCGGTTCGGAGCCGAGGGTTGGGCGCTCGCGGGCGGCAACGACAGCTTCGATTGGTTCAAGGATCGCGTGAAGCGGCCGAAGTACGTCGTCGACTTGGGCAGCATCGCAGCGCTGAAAGGCATTCGCGAAACACCCGACGGCGGCGCCGAGATCGGAGCGCTCACCACGCTGACGGAGGTGGAGCGCAACGCCGTGATCCAGGGCCGCTACAAGCTGCTGGCCGACGCGGCGCGCCGTGTTGCGAGCCCGCAGATTCGCAATTCCGGCACGCTCGGCGGCAACGTGTGCCAAGACGCGCGCTGCTGGTATTACCGTTACGGCGTCGATTGCTATCGCGCCGGCGGCAACACGTGCTATGCCGATACGCCCGAAGGCCAGAACCGCGAGCACTGCCTGTGGGGCGCCGACCGCTGCGTCGCCGTCACTCCATCGGACACGGCGCCTGCGCTCGTAGCGCTCGATGCCACGATGGTCATCGTCGGCGGCGGCGGGCAACGCGAGGTGAAGGCCGAGGAGTTCTTCATCGGCCCGAACGTGGACATCGAGCGCATGACGGTGCTCGAGCCCGGCGAAGTGCTGACGGCGATTCGCTTGCCCGCGGAATGGAGCGGGGCGCGGTTCTACTTCGAGAAGGTGGCCGACCGCAACACGTGGGATTTCCCGCTCGTGAACATCGCCGCCGCCCTGAAGGTGAGCGGCGCGGCCGGCGCGGAAACCGTCGATCAGATTCGCATCGTGGCCGGCGCCGTGCAGTGCGTGCCGCGGCGCCTCACCGTGGTCGAGGAAGTCGTGCGCGGCCAGGCAAAGACGGCCGATACGGCGTCTCTCGCCGGCCAGAGCGCCGTGCGCGGCGCCACGCCGCTGAACTTCAACCACTTCAAGATTCCGCTGCTCCAGAATCTCGTCACGCGCGCGATTCGGGATGCCTGAGGCGGCGCGGCACGGTCTCGAGCCGCAGCGCTAACGCGTGGAGCTCGTCCGCATCAGCCGCGACGTCTACGGCCGAGAAGTGCTCGAGGGCATGTCGTGGGACTTGCTCGGCGTGTTTTTCGGTATCGGGTGTGTGCTGATCGTGGGCCACGCCTTGTACCGATTGATCCTCGCGCCGAAGCAAAAGTAGCCCGATCGTGACCACGCCCTCACTCGCCAACAGCGGCCATCCGGGCGCCGCCGAACGGGTCGTCCGGCACGCGCTTCCCGACCGCCTGTTCCATTGGGTGAGTGCTGCCTGTGTGTTGACGCTGCTCGGCACGGCGTTCCTGCCGATCTTAGGCGTGCGGTTCGGCTGGGTCACCGCACACTGGATGACGGGCATCGTGCTGCTCGTCGCCGTGCTGTTCCATATGGTTCGGGTGCTGGCGCGCGGCACGCTGGGATCGATGTGGGTGGGGCGCGCCGATGTCGCCGACGCGCTCGACATCGCGAGCGCCACGCTCGCGCGCAAGCTGCCGGCGCGCCGGCCCGGAAAGTACTCCGTGGCGCAAAAGCTGATTCATCACGTGTTCGCCGTCGTCGTGCTGGCTACGCTCGTGACGGGCGGCCTCATGCTCGCGCGGATCGATTCGCCTTGGTGGCAGCGCAACCCCTATCTGCTCGCGGACGACACGTGGGGTATCGTGTATGTCGTGCACGGGCTTGCGGCGCTGCTGCTGATCACGATGGTGATGCTGCACGTCTACTTTGCACTGCGGCCAGAGAAGCTGAAGTTCACGCGCGCGATGATTCGCGGCTGGATCACGCGCCGCGAGTTTGACGAGCACCACGACCCGAACCGCTGGCAGGTAGATCGATGACCATGAACGACGAGTTGCAGCAACGCATCGAGGCGATCGAGACGGGCTACGAGTTCATGCTCGCCTATGCCGCGCAAGGCCGCGAGACGGACAAAGGCGCGGCCGCGGGGCGCAACGTGCGCGAATACCTCGAGAAAATGGCTGCCGCGCTCGACGGCTTGAGCGGCGTCGTCGCCGCGTGCGCAACCGCGCTCGACCCCACGCTGCCGAAACTGGGCGCCGCGTTCTTCGCGGCCGTCGAAGCCGATGCGGGCGTCGCGCTGGCAGCCCTGCGGCTCGTGCTCGCTCGCGAGGGCATCAGCTCACAGCTCATCGACAATCTCAACGCATCGATCCACGTACGCGCGCTGCTCACGGATCTCTTCATTGTGGACGAGCTGCTAAAGCCGCGGAAGGCACACGCTTGAGCAGGCGCTTGGGTCTCGACTTGCCGCCGCGCGCGCGATTTGGCTATGCTGCCTTGAAGGTTCGCGACGCAAACCAGCAAAGGTCGTTCCCATGAAGAAGATTTTCGCCACGCTATTCTGTGCAACGCTCATTTCGCTGCTTGCCGCGTGCGGAGGAGGCGGAGCCACGCAAGCGGTCGACGACACGCCCGAAGGCGCGGCCTTCGCGTTTCGCCACGCCGTCATGCAGGCCATCGCCTACAAGGTGGTTCGGCTGAGAGGCATGGCGTCCGGTGAAATTCCCGTCGACGAAGCGGCCTTCGCGAAGGACGCGCGCGACGTCGCGGCGCTGTCGGGCATGGTGGTCGAAGGCTTCATACCCAACAGCATCGTCGAAGGCAGCATCGCACTGCCCGATATCTGGACCAACATGGCGGACTTCGAGGCGAAGGCCATGGAGCTGCAGACGGCCGCCCAAGCGCTCGCCACCGCGGCGCAGCAAAACGGCTTCGAGGCCGCGAAGGGCATGGTGCAGGCTGTCGGCGGAAGCTGCGGGAACTGCCACCGGCCGTATCGCCGCCGGCAAGAGTAAACGCGCAATTCCGCTACTGGAGCGTGCCCTTGCGCTGAAATCCGGCGCGGTCGCCGGAGCGCACTTTGAGCTGCACACGCTCGGCGTTGCGCAGCACGTTCAGCGGCACATCCACGCCGGCAGCTCCTAGGCTCCACACGCGGCGAAACATATTGGCGAGCCCGATCACGGGCTCATCGTCGATGCCGACGATCACGTCGCCGGGACGCAGGCCGGCCTGATCGGCCGGGCAATTGCGATACACACCCACGACCGTAAGGTCGTGCTCGTCATCGTGCACGAGCATGCCGAGCCACGGCCGTGGCGGCGATGAGCGGCGGCCGTGCTCGCAAATGTCGTCGATGATCGGGGCAAGCAGCTCGATGGGCACGAACATGTTCACCGTCGTGGTGCCGGCGGGTGTCTCGAAGCCTTGAATCACGAGCGACCCCAGCCCGCAGAGTCGGCCGTCGCGGTCGATGAGGGCGGCCCCGGACCAGCTGTCGTGCGGCGGCGCAGTGAACACGGCTTGATCGAGCACGTACTCCCAGCGGCCCGCGAACTCTTGCTTCGCGACGACGCGCGCCTCGATGCTGTGCTCCTTGCCGCCGCTGCTGGCCACGGTGACCGCATCGCCCACGGCCAGCGAATCCGCCCGGCCCAGTCTCATCGCAGGGCCGCGCAGCGGCAACGACGGTTTGACGAGCGCGAGCCCGCTGTCGAAGTCGTAGCCGATGACGAACCCCGGCACCACCGTTTCCGCGCTGCCGATCCACAAGTTTTCGGCTTCATGCACCACGTAGCCGATCGTGGCGATCAAACCGTCGTCGCGGATCCGCACGCCGTGGCCGACTCGCTCGGTGCCCAGCAGCCCGGCGCTCATCGCGTCTTCGGGCACGTGTGCCGTGATCGAAACGACGGCCGGATTCGCGACTGTTTTGACTGCGATCTCGGTGCTCATGCGGCAATGGTAACGTCGCGCTGCGCCTCGTGCGAGGTCGCGTCTAACTCATTCAACCTTTAGAAAAAATATGACAAAACACGAAGCAGCGATCAGGTCGCCGAAAACGCGTATGGCATACTTTTCGGGCACGCGCAGTCGGCGCTTCCTCCTCCAATGCTCGGCACGGAAGCAGAGCTCACGACCCCTAAGGAACTCGGACAAACGTTCATGAAAAACGCTTTGCTCATCGTGCTCGCCTTCGTCCTCGGCGGCGGCGCCGTGTGGTACTTCACCGGCGAGCGCGGCGCGAGTA
The DNA here is from genome assembly GCA_946887385.1 of uncultured Gammaproteobacteria bacterium. The sequence goes on from CAMPKU010000016.1 coordinate 18,968, forward strand.
ACGCGCCCGGAGCGCCGGCGGCCGGCGGCTTCGCCGGCGCCAGGGGGCAGGTGCAGCTGCCGCTCGTCACCGTCGATCGCGCTCGCCGCGATCGGATCTACGACGTGGTCGAAGCGCTCGGCACGACGGAAGCCAACGAGTCCGTCACGTTGATGGCCAAGGTCACGGACACCGTGCGCCGCGTGAACTTCGAGGACGGCGACTACGTGGAGGCGGGCACCGTGCTCGTCGAGCTCACGAATCAAGAGGAAGAGGCCCTGCTCGAGGAAGCGCGAGCCAACTTGGACGACGTGCAGAGTCAGCTCCGCAGGCTCGAAGATTTGAGCAACCGCGGCCTGGCCGCGGCGTCCGACCTCGACCTTGCGCGGTCCCGTGCAGCGGCGCAAGAAGCACGCTTGAACAGCGTCATCGCGCGGTTGCGCGATCGACTCATCCAGGCCCCGTTCAGCGGCTTGCTCGGCTTTCGCCAAGTGAGCCCCGGCACCATGTTGAGCCCCAACACGGCCATCACGTCGATCGACGACATCTCCGTCATCAAGCTCGACTTCACGGTTCCCGAGACGTTCATCGGCTCGATGCAGCCGGGCGCCAAGATCATTGCCAAGAGCGTGAGCTTCCCGGACCGCGACTTCGAGGGAACCGTTCGTACGGTGGGCTCGCGCGTCGATCCCGTGACGCGCGCAATCACCGTGCGCGCGCACATCGAGAACGCGGATCGTGCGCTGCGGCCCGGCATGCTGCTCACGGTGGAAGTGGTCACCGCGGAGCGGGTTACGCTCGTCGTTCCCGAAGGTTCCGTGTTTCAAGTGCAGAATCGCGCCTACGTGTACCGCGTGGACGGCGATACGGTGCACCAGCAAGAGATCGACATCGGCGGCCGTCGCTTCGGCGTGGTAGAGGTGCTCGACGGCCTCAAGGAAGGCGACGCCATCGTGACCGAGGGCATCATCAAGCTCCGCGACGGCGCGCGCGTGCGCTACGACGCAGCCGAGGCCGCCATCAGCGAGAGCTCGCAGGGCGCCGCGGAGCCGGCGAGCGCCAGCGCGCGCAGCTGAACGGTAGCGAGCCATGTGGTTGTCCGACATCTCCGTTAAACGCCCCGTCTTCGCGACGGTGCTGGCCCTGCTCCTCGTCGCGATCGGCGCATTGTCGTTCCGCGACCTCACCGTGCGCGAGCAGCCGGACACGGTCACGCCCACCGTCCAAGTGCAGGTCGGGTACCCCGGCGCGTCGGCCGAGGTCATCGAGACGCGCATCACGCAAGTGCTCGAGGCCGAGCTTTCGGGCATCGAAGGCGTCAAGAACATTCGTTCGACGAGCCGCGACGGGCAGTCGTCGCTGACGGTCGAGTTCTACATCGACCGCAATCTCGACGAAGCAGCCAACGACGTCCGCGATCGTGTGTCGCGCGTGAGCCGCCGCCTGCCCGAGGACGCCAATCAGGTCAGCGTGCAAAAGGCCGACGCCGACACGCAACCGATCATGTGGCTCACGCTCACGAGCACCGAAATGGGGCTCATGGAGCTCACCGATTACATGGAGCGGTACTTGCTCGACCGCTTCGCCACGATCCCCGGCGTCTCGCAGATCAACATCTTCGGCTCGGGCGGCCCGTCGATGCGTGTCTGGATCGACCGGCAGGCGCTGTCGGCGCGCAATCTCACCGTCACCGACATCGAAGCGGCGCTGCAGCGCGAGAACGTCGAGCTGCCGGCGGGGCGGCTCGAATCGAAGGACCTCGATTTTCAGGTCCGAATCGCGCGCAACTATCAAACGGCCGACGAGTTCCGCAATCTCGTGCTCACGCAGGGCGAGGACGGGCACCTCATCCGGCTCGGCGAAGTGGCCACCGTCGAGGTTGCGTCGCGCGACACCGATCGCACGTTCCGCACGAACGGCGCGCTCACCACCGGTTTCGGCATCATCAAGCAGTCGACGGCCAACACCGTGGCCGTGCTCGATGCCGTCAAGGCCGAGGTCGATGCCGTCAATACCGATTTGCCGGCGGGTATGGAGCTCGTCACGAGCGGCGACGACTCGCTGTACATCCGCGCGGCGATCGATGAGATTTACTACACCATCGCGATCACGACGGGCCTCGTCGGCCTCGTGATTTTCGTGTTTCTGGGCTCGATCCGCGCCACGCTGATCCCGCTCGTCACGATTCCCGTGTGCTTGGTGGCCACGTTCGCGGTGCTCGCGGCGTTCGACTACTCGATCAACCTGGTCACGTTGCTGGCGCTGGCGCTGTCGATCGGCCTCGTGGTGGACGACGCGATCGTGGTGCTCGAGAACGCGCACCGGCGCATCGAGCTTGGCGAGGCGCCGCTGCTCGCGGCCTTCAACGGCACGCGACAGGTGGCGTTTGCCGTGATCGCCACCACCGTGGTGCTCGTGTCCGTATTCGCTCCCGTGGCGTTCTTGCGCGACAGCATCGGCCGGGTGTTCGCCGAGCTCGCCGTGACGATCGCCGCGGCGGTCACGTTCTCGGCGGTGCTCGCGCTGTCGTTATCGCCGATGATGTGCTCGAAGTTGCTGCGCCCGAGTGTCGGAGAGAACAAGCTCACCCATGCGCTCGACAAAGGCTTCGAGAAGCTTTCGAGCCGCTACCAATCCCTGCTGCGCACCACGTTGCGCGCGCCCTGGGTGTCGGCTGCGGCCTGCGTCCTCATCGGTGTCGGCGCCTATTTCCTGCTCCAGGTGATCCCGCAGGAGTACGCACCCACCGAGGATCGCGGCCAGTTCAACGGTCAGCTGCAAGCGCCGGAGGGCACGAGCTACGAGCGGCTGCGCGAGTCCGCGATGGTCGTGGAGGCCGCCCTTCAGCCCTACTTCGACGACGGCACCATCCAACGCGGCGTGGTCAGCGTGCCGGGCTGGGGTAATCAGTCCGGTATCGTCAACGTCACGCTGAAGCCCTGGGGCGAGCGCACGATGGGGACACAGGATCTTCTCAATATCCTCAACAAGCAGTGGGAAGAGATTCCCGACATCCGCGTCAACGCGTTCATGAGCGGCGGCAACCGCGGCGGCGGTGGCGGCGGCGGATCGCCCGTGCAGATCGTGCTCGGCGGCCCGAACTACGAGGAGCTGGCGCGCTGGCGCGACATCATCATTGCGCGCGCTTCGGAGAATCCCGGGCTCGTGCGCTTCGATTCCGATCTGCGCGAGACGCAGCCGCAAGTGCTCGTGCATGTCGACTCCGACCGTGCCGCGAGCCTCGGCGTCAGCGCTCGAGCCATCGGCTCCACGCTGCAAACCTTGATGAGCCAGCGCCAGGTCACCACGTACGTCGTCGACGGCGAGGAGTACGACGTGGTGCTCCAGGCCAAGCCGGAACAACGCGCCACGTACTCGGATTTGAGCAACATCTTCGTTCGCGCCGAGCGCAGCAGCGAGCTGATTCCCCTGTCGAATCTCACCAGGCTCGAGGACATGGCGGGCCCTAGCCAGCTGCAGCGGCACAACCGCATGCGCGCCATCACCTTGAGCGCGAACTTGACCCCCGGCTACACCCTCGGTGAGGCGCTCGAGTACCTCGAGAACCTGATCCGAACCGAGTTGCCGGCAACGGCGCAGATCGACTATCGCGGCGAGTCGCTGGAGTACAAAGAAGCCTCGGGCGCCTTGTACTTCACGTTCGGCATTGCGCTGTTCGTCGTGTTTCTGGTGCTGGCGGCGCAGTTCGAGAGCTTCATCCATCCGCTCGTGATCATGGCCACGGTGCCGCTGGCTGTTGCGGGCGGGCTGCTCGGGCTCGCCGTGGCCGGCATGTCGCTGAACATCTACAGCCAGATCGGCCTCATCATGCTCGTAGGTATAGCGGCGAAGAACGGCGTATTGATCGTGGAGTTCATCAACCAGATGCGCGACCGCGGCATGGAGTTTCAGGATGCGATCATCGAGGGAGCGCGCATCCGCTTGCGGCCGGTGATCATGACGGCGTTTGCCGCCGTCATGGGTTCGGTGCCGTTGATTCTTGCCGAGGGCCCCGGCGCGGCTAGCCGCTCGGCGCTCGGCGTGGTGATTTTCTCGGGCCTCACCTTCGCCACGTTCTTCACGCTGTTCATCGTGCCGGCCGTCTACAACCTGATGGCTCGCGGTACGGGCTCGCCGAACGCCGTCGCGCACCGGCTGCAGACGATGCAAGCGCAGACCACCGGCTGAGCAGCGGCGGCGGCGCGGGCACGCGGTGTCAGCGCCGCAGGATCGCCCACCAGCGCGCGATGTTCAGCAAGCTCTGGAGCGCCACCGCCACGTAAGTGAACGCCGCCGCCGTCAGCAGGCGGCGCGCGCGCGGCAAGTCTTCCTTGTTGACCAGGCCATGCTGCTTCAAGAGCGGCAAGGCGCGGCCGAAGCTCGCGTCGAGCTCGGTCGGCAGGGTGAGGAAGTGGATGACCACGCCCGTGCCGAGCGTGAGCACGCCGCCCGCGAGGCCGATCAGCGCCAAGTACGGCGAGCGCGTCAACAAGCCGGCCACCGGTGTCAGCATCAGCATGCCTGCGCCGACTTTCTCGATCGGCGCCACCCACTGCACGAGCCGCGTGCGCCAGTGCAGCGGCCCGAAGCCGCGCGCGTCTTGCAGCGCATGGCCCACTTCGTGCGCGGCGATCGTGACGGCCGTCAGCGAGCGGCCGTTGAAGTTGTCGGCCGAGAGGCGCACGGCCTTATCGGTCGGATCGTAGTGATCGCCGCGCTCGGTGATCTCGGTGGCCACGTGCCTCAGCCCGAGCGTATCGAGCAAACGCCGCGCCGTCTGGCCGCCCGTGCGCGGGTAGCGGTTCGCCGGCTCGCGGTAACGACGCATCACCGACTGCACCCATAAGCCGGGTACCACCGTGAGCCCGAGCAGCAGTACCGCGAGGATGAGCAACGGCACGGCGCGCCTCGCTGCTCAACCGGCCGGCGCTTCGTCGACGACCGTGTTGCGCAGCGTACCGATTTGCGGCACGTGAACTTCGACGATGTCGCCGCCGCGCAAGTACTTGGGGGGATCGAAGCGCGCGCCGGCGCCCGTCGGCGTGCCCGTGGCGATCAAGTCGCCGGGCAGCAAGCGCATGAAGCTCGATAGATACTCGATGAGCCGCGCAAACGGAAAGATCAGATTCGCTGTGGTGTCGTCCTGGCGCAGCTCGGAGTTGACGCGCGTCATGAGGTGCAGCTCTGCGTCCGGCTGAAGGTCGTCGGCTGTGACGAGCCAGGGGCCCAAGCTGCCCGAGCGCTCGAAGTTCTTACCGGGCGTGACGTTGAACTTCGAGTGCCGCAGCCAGTCGCGCACGGAGCCCTCGTTCATCAGAGTAAGGCCCGCCACGTGCTGCCACGCGTCGGCGGCCCGAATGCGCCGGCCCTCTTTGCCGATCACGAGCACGATCTCGCCCTCGTAGTCGAGCTGCTGCGACTCGGGCGGCTTCACGATCGGCTCGAGATGGCCCACCAGGCTGCCGGGTGTGCGCATGAACACGCTCGGGTACTGCGGCGCCTCGACGCCGTCTTTGTACTCGGCGTTGCGGTCGCGATAGTTGATGCCGATGCAAATGATCTTCTCGGGGTCCGGCACCGTGGGCCGATAGCGGATCTCGTCGAGCGCGATCGTCGGCTTGCTCGCAAGGCCGAGCGCCGCCGCACGATGCAGCTCGCCGCCGCGTAACACCGCGCCGAGCGTGGGGTACTGCTCGCCGAGCAGCCGGCCCAAGTCCACGATGCCGTCGCCGCTCACGGCGCCGTAGCTCGAGTAGTCGCCCACCGCAAAGCTCAAGAGGCGCATGGAGCGCTACAAGCCCGCTCGTTCGAGCACGCCGTCGAGCTTGACCGCAAGCTCCGGCGTGGCGCTCATCATCGGCAGCCTATGCTCGTTGTGGGCCAGCAGGCCGAGCTTCTTCATCATGTATTTGATCGGGATGGGGTTCGTGTCGAAGAACACGGCTTTGTTGATCTCGAGCAGTTGCTCGTGCAGCCGCCGGCCCGTCGGCAGGTCGCCCGCGGTGACGGCCTCGCACATGTCGGCCAGCACCTTCGGCCGCAGGTTGCCGACGGCGTTCATGAGGCCGCACGCGCCGATGGCCAGCATCGGGAAGCTGAGCTCCTCGAGCCCCACGAACACTTTGAAATCGCGGCCGAACGCATCCAGGCACTCGGAAACGAAGCCGAGATCGTTGACGGCCTGCTTGATGCCTACGAAGTGCGGTGACCGTTCTTTCACGGCCTTCAGCGTCTCGAGCGTGACGCCGACGGCCGTGCGGCCGGGGATGTGGTAGATCATCCAGGGCACGTCGTGCCCTTGCGCAAGCTCCGAGTAATACGCGACGAGCCCGCGCTGCGGCGGGCGGATGTAGTACGGCGTCACGATCAACAGCGCGTCGGCCCCGGCCGCGAGCGCGTGCTCCGTGAGCACGCGGCTTTCGGCGAGCGATTGCGAGCCCGTGGCGGCAACGATGGGCACGCGGCCGGCCGCTGTGCGCACGGCCAGCGTGACGAGCCGATTGCGCTCCTCGATCGTCAACGTCGACGGCTCGGCCGTCGTGCCGTTGACGAGGATGCCGTGCGAGCCTTGCTCGATCTGAAACGCCACGAGCTCGGCATAGCGGTCGTAGTCGACGGCGCCCTGCGTGAACGGTGTGATGAGCGGAGGAATCGAGCCGCGCAGCGCGGCGAGAGCTGGTTTACGTTGCGGCATTCCTGTCTCGACGAAACGACGGACTCGCAAACGTGCGAAATTGACAGTCGTCGCGGGCGTCAATTACCGTGTCGAATCGTCTTCGAGTGTACGTTAAGCCGCAGCGGGATTCACCTTGCCGCATCTGATCGTCGAGTACTCCGCGAACATCGAGGATCAGATTGCGCTCGACGCGCTGCTCGACAAGCTTCACGCGTGCGCGCTCGGCACCGGCGTCTTTCCGCTCGGGGGGCTGCGTGTGCGCGCGCACCGTGCCGACGCGTACCGCATCGCCGACCGGGCGCCCGACAACGGTTTCGTGCACGTGACGGCGCTGATCGGCCATGGGCGGCCGCTCGACGTGCAGCAGCGCGCGGCCGAGCAGTTGTTCGCGGAGCTCACCAACCACCTGGCGCCGCTGTATGACAGAAGTCCGCTCGCGATCTCGCTGAACGTGCAGGAGTTTCATCCCGTGCTGAATTTCAAGAAGAACAACTTGCACGAGCACGTGAAGCGGCGCGGCAGCCCGCCATGAGCTCCGCATCGTCGTTCGAGAGCAACGCGGCGAAGGCCGAGCGGTATCTCGAGCGCTATCGACAAGGCGGCGTGCACAACTTCGTCGATGGCGCCGAACGGCCGGCGCAGTCCGGCAAGACGTTCGAAACGCGCTCGCCGATCGACGGCGGGCTGCTGGCCGCCGTGGCCGAGAGCGACGCGGCCGACGTTGCGGCCGCGGCGGAAGCCGCGCAGCGTGCGTTCCCGAAGTGGCGCGACCTGCCGGGCGGCGAGCGCCGCGAGCACCTGCACGCGATTGCGGATGCGATCGAAGCGCGTGCGGAGGAGATCGCGCTGCTCGAGTCCCTCGACACCGGCCAGCCGATCCGATTCATGGCGGCGGCTGCGAAGCGCGGCGCCGAGAACTTCCGCTTTTTCGCCGACAAAGCCCCCGAAGCCGACCGCGGCCTGTCGCTGCCGGCGCGCGAGCACGTGAACTACACGCTGCGCTCGCCCGTGGGCCCCGTGGCGGCCATCACGCCGTGGAACACGCCGTTCATGCTCTCGACGTGGAAGATTGCGCCCGCGCTCGCGGCCGGCTGCACGGTGGTGCACAAGCCGGCGGAGTGGAGCCCGATCACCGCGGCGTTGCTCGCCGAGATCGCCGCCTCGGCCGGGCTGCCGGCCGGCGTGCTGAACACCGTGCATGGTTTCGGTGAGACGGCGGGCAAGGCTGCCACCGAGTACCCGAGCATCCGCGCCGTCGCGTTCGTCGGCGAGTCCGCCACGGGCAGCGCGATCATGGCGCAGGCCGCTCCCACGCTGAAGCGCCTGCATTTCGAGCTCGGCGGCAAGAATCCCGTCGTCGTGTTCGACGACGCCGATCTCGACCGTGCGCTCGACGCCGTCGTGTTCATGATCTACAGCTTGAACGGCGAACGCTGCACGTCGTCGAGCCGGCTGCTCGTGCAGCAATCGATCGAGCGCGAGCTCACGGAACGGGTCGTAGCGCGCGTGCGCAACCTCAAGGTGGGCCATCCCCTCGATCCTGCGACGGAGGTAGGGCCGTTGATCCATCCGCAGCATGTGGCGAAAGTGCGCGGCTTCTTCGATCTGGCGCGGCGCGAGCGCGTGGCGATACCGGTCGGCGGCGATGCCGCCGCGCAAGGCGGCAACTACGTGCAGCCCACGGTGTTCGCCGGAGCGCACAACTCCATGCGCGTGGCGCAGGAAGAGATTTTCGGCCCGGTGCTCACGGTGATTCCGTTCGCCGACGAGCAGGAAGCGCTCGCGCTCGCCAACGATGTGCGCTACGGCTTGGCCGCCTATCTGTGGACCAACGACGTGGGGCGCGCACACCGGTTTGCGCGCGGCCTCGAGGCCGGCATGGTGTGGGTGAACTCGGAGAACAATCGGCACTTGCCCACGCCGTTCGGCGGCATGAAAGCGAGCGGCATGGGCCGCGACGGCGGCGATTACAGCTTCGACTTCTACATGGAAACGAAGAACGTGTGCGTCGCCCACGGCACGCACCGCATCCCGTCGCTGGGCCGCTGAGCGTGCGATGAGTCTCTACTACGTGCAGAAGCTGCTGTATCAGCTCAATCGCGACCCCGGCGTCCGCAAGCGTTTCCAAGCCGACAAAGCCGGCCTGCTCGACGAGTACGAGCTGTCGGCCGAGGAGCGCACGGCCCTCGAGACCGGCGACGTGGGCTTGCTGTACGTGATGGGCGTGAACGGCCAGATCCTCATGCACTATGCCGCGCTGCTCGGCCAGCCGTGGGACGTCTACATCAACGCCATGCGCGAGGGCGTACGCCGGCACGGCCCTGTGCGCGCGGGGCTCTACAGCATGCTGAAGGACCGTGAGCGATGAGCCTGGTGTTCGCCGGCGTCTGCAGCCATGCGCCCGGCATCACGGGACGCGCGGCCCGCGCCGAGCCGGGCGTGCGCGATGAGTTCTACGCCAAGCTCGGCGAGCTGCGCGAGCGCCTCGAGGCGGCGAAGCCCGACGCGCTGATCGTCGTGGCCGCGGAGCACTTCGCCAATTTCTTCATGAACAACATGCCGGCCTATTGCGTGGGCATGGCCGACTTCTACGAAGGCCCCATCGAGGACGAAGCGTGGCTCGCCATCGCGCGACGGCGCGTGCCCGGCAACGCGGCGCTGTCGCGGCGCATGATCGAAGCGCTGCTCGAGACCATCGACGTGGCCTACGCCGAGGAGTGGAAATTCGACCACGGCATCATGGTGCCGCTGCACTTCCTCACGCCGCGCTACGACGTGCCCGTGCTCCCCGTGAACGTGAACTGCCAGGGCCCGCCGCTCACGCCGCTGAAGCGCGCCTACGAGTTCGGCCGCGCGCTGCGCCGCGCGTGCGACGCGCAGCCCGAGCGCATCGCGCTCGTCGGCACGGGCGGCATCTCGCATTGGCCGGCCACGCCGGACTCCGGCACGATCAACGAGGCCTGGGACCGCGAGTTCCTGCGCCGTTTTCTCGCGAACGATCGCGAGGCGCTCACGTCGTACAGCGACGAGGAGACGCTGCGCGACGCGGGGCAGGGCGGCTTCGAGATCCGCACGTTCCTCACCGTCGCCGGCGCCACCGAAGGCGCGACCGGCGAGCTACTCTTCTACGCCCCGATCCCGATCTTCGCCGTCGGCTGCACGGCGGCGACGATGACTGTGAAGTAGCACCACCACGCGCAACAGCGAGGGAAGCAGTCTCGAAAGGGGGCTCTCCGGGGCGCGCGCGCGCCGGACGCGCGCGCGCGGGCGTTCAGGGACTGTGGCGTATAAAAAAATACCAGCCCCCCAGACAGGCAGAAAACTGGGT
>CAMPKU010000017.1 GCA_946887385.1 uncultured Gammaproteobacteria bacterium
ATCGGAGGCTCAGCAGTCGGGAGAGCCGGCCCCTGAAATTTCAGACTGAGCCAGCACCCATTGTATACAGCTATCAAGAGCTTTACTAATACAGATCAGCTATTTACGGAGGCTGCTGTGCTTCGAGCACGCCATCAGACCGAGGCTTGCGGCCACTCATCTTTCCGCTAGACTTCCCGCCTCGCCGGACCGGGGCAACCATGAATCCGATTTCTAGGCGTGACGTTCTTGGCGCGGCCAGCGGCGCCGCAGTTTCATTCTGCGTCCCTTCCATCACCTCTGCGCAGAAGGCGCTCGCATCAGGTGAGCTGGCTTTCTCGTCGGCCACCGACCTGGCGCGACTGATTCAGCGGAAAGAACTCAGCTCGGTCGAGCTCACTCGATACTACATCGAGCGCATCGAGCGATTCGATGGAGCGTTGAATGCCGTCGTGACGAGGGACTTCGAGCGCGCACTGGCGGCGGCGAGATTGTCCGATGCGTCGCTCGCACGCGGCAACCGCTTGGGTTTGCTGCACGGCGTGCCGATGACGATCAAAGAAGCCTTCGATGTTTCCGGACTGCCGACTACCTGGGGCGAGCCGGCGCAACGGAACAACGTCGCTCAAAATGACGCAACGGTTGTCGAGCGCCTAAAGGCAGCCGGCGCTCATTTCATGGGGAAGACGAACGTGCCGCTGCGACTCGCAGACTGGCAGAGCTACAACGACATTTACGGAACAACCAACAATCCCTGGGATACGGCAAGATCGCCGGGCGGATCTTCCGGCGGATCGGCCGCTGCGCTGGCAGCCGGTTTGACTGGCTTGGAATTCGGCTCCGATGTCGGCGGATCGATTCGCAATCCCTCTCACTTCTGTGGTGTGTACGGACACAAGCCCACCTACGGCATCGTGCCAACGCTTGGCCACAACCCTGCAGGCGTCGTAGCCGAACCGGATCTGAATGTCGTCGGGCCAATGGCGCGAACGGCAGAAGATTTGCAGCTGGCTCTAGACGTGGTAGCGGGTGCTGACCGGTTCCGGTCGTCGGCCTGGAGACTGGAGCTTCCGCAACCGAAGGCGCGCACCTTGCGCGACTTACGCGTTGCGATTTGGCCGAACGAAAATTCCTTTCCTACCTCGCGCGAGATCTCGGATCGTGTGCAGGAAGTCGGAGAAGCTCTTGCTCGCGCCGGCGCGGTGGTGTCTGATCTAGCGCGCCCTGAGATCTCTGCGAGGGAGATGCACGACACGTATCTGAGCCTGCTGGGATCGGCAGCTCTCGTTAATCTCCCCGACGATTACTATTCCGTGACTAAAGGTTGGGCTGCAGAGCTCGACGCGAACGACCAGTCGCCGTTGGCGGTACTCACGCGCGCTCGCGTGCTCGATCATCGAAGCTGGTCCGACTACAACGAAGCGCGTACGAGCTACAGACTACGGTGGGGCGCGTTCTTTGACGATTGGGACGTAGTGATCTGTCCGATTTCCGCAACGACGGCCTACGAGCATGATCACCGGCCCAAGCTCGAGAGAGCTCTCGCCGTCGATGGCGCACAGACGTCCCACTACGAGCATTACTTTTGGGTAGGCGTTGCCACGGTCGCCTACTTGCCAAGCACGGCTTTTCCCACCGGATTGTCGAACGCTGGGCTGCCAATCGGTCTACAGATCGTCGGTCCTGAATATGGCGATCGCACCACCATCGAGGTGGCCCGGCTTATCGCACAAGAGCTCGGGGGCTTTCAGGCACCGCCTGGCTTCGGGGCCTAACGCGCATCGATATGCGCCAGTTTCGACCCCTGCGACAACCGGTAAAAATGCCGCAACTCCCGCTGCGCCGCAGAATCGTCGTCGCTGCCGCGCGTGCGCTGCAATAAGCGCCGGCAATACTTCGCGGCATACCGATTCGCACGCCGGTACCGCTCCCGCTCATCCTCGCCGAGCTCGGCGGCCAGAGTCGGCGAGTCGAACAGCCAGCCGTGCAGGCCGTCGGCGTCGCGGCCCGTCTGCTCCCGTAGCAGCATGGCCGTGGTGACGAACTTGTCCACCTCGGCTTGCAGCTCGAGCTCGAATAGCGACACCACTTTGTCGCGCGCCGCATTCCACGCGTAGTACGTGAAGTGGCTTACGCCCTCGAGCGCCGACCAGAAGTCGGCAAGATTGTCGCCGTCGAGCTTCTTGAGCGGATCGTGGCGGTCGAGACGCTCGAGCAGCTCGCGCTCGAGGTACAGCGCCACGTCGGCCTCGCCATCGGCTTCGGCGATCAAGAGCTTCTCGTCGACCGTGCGCCCACCGGCGTCGAGAGCGCGCATGACGTCGGGATCGGTGATCAGAAAATCGCTGACGGCATAGCCGACATCGAGGGCGTAAAGCTCGTGCAGCATCGCCTCGAGCTTGTGCAGCAGCATAGGTTAATGCCGCGTCGCCACGTTCAGCGTGGCGTTCGGCTCGAGCCCGTGCTCGCGCAAGAGACGCGCGGCGCGCCGGCTGCCCGTGCGCAGCCAGATCTCGTACAAGCGCAGCACGTCGATCGCGGCGGCCCTGCCCGAGTCGCGAATCTCGGCGAGCACGTCGACGAAGTCGCGAAACTTCTCCGCGAGCTCCGCGAACACGGCGCCGAATGCGCGGCCGTCGCGCGTGCCGCGCACGTTGTCGGACAAGCGCCCGTACGCGGCGCCGCCCATGTCGATGTAGTAGTCCACGTCGATGAGCTTGCGCGCAAACCCGTCGCCCAAGAAGCCGGCCACGAACAAAGACGTGTCGCCGACGCGGCGCAGCATCGCGTTGCGCTCTTCGCGGCTCGGTGACTCCGCCGCAGCGGCCAGCAGCAGCGCGAGCGGCTGCAGGCCTGGGCCGGGCTTGCCGCTCTCGTAGAGCGTTTCGTGCCGCGCGAACAGCGTGAGGAGATTGACGACGTAGTAGGCCGTGTGATCGTCGGCCGCAACGCCCTGCTTGGCCATCGCGGCCTCGACGGAATCCTTGAAGAACTCCTGGAGACTCGCAACGGTATGTACCCGATCCGATGGGGTGCGCAAGCGCCTCTCCCGCAACCTCGGTTGTCTTTGAGTATAGATTCCGCGGGCGCGTAAACTGCAAACCGCTTCACGTTTCTTGGGCTTGCGAGGCACGCAACTCGAGCGCGGTGAGCATTCGCGCACAGTGGCCGTGGATACGCTCATACCAGTGGCGCCGGCGCAGCGCCGCGGCACCGTTCAACGAATAGCGCGCATCGAGCAGCACGCACGTGCCGTCGTCCATGGGCTCGATGCGCCAGTGCAAGCGCAGCTTCACGCAGCACGGCGGATCGAGCAGCGTCTCCTGGAGCGTGATCGACACGGGACGCAAGCACGCGAGCACCTTGCCGCGGCGCAATACGTTGCCGCGCTGCTGCTCGTAGTGACAGCCGGGCGGCGGCAGCATCGTGCCGAGCACGATGGCGTTGCCGCCCCAGCGGCCTTTCGCGGCAACGTCGACGAGCGCCGCGAACGCGTCCGTCAAAGCGCAGCCGAGCCGTTTCTCGTGACGTTGCTTTAGCACGAGCGTCACGCTAGCGCGGCCGAATGCACCGCAGCCATGCGCGAAACTAGGCGAAACGCACAGGAACCGTGCTCGGGTTAGAATCGCGGCCCCGTTGCGGAAATAGCATTCGATGACCGAACGCCTCGTGATCGTCGGCGGCGGCCAAGCCGCCGCACAAGCCGTGCAGTCGCTGCGCCAGCAGGGCTTCGCGGGGCCGATCACCTTGCTCTGCGACGAGCCGTATCTGCCGTACCAGCGCCCGCCGCTGTCGAAGAAGTACTTCGCCGGCGAGCTGCCGCGCGAACGCTTGGGGTTGCGTCCCGCGGCGTTTTACGCCGAGAAGGGCGTAGCGCTCGAGCTCAATGTGCGCGCGGAAGAGCTCGAGCCTGCGAGCCGGCGGCTACGCTTGCACGACGGCCGCACGCTCGACTACGACCGCTTGCTGCTGGCAACCGGCAGCCGGCCGCGCACGCTCGACGTGCCGGGCAAGGCGCTCGCCGGCGTGCACTACCTGCGCACGATCTCCGACGTGGACGCGATCTCCGGGTCGCTGACCACCGGCGCGCGCGTGCTGCTCATCGGTGCGGGCTACATCGGCCTCGAAGCCGCTGCCGTCGCGCGGCAGCGCGGCTTCGACGTCACGGTGCTCGAGGCCGCGAACCGCGTGATGTCGCGAGCGGTGAGTGTGGAGGTGGCGTCGTTTTACGAATCGGTGCATCGCGCGGCCGGCATCGCGCTGCACTGCGGCGCGGCCGTCAAGGCGCTGCACGGCACCACACGCGTCACGGACGTGGAAACTGCGGACGGGCGCCGCTTTCCCTGCGACGCGGTCATCATCGGCGTGGGCATCGTGCCGAACGTGGAGCTCGCGGCGGCCGCGGGCCTCGAATGCAATAACGGCATCGTCGTGGATGAGCTCGCGCGCACGGCGGACCCCTGCATCGTGGCGGCCGGCGACTGCACGAACCATCCCATTCCGTTGCTCGAGCGCCGCGTGCGCCTCGAATCCGTGCCGAACGCGATCCACCAGGCGAAGGTAGCGGCCGCGACGCTCGTCGGCGCGCCCGCCGCCTATTCCGAGGTGCCGTGGTTCTGGTCCGACCAATACGACTTGAAGCTGCAGATTGCCGGGTTGTCGACGGGCTACGACCAGGTGGTGCTGCGCGGCGATCCGGCTGAGCGCAGCTTCGCAGCGTTCTATTTGCGCGCGGGGCAGTTGCTCGCCGTGGACGCCGTGAACAGCCCGCGCGTGTTCATGGCGGGCAAGAAGCTAGTGGCGAATCGAGCGCGAATCGAGGCCGACGTGCTTCGCGACGCGGGCGTGGACCTCGTGGCGCTCGCCGGCTGAGCTACTGCTGAGCTGCCACCTGCGGGCCGGAAAGCTTCAGATGAAGCTCGCCCGTCGCAATCGCGAGCTCTTGGTCGCGATCGAGCGCAGAGAGCTCATAGCGCTCCACGGCGCTGCCCACGCTGTCGCGCAGCAGGCCGGAAATGCCGACCACGACGCCGCTGTCGTCGAAGCCCGGGCCCACCGTGGGCCAATACTCGGCCGGCCCTTCCCAAGGACGGTCGAAGTACCAAACCGGCAGCAGCGATTCTTTGAGGAACGGCCAAGCATTCGACTCCGCGCGCACGAACAACGTGCCTTCGTTGGGAATCGTGACGAGCCAATGATCGGTGAGCAGCACGCCGCGCAGCAGCAGGTTGGTTTCGGCCGACGTCGCGATGAGCCGGCTCGCAACGGCCGCGGGCTGCCCCGCAGCGTCGTTCAGCACCAGCCCGAGCACGGCCGTGCGGTCGATCGTTTCTTCCCAGAGGCTGTCGTCGCCGGTGTCCTGGCCGAAGAGCCGCGCGTCTTCGCCCACGGCGAGCTCGAGCACGCTGTCCGGCAACGAGTAGCGGAGCACCCGGCCCGTCGAGCTCGGCGCTGCCGCCGCGCGCTGCGACAGCGGGTTGTAGTAGAGCACCGCGCCGGCCGCGACGGCGCCGAGCAGCAGACCGACGATAGCGACGAACAAGTATTTCATTGCGGGCGACTCGTGACCGTGCTGAGCTCGATGGTGCCGCTCAGCTCGCCGTTCTCATCGACGGCCGTGATGGTCCACGCCTCCGTGTAGGTGCCCGCCATATCTTCGAACTCGCCGGTGCCCGCTGCCATGACGCCGGCGCTGTCGCGCGCCGTCATCGGCACGACGGCCTCGCCGGTCCACGCCTCGCTTGCGCTGAAGCCCTTCGCGCGCAGCGCGGTCTCGACCACGCCGGCGCCCTCGCCGGGCGCGCTCATGACGAATGCGCCGCGGCTCGGAATCAACACCGACCAGGTAGTCGTGGCACCGCTGCTGCCGCCGGTCCAGTGGCGCGCGGCTACGCCGACGACGCTGCCCGCCGCGTCGCGAACCTTGAAATGCTCCACGAGCAGCGCCTCGGCCACGAAGCGCGCCGGCATGAACATCGCACCGCTCGTGGTCGCCGCCCGCAAGCCGCCGACTTGCGTATCGGTGGCGGCGATGCGGTCCGCGGGCAGACGGATCAGGAATTGCTCGGCGCGGCCGCCATTGGCGACCACCGACGTGTGCGACGGCAGCCGCGCATGCGCGAGCCACGGCACGAAGTGTGCGCCCGCCAGCGTGCCGCCAAAGCCGGCAACGAGAGCCAGCCAAAACACCGTCTTCATGCCCGTCTCGAGTAGGCCTAGGAGCACCAGTATCCGCGCCGGATGCCTAGGGCCGCGGTTAACGGAATCACAAAACCGCCACCTGCGTGGACGCCTGGGCGAAGTAGTCCTCAAGATACCGCTCGAACGGCTGGGAGTCGCGGCCCGCCAGGGCCTCGGCCTCCTCGAGCGACCGGCGCGCCGTGTCGGCGAGCATCCGCTCGCGCTCCTCGGGGAGCGCAAAGTCGCGAAAGTAGGCCGCGTGCGTGTGCGCGAGCTGAAGCGTGTACTCGAAGAAGCTGGCCTGCTCGCTGCGCAGCGCCGTGAGGAGCGCGGCCGACGGAGTGCGGCTCGGGTCGCGCAGCGCCTCGGCGGCCGCGTCGACGGCGGCCACGTAACCCTGGGCGCCGGCGTCCAGCAGCTCCGCGACGCCGCGAACGCCTGCGAGCAGCTGAAGCCCGTGCTCGCGCAGCGGCCGCTCGAGCCCTCCGGCCACGATCGCGAGGTTCGGGCGGCGGCCTTCGCGCGCAACCGTGAGATCGCGCACGTCGATCTCGGCCTGCTCGGCCGTCGAGATCGGCGGGCTCTCGCTCAAAAGACAATGGATGAGCAGCGCCTCGACGAAGCGCAGCTCGCTTTGGTTGATGCCGACGGGATCGGCGCTGTTCAGGTCGAGCGTGCGCACCTCGACGTACTCGATGCCGCCCTCGGCCAGCGCGACGAGCGGACGGCGCTTGCTCGCCTTGCTCGGCTTCGGCCGGATCGTGCTGTAGTACTCGTTCTCGATCTGCAGCACGTTGGCGTTGAGTTGCCGGTAGTCGCCGTCCACCACCACGCCGATGGCCGCGTAACGCGGCTCTTCCGTCGAAACCGCGCTGCGCATGCCGGCGAAGTACTCGGCCAGCGAGTTGGCCCCGATGCTCAACCGCGCCTGCGTCTTGTTGCGGTAGCCGAGATCGCTCATGCGCAGCGACGTGGCGAACGGCGCGTACCACGTTGCGGAATCGAGCTCCGTGAGAAGCTCGTGACCGTCGGGCCGGAACGAACGGCACAGCGCGGGAGACGCGCCGAACAGATACGTGACGAGCCATGCGCAGCGGCGATAGTTGCGCGTGAGCCCCATGAGCTCGGCCGATTTGAAATCCTGCAGCGGCTCCGTGCGGCCCAAGTGCTCGCGATACTCGGGCCAGAACTTCGCCGGCAACGAATAGTTGAAATGCACGCCGGCGATCGCTTGCATGGCGCGGCCGTAGCGAAAGCCCAAGCCGCGGCGATACACCGTTTTCATGCGGCCGAGATTCGAAGGGCCGTAGTCCGCGATCGGAATTTCATCGTCGGGGGGCAAGTCGCACGGCATGCTGGCCGGCCAGAGCAGCTCGCCGTCGAGCCGCCGCGCGATGAACGCGTGCAGGTCGCACAGACACTGGAGCGTCTCCCACTGCGTGCGCTGCGGCGGCGTGACGAGCTCCGGCAAGGACTCCGAATAATCGGTGGTGATGAAGGGATGCGTGAGCGCCGCGCCAAGGCTCGTCGGATGCGGGCGGCGCGACAGCGCCCCGCGTTCCGTGACACGCAGGCTCTCTTTCTCGACGCCGCGCAGGCCGTCGCGAATCAGCTCGGCGCGGCCGCCGTCACGCAGCCACTCGAGACGTGAAGATGACATGCGCGGCATTATAGGGGGCGCCGATTGCCGGTTGAGGTGATTCGGCGTAGGTTCAATCCTATGGCGT
The DNA here is from genome assembly GCA_946887385.1 of uncultured Gammaproteobacteria bacterium. Next base: position 7,887 of record CAMPKU010000017.1, read on the forward strand.
CGAAAACCGCCCGCGCTGTGCTCGTCACATCGCTGCTGCTCCTGGCCGCGGCTCCGGCCCACGCGTTTCGCTGCGGCACGCGCATCATCACGCGCGGCGATCCCGCGGAGAAAATGCTGCGCTTTTGCGGCGAGCCGGCATCCGTGCAGACGCGGGTTCAAACGCGCAGCTACGTGACCGACCTGGGCCGCGTGTTTCCGGGCGTGGTGGAAGAGGTGCTGATCGAGGAGTGGACCTACAACCTAGGCCCGCATCAGCTCATGCGCGTAGTGCGGCTCGAGAACGGCCTCGTTGCCGATATCAAGCATCTCGGTTACGGCTACTGACCGGCGCGTCCGCCGCGGCGCGCAGTAGCGGCACCTGCTCCATCTCATAGCCGATCACTTCGTTCGTATACGGATCGTGGATCGGCTTGCCGCGGCGGAAACAGCCCGTGGTCCGCGTGGTGCGCTCGAACTCCTCTTCCGACTCCACGGGCTCGAGCGCGACCCGGCCGTCGGGCCGCCGCACCAAGCACTGCGCGCCTCGCCCGAGCTCGCCCGCGCGCCAGCGCCGCTCGTGAGCGTCGCTCAACACTACTGCGATGATTTCGACCGCACCGTCCATCGTCGTGCCCCGTTTTCGCCAGCTCGATTGGCAAGCAAACCACGTGCCAACGATGCCTCGTTAAGAAAAAACAAAGGCTTGCACGACCACGGCGTGAGCGCCGTCACAGCGGCTGTGCGACAAAATTTGCCACTCTGCTGCCATTCTCGTTCGCTCTTTTCGGGTACCTTGGCCGCTGCCGCCGGAGACACGTAATGCTCAAGTTCAAGAGACGCATCCAGGACACCACCAAAGGACCCACGACCTACGTCGCGGCGTCGACGAAGATCGTCGGCACGGTGACGGGCCAGGGGGCCTACGTGTTCTGCGGCACGGTGGAAGGCGACTGCGACATCGACGGGCCGTTGACGCTGGCGGAAAGCGGCCGCTGGGTTGGCACCATGAAGGCCACGGACATCGTCGTCGCCGGCGTCGTCGAGGGTGACGTGGTCTCGAAACAGCGCGTCGAAATCTTGGGCAGCGCACGGGTGAGCGGCAGCCTGGCCGGCCACTCCATCGCCGTGGCCGAAGGCGCCGTGATAGAAGGCGAGATCAAAGTCACGAGCGGCGCGCCGCCGGTCACGTTCCAGGAAAAGCGCCAGCCTTGAGCGGCTTCAGCTAGCGGCCTCGAGCTCCGCAAGCACGGTGCGATCGAGCCAACTGCGCAAGCGATAGTCCTCGAGAAACGCGCAGTGCCCGCCGTGCTGCATTACTTCCACCGAAAGCGCCGCCGGCGTCGCGAGATCGTCGAGGTCCGCGATCGGAATCACCGGATCGTCGGCCGCGGCGATCAGCTTGGCCGGCACGGCCAGGCCCGCCAGCGCGTTACCCGTGATGGCATAGCCGTTCAGATACGCGTCGAGATCCGGAAAGCGGGCATAGCGCTTCGCGAAAAACTCCGTGGTCGCCGTCAACGTGGGGAAGCGGCGCAAGTTGCCGAAGTCGTAGAGCTCCGGAAAGCAGGCCGCTTTCGCGAGCAGGCTGCGGCGCCAGCGGCGTAGGAAGTACTGCCGGTAGATCCACAGGCCGTCCTCGAGCGCGCGCATCGTGCTCGCGGGGTGCAGCACCGGGCAGACGGCCACGACCTTCGCGAGCCGGATACCGGCCGCCGGTGCGCGCGCCGCGGCGCGCAGCGCAAAGTTGCCGCCGAGCGAATGGCCCACGAGAAAGGCACGCTCGGCCCGCGCGACGATGGCCGCCAGTGCGCCCACCACCTCGTCGATGCGGCACGAATGGAACAGCTCGCGGTTCAGGGCGAACGTGTCCCCGTGGTCGCGGAAGTTCAAGCGGAACACCGCGTAGCCCGCGTCGTAGAGCAGGCCGCCGACGGACACTACGTAGCTCGCCGCGGCGCTGCCTTCCCACCCGTGCAGCAGCACCACAAGCCCTTTGGATTCACGCGCTTGCGCGCTGTAGTGGCCCAGCAAGCGGACGCCGTCGCCGCAGTCCACGATCTCGTCGCGGGATGCGGCCAGCAAGGCGGCCGCGCGCCGGCGCAGCCAGCGCTGCCGCCATGGCCAGCCGGCCAGCAGCGATTGCACGTGGCGGTGCCTCAAGCCCCGCGGCGGGTCGAATCGAGCCACAGCGTGCGGCAAACGCGTCCTCTGTACTAGACTGCCTTAAGTTTGCAGGCCATCTCGATAACAATAACTAAATGGCCGACCGAGTCGAGCCCACCATTATGCTCGCGACCTTCTTCAACTCGCCGCTGAAGCGCCGTTTCATGGCCGCAGTGCTCGCACTTGCGGGCTGCGTGCTCGCGGCGCTCGGCCTGCTCCTGTTCCTGTTGGCAGCGGGACGCTTGCCCGTGGCCGTGTTCGCCGTGCTCACCTTGACTACCGTGGCCGCGGGTACCGCGGTGGCACTTTGGCTCGTGAACAAGGTGGTAGACCGCTTTTCCGCGCCGCTGCGCGCCGTAACGGCGTCGCTGCACAACGCCGCGAACGGCGAGCTCGACGCCACCGCGTTCGGCGCTACGGCGGAGCTGCGCGAGCTGGCCGCGGCCGTGAATGACATGAAGACCAACCTGCGCTCGAGCACCATCTCGCGCGACTACCTCGACCGGTTGCTGTCGAGCATGGGCGAGGCGCTGCTGATCACCGACGCCGGCGGCCGCGTCGAGCGGGCGAACGCCGCCGCCGCCGAGCTGTTTGGCCAAGCCGAGACGGCGTTGATGGGCAAGCTCGCCGACGACTTGATTCTCTCCAACGATCGCCGGCGCGCCGAAGGCGTTGCGTCGCGCCCGCGCGAAGGCACGGTGCTTCGGCCCGACGGCACTACGGTGAGCGTTTCGTACACGGTGGCGAACGTTCTGCACGACGACGACGCGGTGCAGAGCAAGGTATATGCGGCGCACAACATCGACGAGCGCAAGCGCGTCGAGCAGCGAATCCGCTATCTCGCCCGCACCGATTCGCTCACGAAGATCGCCAACCGCATGCAGTTTCAGCACTTGCTGCAGCAGGCCATCGCGCGGGCGCGCCGCGGCCAACAGTACGTGGCGATGCTCTATCTCGACGTGGACCGCTTCAAAGACATCAACGATACGTTCGGTCACGCCGCGGGCGACACGAGCCTCGAGATCTTCGCGCGCCGCGTGCTCGCCGAGCTCGGCGAGAATTCGCACGCCGGCCGGTTGGCGGGCGACGAGTTCGCCGTGCTGCTCACGGGCTTCGAGCGGTTGGACGCCATGCAGCGGCACTTGAACGAGCTCGCGCCGCGCCTGCTCGCGGCCGCCGGCAAACCGTTCCAGGTGCACGGCGAGGAGATCTTCCTCACGGCGAGCATGGGGATCGCGATTTATCCGCGCGACGGCGACAACGTGATCGATCTGATCCGCAACGCAGATGCGGCGCTCTACGAGGCGAAGAAGGCCGGCGGCAACTGCTTCGAGTTTTACTCGAGCGACATGAATACCGAGGCCGTCGAGCGGCTGATGCTGAAGAGCAAGCTGCGCCGCGCCTTCGAGCGCGACGAGCTGCGGCTGCACTACCAGCCGAAGTATCGGATTTCCAGCGGCCGCGTCGAAGGCGTCGAAGCGCTGTTGCGGTGGGATTTGCCGGAGCGCGGCATGGTGCTGCCGTCGGACTTCGTGCCGCTTGCCGAAGAGACGAATCTGATCCTGCAGCTCGGCGACTGGGTGCTGAACAAGGTGTGCGCCGACTATCGCGTGTGGCAACGCTCCGTGCCGTCGCCGTGCCGCGTGTCGCTGAATCTGTCCCTCCGGCAGCTTCAGCAGCGGCGCTTTCTGGACTCGGTGCGCGACACGTTTCGTGCGCACGGCGTCTCGCCCACCTCGCTCGAGCTCGAGATCACCGAAACCACGCTCATGCAGGATCCCGAGCGCACGGTGCGGATTCTCGACGCGCTGTACGGCATGGGTCTGCATCTCGCAATCGACGACTTCGGCACCGGCTACTCGTCGCTATCCGCCCTGCAGCAGTTTCCGATCAGCACGCTGAAGATCGACCAATCGTTCGTTCGCGACGTGGCCATCGACCGCGACGATGCCGCCATTGTCGACGCCATCATCAAGATGGGACACAGCTTGCGGCTCGAGGTGGTGGCCGAAGGCGTGGAGTCCGAAGCGCAGCTCGACTTCCTGCGCCGGCACGGCTGTGACTTTGCGCAAGGGCATTTGTTCGGCGACCCCATGACGGCCGACGATTTCTGCGAGCTTCTGCTCGCGGAATCGGCCGGCAGCGGCAAGTACCGGGCGCTGTTTGCGGTATGATTTTCCGCAACAGAAGTCTATTTCCGCGAGGTGTACTCATGAGAGCGCTCACGTCCTGTTTCGTGGCCGCCGTGGCGAGCAGCTACGCTTTAGTAGCGGCCGCGGCCTGCGAGAACCCGGCCGCCGTCGAGATCCCGGACGGCAAAACGTCGACGATGGACCAGATGCTGGCCGCACAAGCGCAGGTGAAGGCGTACCAAACGGCGATGAACGAGTTCCTGGCGTGCATCGACTCGGAGCTCGCGGCAGAGGGCGAGCAGGCGCCCGAGGAATTCAAGTCGCTCATGGTGTCGCGGCACAACGCCGCCGTCGCCGAGATGGAAGGCGTGGCTGCGGCGTTCAACGACCAGATCCGAGCCTATAGGGACGCGAATCCGGCCCCGGCTGCGAATTAGGAGTCGAGGTCCTTGAACTGCTGCTTCAGGTCGTAACGCTCGTCGGTCACGATTCGTTCGAGCACGCGCACGCGTTCCTCGACCTTGTTGAGCCGCTCGAGCAGATCGGCGTTACCGGCATCGTCGCGGCGCGGCGTGGCGCTCTTGTGAACCAACGCCAACCTGATCAGCTTGAAGATCAGCACCAGAGCGACGAGCGCCAGCGCAAATTCAAAAGGGTGCATCATCCCTATTCCTCGAGCTTACGAAACTCGCGCTCGAGCGTGTATCGATTCGACGTTACGAATTTCTCGAGCCGCTGGAGCCGCGCGTCGAGATCGCGAAACCGATAGCGTACGTTGGCCAACGTATCGTGCGGGTTCGACCGCACTTGCCGCTCTATGGGGTCGCTTTGCCTCGGCTCGGGCCCCGTGTAGGCGCGCACCGGCAACAGCAATCCCAAGCACAGATAGATGATGCAGATGATCGGGAAAGCGAAGAACGCTCCCACGGCCACGATGACGCGCGTGACGGTGACGTCGAAGCCGAAGTACTCGGCTAAACCTGCGCACACGCCGAAGATCATGCCGCGCCGCGGATTGCGGTACAGCTTGTTGATCAATCCGGGCTCGCGAAGTGGCTCGTTCACTGCTTCTTTCTCCAGTCCACAACCTCGTTGTCGAGAATCGTCTCGAGCGCGTTCACGCGGCTCTGCATCGCTTGGCTCTCTTTCCAAAGATCCTCGAGCATCTTGTGCTCATCGTCGGACAGACCTTTCGTGGCCTTCCACTTCGTCGTGTAGTGCATGATCACGATGAAGGGCAAGACGAGCGTCATGAAGACGATCGCGAGCACGAAGACCGCAAGCGTTGCATTCATACTCAAGCCGGATCGTTGCCGCGTTTTGCGCCGGCACGCTTCGACTTGAGCTCACGCAGCTCCGCCGCGACGGCGTCTTGAGTCTCGAGCTCCGAGAATTCGTCTTTGAGCGGCTTCTGTCTGCCCATGTCGAACGCTTCGACGTGCGCTTCGATGTCGTCGATGCGCCGCTCGAACTGGTCGAAGCGAATCAGCGCGTCGTCCACGCGCGCGTTGTGCAGGCGCTTGCGCGCATCCAGCCGGCCCGTGGCCGTGCGCTGGCGCGACAGGATGGCCTGTTGCCGCGTCTTCGCGTCGACGAGCTTTTCCTCGAGCCGCACGACGTCGTCGTTGAGCTTGTCGAGGCCTTCGCCGAGCGCTTGATGCTGAGCACGCAGCGCGTTGGCGGCCGCGGTCACGCGCGCCTTCTCGGCGAGCGCGGCCTTGGCGAGATCGTCGCGGTTCTTGTCGAGCGCGAGCTCCGCCTTCGCCTGCCAGTCGCGCGCCTCGGCCTCCAGGTTCGCAAGCGACCGCGTGATCTCCTTGCGATCGGCGATGCCGCGGGCTGCCGTGGAGCGCACCTCGACGAGCGTGTCCTCCATTTCCTGGATCATGAGCCGCACGAGCTTTTCCGGATCCTCGGCCTTGTCGAGGATCGAGTTGATGTTCGAGTTCACGATGTCCGTGAAGCGCGAGAAGATACCCATGGCGTTCCGCCCTCTAGTTGTGAGTGCGCAGCTCAAAGCAGAATCCGTGCCAGACTCTTTCGCCGCCGCTAAGTCGTTGACGCACTTTTGTTTTGCTTCTTTTTTCGGCGGCCGGCACCTGGGCGTGAGTTTGATACTAGGCTAAGATTTCGCCTAAACGACTAACAGTTGGTGCCTCTTGGCCAGCGCTGCCGCGACGACTCCCGAAAGCATCGGTTTGATTGGCGAAGCGCCGGCCTTTTCGGCCATGCTCGAGCATGTGTCGCGGGCCGCCAAGCTCGTGAAGCCCGTGCTCGTGATCGGCGAGCGCGGCACGGGCAAGGAGCTCATCGCGTCGCGCCTGCACTATCTATCGCCGCGCTGGGAGCAGCCGCTCGTCAAGGTGAACTGCGCGGCGCTCACGGAGTCGCTGCTCGAGTCGGAGCTGTTCGGCCACCAAGCCGGCGCGTTCACGGGCGCCACGCGCACGCATATCGGCCGCTTCGAGCAAGCCAACGGCGGCTCCCTCGTGCTCGATGAGCTCGGCACCATCCCGCCGCGTATGCAAGAGAAGATTCTGCGCGTCATCGAGTACGGCGAGTTTCAGCGCGTCGGCGGCTCCGACACGATTCGCACGGACGTGAGAATCGTCGGCGCGACGAACGAGCACTTGCCCAGGCTCGCCGAGATCGGCCGCTTCCGCGCCGACCTGCTCGATCGGCTCGCATTCGACGTGATCCACGTGCCGCCGCTGCGCGCGCGCCCCGAGGACATCCACACGCTGGCGTACCACTTCGCCGTGAACGTCACCAAGGAGCTGCGACGGCCGTTCTTCCCGGGCTTTACGGCCGACGCGAAAGCCGCGCTGCTCGGCTACGGCTGGCCAGGCAACGTGCGCGAGCTCAAGAACGCCGTCGAGCGCAGCGTCTACCGCAGCGAGCCGCCGGACCAGCCGATCAACGACATTCTTTTCGATCCGTTTGCATCGCCGTTCAACCCGCCTCCGCCGCCCGACGCCGAAGAGGAACGCGCGTTCCCGGCAGCCGCGGGCGCTGCAATGGATCACGGCGTGCCCGCCGATTTTCGCGCGGCCGTTGCCGACTTCGAGCGGCAAGTGCTGCGGCGCGCGCTCGAGCGCGCGCAGTTCAAGCAAACGGTGGCCGCAAAGGTGCTGGGTTTGAGCTACCACCAGTTTCGCAGTTTGCTGCGTAAGCACGGGCTCGCTAAACAAGCCTCCGACAACGGCGACTGAGCCGCGAGCCTGCCGGCTCGAACCTGCGTGGTAAGATTTCGGCCCGCCTTCGTTTTCGGACAGCATTCTTGTCGAGGCAGACGTCATCCATGAAGCAGAAAAGCAAGACGCCCGTGCGGGTCGCCATCACGGGCGCCGCGGGCCAAATCGGTTACCAGCTCGCGTTTCGCATTGCATCCGGGCAGTTGTTCGGGCCGGAGCAGCCCATCATCTTGCAGCTTCTCGAGATCACGCCGGCGCTCGGCGCATTGAACGGCGTGGCCATGGAGCTCGACGATTGCGCGTTCGACACGCTGCAGGGCGTGATTTGCACCGACAAGGCCGAGGTGGCCTTCAAGGACATCCACTACGGCTTGCTCGTCGGCGCGCGCCCGCGCGGCCCCGGCATGGAACGTAAAGACTTGCTGCTCGCGAATGCGCAGATCTTCTCGGCACAAGGCAAGGCGCTCGACGCGGTCGCCGACCGGCGCGTGAAGATCCTCGTCGTGGGCAATCCCGCCAACACCAATGCGCTCATCGCACGCGAGAACGCGAAAGGCCTCGACCCGCGCAACTTCACCGCGATGACGCGCCTCGATCACAACCGCGCCAAGGCACTGCTCGCAGCGAAAGCGGGCACCCACGTGAGCGACGTTCGCGGCGCGATCATCTGGGGCAACCATTCGGCCACGCAATTCCCCGACCTGGCGCACGCCACGGTGGGCGGAACGCCCGCGCTTTCGCGCGTGTCGCAGAGCTGGTATCGGGAGGAGTTCATTCCCACGGTGCAGCAGCGCGGCGCGGCGATCATCAAGGCGCGCGGCGCTTCGTCGGCGGCGTCGGCCGCGTCGGCGGCCATCGACCACGTGCATGATTGGGCGCTCGGCACGCCCGGCGACGACTGGGTAAGCATGGGCGTCGCCGCCGACGGCAGCTACGGCATCAAGGAAGGCGTGGTGTACTCGTATCCCGTGCGTTGCGTGCGCGGCGAGTATCAGGTCGTGCAAGGGCTCGACATCGACGAGTTCGGCCGCGGCAAGATGGCGGCCACCGACACGGAGCTGCGCGAGGAACGCGCCGGCGTGGAAGACCTCCTTTAGATGGAAACGCTGATCTGGCTCGTGCTCCTGATCGGCGTGCTGCTCACGCTCGCCTACCGGCGCACGGACCTCCGGACGTCGACGATCGTGCTGGGCGCCTTGCTGGTGGCGTACTGGCTGTTCGGCGACGGCGGCTTCGTTTGGAACACCGTGCTGCTCGTACTGTTCGCGCTGCTCGCACTGCTGAACCTCGAGCCGATCCGCCGCGACAACGTGACGCGACGCTTGTTCGCCGTTTACCGGCGCATGTTGCCCAGCATGTCGAAGACCGAGCAGGAAGCGCTCGAAGCCGGCAACGTGTGGTGGGACGGCGAGCTGTTCACGGGCATGCCGGATTGGCGCCGGCTCAGGAATCTACCTCCGCCGAAGCTCTCGCCCGAGGAACAGGCCTTCCTCGACGGCCCCACCGAGGAGCTGTGCCGGCTGCTCGACGATTGGCAGATCACGCACGAGCTCGCCGACATGCCGCCGAACGTGTGGGAGTTCATCAAGGCGAACAAATTCTTCGCCATGATCATCCCAAAGGAGTACGGCGGCCTCGAGTTCTCGCCGCTGGCGAACTCCATGGTGCTGGCCAAGGTGTCGTCGTGTAACGCCACGGCCTCGTCGACGATCGGCGTGCCGAATTCGCTCGGGCCTGCCGAGCTGTTGCTGCACTACGGCACCGAGGAGCAAAAGCAGCATTGGCTGCCGCGCCTTGCGAGCGGCGAAGAGGTGCCGTGCTTCGCGCTGACGTCGCCGCGCGTCGGCTCCGACGCCACGGCGCTCGTCGATACCGGCGTGGTGTGCAAAGGCGAATGGGAAGGCCGCGAGGTCGTCGGCATTCGCCTGAACTGGGACAAGCGCTACATCACGCTGGCGCCGATCGCCACCGTGCTCGGCCTCGCGTTCAAGCTCTACGATCCCGAGCACTTGATCGGCGACGTGGAAGAGTACGGCATCACGGCGGCCCTGATCCCCACGAATTTGCCCGGCATCGAAATCGGCCGGCGGCACTTTCCGATCAACATCCCGTTTCAAAACGGGCCCACGCGCGGTCGCGACGTGTTCGTGCCGCTCGACGCGATCATCGGCGGTACGAAGATGGCGGGGCTTGGGTGGCGCATGCTCGTGCAGCAGCTGGCCGTGGGCCGCAGCATCGTGCTGCCGAGCAATGCGCTCGGCGCCGCGCAAGCCGCGGTGTATGCCACGGGCGCGTATGCGAAGCTGCGCCGCCAGTTCAACTTGCCGATCGGCAAGTTCCACGGCGTGGGCGAAGCCATCGCGCGCATGGCCGGCAATGTGTACACGATGCTGGCGGCGTCGCGTGTCACGTGCACGGCCATCACGAACGGCGAAAAGCCCGCCGTGCCGTCGGCGATCTTGAAGTACCACAACACCGAGCTCGGCCGGCACGTAGCCAACGACGCCATGGACGTGCACGGCGGCAAGGGCATCATGCTCGGGCCGAAGAACTACTTGGCGCGCGGCTACGAAGCCGTGCCCATTGCCATCACCGTAGAGGGCGCGAACATTCTCACGCGCAACCTCATCATCTTCGGCCAGGGCGCCATCCGCTGCCATCCGTTCGTGCGCGCCGAGATGGAGGCCGCCCGCGATCCCGACCGCGAGGCCGGCCTCGTCGCGTTCGATCGGCTCTTGTTCAAGCACTTGGGCTACGGGCTCTCGAATGCAGCACGCTCGCTCGTGATGGCCGTGACGCTCGCGCGCTTCACCGACGTTCCCGTCGGCGGCCCCACGCGCCGCTACTACCAGCACATCAATCGCTACAGCGCGTCGTTCGCGCTGATCACGGACGCCGCCATGTTCACGCTCGGCGGCGAGCTGAAGCGGCGCGAGCTGATCTCGGCGCGGCTCGGCGACATCCTGAGCTATCTGTATCTGGCCTCGATGGTGCTGAAGCACTACCAGGACCAGGGCGAGCCGGCCGACGATCTGCCGCTCGTCGAATGGGCGTGCCGCACGCTGCTCTACAAGACGCAGGAGCAGTTTCACGGCCTGTTGCGCAATTTCCCGAACCGCTGGGTGGCCGCGGTTCTGCGGCTGTTCATCTTTCCGCGCGGCCGCACATACTCGGCGCCGTCGGACGAGCTCGGCCAGCAGATCGTCGAGCTCATCATCAATGCCACGCCCACGCGCGAGCGGCTCGCGGCCGGCGCCTACACCACCGTGGAGCCCGGCAACCAGATCGGCTTGCTGCAGCAGGCGATGGAGATCGCCGAGCAGGTGCGGCCGCTCGAGCGGCGCGTGTTCGATGCGCGCCGCGCCGGCGACATCAAGGCCGAGGACATCCCGGGGCAAATAGACGAGGCCGAACGCAACGGCATTCTCACGCCGGACGAGGCGGAGGCCGTGCGCGCGTTCGACCGCCGCGTGCTCGATCTCACGGGGGTCGACGACTTCGATCCCGACGAGTTGCGCCGCCAAAGCGCATAGACGACGAGAAGGGGGGCTTCATGAGCTTCAGACTATCGGTGAGCGCGGCCGCATTCTTGTTGACCGCGGCCGGACAAAGTGGCGTAGCGCTCGCGCAGAGCAACGAAGTGGCGGCGATTCCGCGCGTGGTCACGAGCACGCAGTCGCGCGCCGCGAGTTGTAATCGCGCGTGCCTCGAAGGGTTCGTCGATCGCTACTTCGCGGCCGTCATCGCCGACGACCCGACCGCGGTGCCGCTCGCGCAGAACGTGCGCTTCACCGAGAACGGCCAGGTACTGCCGCTCGGCGAGGGCCTCTGGAAGAGCATGAAGGGTGCCGGCCACTACCGGCTCGCCGTCACGGACGCCGATGCAGGCCAGATCGCGCTGATCACCACGCTCACCGAGGATCATGCCGATCCCGCTCAATCCACGCCGGCGCTTCTGGCGCTGCGCTTGAAGGTGGCGGACGGGCGCATCACGGAGATCGAGCAGATCGTGGAGCGCAACGCGATGACCGCGCAGCGCGTCGAAGCGCTCGGCTCGCCGCGCGCGGCGTTCTCGACGCCGATTCCGCCGAACGAGCGCATGTCGCGCAGCGAGCTGATCGAGACGGCCGACAAATACTTCGCGGGCATGCAGCGCAACGACGGCCAAGGCGACTACCCGTTTCACGAGCGTTGCGACCGCATCGAGAACGGCGGCCGTTCCACGAACGTGCCCACGCCGCTCGGCGAGACCCGGCCGGATCCGCGCACGGCGACCGGGTACTCGGGACAGTGGACATGCCTCGAGCAGTTCGAGTCCGGATTGCTGTACTTCGTCTCGCGCATCCGCGACCGGCGCTACGTGGCCGTCGATCAAGAGCGCGGCATCGTCGCTGCGTTCGCGTTCTTCGACCACATGGCCGGCAGCACGCGCAACTTCACGCGCCCCGACGGGCGCCCGCACACCGCCGGCCCGGCGCAGCCGTGGACGTGGGAGATTTTGGAGTTCTTCAAGATCGAGGACGGCCAGCTCGCCGAAATCGAGGCGTTCCTCACGCGCCCGCCGTACGGAATGCTGTCGGGCTGGAGCACGTGGGAAGACGGCATGTCGGACAAGATCCAGGACGTCACGGGCTATCGCGAGCGATAGCCCTACGGCCGCGTGGTAGAGTGGCCGAAAACGACACGGGGAGGCCAAAAATGCCTAGATCCGGCGCCTTGATCCTTGCCTGCGGATTGCTATTCGCTTGCGGCCAACAAGAGCCGTCTGCACCCGCTGCCGCGCCTCCGGCGGCAACACCGGCGACACCGGCAACACCGCCGGCGGCCCCGGCCGCAGCGCTCACGCGCAAGCCCGCCCCCGCCGGCGCCATGGCCTACATCATCGAACCGGCCGACGGCGCTCGCGTCACGAATCCGGTGCGCGTGGTCTTCGGCTTGAAGGGCATCGGCGTCGCGCCGGCCGGTGTCGACCGCAACGACGCGGGTCACCACCACTTGCTCGTCGATACCGGTCTGCCCGCCAATCTGGCCCTGCCGATCCCGAATGACGAGCAACACCGCCACTTCGGCGGCGGCCAGACGGAGGTCGAGCTCACCCTGCCGCCGGGCCGCCACACCTTGCAAATGCTGCTTGGCGATCACCTGCACATCCCGCACGACCCGCCCATCGCCTCGAGCGTGGTGACGATCGAGGTGCAATAGCGCGAACGCCGGCGCGCTTGCGCGGTCGAACGCGGGAGCGTCCTTAAGAGCGCAACGTGTACACCGAGTTCTTCGGCCTCAACGAAAAGCCCTTCGCGATCACGCCGGATCCGCGCTACCTCTATATGAGCGCGCGCCACACCGACGCGCTCGCTCACCTTCTGTACGGCATTTCCGAAAGCGGCGGATTCATTCAGCTCACGGGCGAAGTGGGCACCGGCAAGACCACGCTGATCCGCAGCGTGCTCGAGCAGCTGCCCGCGAAAGCCGACATCGCGCTGATTCTGTCGCCGCAGCTCACGACGATCGAGTTCCTGGCCACGATCGTGCAGGAGCTGCGCTGCCAGCCGCCGGCCGAGCGCACGGTAAAAGCCTATATCGACGTGCTGAACGCGCACTTGATGCAGGCGCATGCCGAAGGCAGGCGCGTGGTGCTGATCGTGGACGAAGCACAAACGCTCTCGCCCGAGCTGCTCGAGCAAGTGCGGCTGCTTACGAATCTGGAAACGTCGAAACAGAAGCTGCTGCAGATCATCCTCATCGGTCAGCCCGAGCTGCGCGAGCTGCTGGATCAAGTTGAGATGCGGCAGATCGCGCAGCGCGTCACGGGCCGCTATCACCTGGAGCCGCTCACCAAGGAGGACACACGCGCCTACGTGAGCCATCGTCTGCGCGTGGCAGGCGCGCAGAGCGACGTCTTCACGAAATCGGCGATCCAAGCGCTCTACAAGCGCGCGCGCGGAATTCCGCGTCTCATCAACGTGATCGCCGATCGCGCGCTGCTCGCGGCCTATACGCGCGACCGGCGCAGCGTCGATGCGCGGCTCGTGTCGGCCGCGGCGGCGGAAGTCTTCGGCATACGGAGTAAGACGCCGTGGTGGCCCGCCGCGACGGCGACTGCGGGCGTGGCCGCCGTCGTCTTCGGCGTTACGAACTTGGGCTCGCCGCCGCAAATGGCCGAGCCAAGCCCGGAGCCGTTCTTGAGCGCCATACGCGCGCCAAGCACCCCTCCGGCCGCGGAGGTGAGCGTGGAGGTTCCGCCCGCCGCGAGCGCCGCGCCCGCAGAGCCCCACGAACCCGTGACGTTCGCATCGCTGCTACAGGATCCGAAGCTCGCGCTGCCGACGGACGCCGCGATCGGCGAGCTGCTTGCGCTCTGGGGAGCGAAGTACGACGCCGCGCGCGGCGAGCCCTGCGTACAGGCGCATGAGCAAGGACTGCGCTGCCTGTTTCAGCGCCGCGGCACGCTCGGCGAGCTTAGGCGCGTGAACTGGCCCACGATCCTGTCGCTCGTGACGGCGGATGGCGTCGAGCACCCGGTGGTGCTGGTGGCGCTCGGCTACGACCACGCGAAGCTGGCCGCGAACGGCAGCCGCTTCGAGTTGCCGATCGCCGAGCTGAGCTATCACTGGTTCGGCGACCACCTGCTGCTGTGGCGGCCCGGCGACGCGCCGCTGCGCGACTTGTCGCCGGGCGTCGACGACCCCGGCGTGCGGTGGTTGCGCAACACCTTCGCGAAGCTCGACGGTCAGGCGCCGCAAGCGGACGCCTCCACGTTCTATGACGACGCGCTCGAGCAACGCGTGCGCGCGTATCAGCGCACGCATCAGCTCTCGGTCGACGGCATCGTCGGCGCGCGCACGTTGGTCGCGATGCTGGCAGAGCTCGACCTTCCCGACACGCCTGCTCTCATGGAAGCTCGCTGACGTGTCGTTCATCCTCGATGCACTTCGCAAGTCCGAGCACGAGCGGCAGCGCTCGACGGCGCCGGGCCTGTCGCAGGTGCCGATGGCCACGCCGGAGCCGCAGCTGCCGCGCTGGGCGCTGATCGTGATCGGGATGCTCGGCGCAACGGTGCTCGCGCTCGGCGCGGCGTGGTGGCAAAGCTCGCGCGCGCCGGCCGCCGCGGCCGCCGTTGCCCCGCCTACGGTGGAGCGCAACGTGGACTTGCCGCCGCCGCGCGCGGCGGAGCGGCGCGCCCCGCCCGGTGCCGGGGAGGGCGAACGGTCGCTGGCGGCCGCGGCCGCCTCGAGCGCGGTGACGACGCCAACCGACGCGCCCGCAGAGGCGGCCGCGCGCATCGATCTGCCGGCCGACGCGGGGGCGCTGCAACCCACGCAGCTCGACTTGCCGGCCGACGCCGCTGCGCTCCCGAGCGTGGCCGCGCTGCTGGCCGAAGGCGTGGTGTTGCCGCCTCTGCGCCTCGAGCTGCACGCGTACAGCGCTGAGCCCGGCGCCCGGTTCGTATTCATCAACGGCCGCAAGTACTTGGAAGGCGAGCGGATCACCGAGGGCCCGCAAGTCGTGGCCATCGTGCCCACCGGCGCCGTGCTGGCCCATGCCGGGCGGCGCTTCGTGATCGTGCAGGAATAGCCGGCGTCAGCCGGCCTCGGCCACCGGCGCGATCAACGTCTCATCGTCGTTGCGCGGGTCGTTCACGCCGAACCCCACGGGATGCACGTCGAGCGGCGGCGGCCGCTCGGCAATCTTCAACGCATCGTCCAACGTGCTGCGCGGATCGAGCCACAGCGCGTGCGCGTCGCGCGGAATCAGCAGCGGCATGCGGTCGTGAATCGGCTTCAGCTGCGCGTTGGCGTCGGTGGTGACGATCACGCAGGACTCGATCTTTTCGCCGTCCGGGGTGCGCCAGCGCTCCCATAGGCCCGCAAGCGCGAGCAGCGGCTCGGCACCGCCCGCGCGGATGAAGTAGGGCCGCTTCCGGCCGTCGCGCGGCTCGCTCCACTCGTAAAAGCCGCTCGCCGGAATCAGGCAGCGCCGGCGCTGCCACGCTTCGCGGAACGCAGGCTTGCTGGCCACGCCGTCGAGCCGCGCGTTGATGAGACGGCGGCCGATACTCGCATCCGAAGCCCAAAACGGAATCAGGCCCCACTGCAGCGCGTCGAGCCTGCGCCGGCCGTCGTGCTCGCGAACGGCGGCCACGGCACGGCCCGGCGTGAGGTTATAGCGCGGCTCGGGCGGCGCGCTTACGTCGGTGAGGTTGAAGTACTCCTCGAGCACCTCGGGCGTAACGAACAGCCCGAACCGGCCGCACACGTCACGTCCCCACGTTGCCGCGCTTCAGCATCACGAGCACTCCGGCGAACAGCACTACGGCGAAGCCGATCATGATGAGATACGCCACGCCGATCGGAATGTCGGACGAGCCGAGCATGCCGTAACGAAATGCGTTCACCATGTAGAGCACCGGATTGGCGAGCGCTACTTTCTGCCAGAACGGCGGCAGCAGAGAGATCGAGAAGAACACGCCGCCCAAATAGGTGAGCGGCGTGAGCACGAACGTAGGGATGATCGAGATGTCGTCGAACGACTTGGCGAAAATCGCGTTGAATAGCCCGGCAATCGAGAACACGACGGCCGTGAGCACGATCGTGCTGAACGTGATGAGCGGATGCGCCAGCTGCAGGTCCGTAAAGAACAAGGCCACCACCACCACGAGCGCGGCCACGAGCAGGCCGCGCACCACGCCGCCCACCACGAAGCCGATCACGATCGTGGTGTGCGCCAAGGGCGCTACGAGCATTTCCTCGAGGTGCAGCATCAGCTTGCTCGAGAAAAACGACGACACCACGTTCGCGAACGAGTTGGTGATGACGGCCATCATGATCAACCCGGGCGCGATGAACGTCATGTACGGCACGCCGTCCATCGAGCCGATGCGGCTGCCGACGAGGCTGCCGAAGATGATGAAGTACAACGTCATCGTGATGGCAGGCGGCACGATGGTCTGAATCCAGATGCGCACGACGCGGCGCGTCTCCTTGCGCACGATGGTCCAGAGGCCCACGAGATTGATGCGCCACAGATTCGGGCTCTCTACCCCCGTGCGCTTGATCGCTAGCTCGTTCATGCCGACTTCCGCTCCTGCTTATCCACGAGCCGAATGAACAGCTCCTCGAGCCGATTCGTCTTCGTGCGCATGCTCGTCACGTGCAGGCCTTGCGCGGAGAGCTGCGCGAACACTCCGTTCAAACCCTGCCCTTTGGCCACTTCCACTTCGATCTCGCGCTCGTTGCGCAGCCGCACCGTATAGCCGGCGAGCACGGGCGCCGCACGAACGCGCTCGAGCAAGCTCAGCACGAACACCTCGAGCTGCAACTTGTCGATGACGTTGGCCATCGCATCGTTCTCGATGATGCGGCCTTCGTCGATGATGGCGACGTTGCGGCACAAGCTTTCCGCTTCCTCGAGATAATGCGTGGTGAGGATGATCGTGGTGCCCTTCGCGTTGATCTCCCGCATGAAGTCCCACATCGAGCGGCGAATCTCGATGTCGACGCCGGCCGTGGGCTCGTCGAGGATCAAGAGACGCGGCTCATGGACGAGCGCGCGCGCGATCATGAGCCGGCGCTTCATGCCGCCCGACAGCTGGCGCGCGATGCCGGTGCGCTTGTCCCACAGATGCAGCGCCTTCAGATACTTCTCGGCGCGTGCCTGCGCAATGTGCTTCGGCACGCCGTAATACCCGGCTTGATTGACGAGCGTGTAGTCGTTGCGCTCGAACATGTTCAGGTTGATTTCTTGCGGCACCACGCCGATGCAGGCTTTCGCGGCGTCGCGCTCGCGGTCTAAGTCGTGACCGAACACGCTCACCGAGCCGCCGGACTTGCGAACCAGCGACGTGATGATGCCGATCGCCGTGGTCTTACCGGCGCCGTTCGGCCCCAGCAGCGCGAAGAAATCGCCTTCGCGCACCGTGAGGTCGATGCCTTTCAGCGCCTCGACACCGTTCTTGTAGACCTTGCGCAGATCTTTGATGACTAACGCGTCCATGTGTGCCCACGGGGAGCGCATGCTCCGAGGGCGGCTATTGTACGGGGCGTGGACGCGCAGCGCGGCACGGAGCCGCGCGGATTCGGGCTAGCAGCTCGCGTGCGGCGGCCGGCGCTGCGGCCAGTCGAGCGCGATGCCCGGCTGCAGCGCCATCAACGTGAGCTGCCGGCGCAGCTCCGGCCGCGTGGCCGTGAGCAGCCCCGGCCAGAACCAATGCCGCTCGCTGAAGGCGCATTGGAGCACGCCGGGCCGCGAGGCGAGCCGCTGGAGCTCGGCGAGCGGCGCGGCGCCCAAACGCTCGACGCTAGCGGCATCGAGGCCGAAGAGTAGTCGCGCTTGATACGCGCTATGCCGGCTCGCGTGCCGGGCCGCCAACAGCACTGACAGACACAGGTCGTGCTCCGCTTCGTCGAAGTCGGCGCCCGGCTGCGCAGAGGCGACATTGAGCTCGGCGCGAAATAGCGCGCGCGGAAAGCAGGCCACGCCCTCGAGCAGCGGCGGTGCCGCACCCGCCAGCTCCCGGCGAAGGCTCGGCGGCAGGTTGAAGCACGCACGCCCCTCGCGAGCCCGCAATTGGACCAAAGCCAGGAACGCTCGATTGAGCTCGTGGACCTGTTGGAGCTGGTCTAAAGCGCGGCTGTTCGGCATGGGGTCAGAACTCTTTTTGGGGTGTTTTTGCCATATATGGGCGTAAATTACCACTAATGGCTTTTGTAGGATAAAGTCCTCAATGTGGTCGAATCGCGGGGAAAGGGGAGATGAGGGCGACCGACGACCGTTATCGGGGTGAACAGGCCAAGTTCGATTTGGCCATGAGAATGATCCGGCACGAGGCTCGAACCGGCACGATTCGCTACCTTACGGGCTTGAACGACGACCGGATTCGTAAGCTCTACACGAGCTACTTCAAGTACGCGGAGGCGCCGGTTCGCCGGCAACGCGGCCGCTCACCGACGCGCGTCGGGCCGCTCGTGCGCACGCCGCAACGGGCGCTCGAGTCGGGGGTGTTCGCGAACCTGCTGCTCGCAAACGGCTTGATCTCGATCGAGCAGCCGCCGGGCCCGCCGCTGAAGCATAACGTCGATTTGGGGCACCGCTTCTGCGAGTGCTTCGAGACGTTCGACCTGCTCGTGCCGCGCAGCTCGCTGTCGTTCGAATGGGGCTGGAACCTTTTGGTGAGCATGCGCCGCGGCGACGAGCTCGGCATCGCCGTCTGCGACGCCTGCTCGATCTGCTACGTGTTCGACATCCTGTCGCTGCCGCGCTCGGCCTGTCCGGCGTGCCTGCTGTTCGAGCAGCGCGGGCCCATCGAGCCGCTCGCGGCGGCCGGGTAGCATGGGCGCATGTGCCTCATCGTCGTCGCACTCGGCGTCGCGCCGCGCTATCCGCTCATCGTGGCCGCCAACCGCGACGAGCTGCACGCACGCCCCACGCAAGCCGCGGCCTGGTGGGAAGACGCCCCGCGCGTCATCGGCGGCCGAGACCTTCAAGCCGGCGGCACTTGGCTCGCGGCGGATCGCCGCGGCCGGTTCGCGGCCGTCACGAACATTCGCGACCTCGCGCGGCCGCAGGGGCTGCGCTCGCGCGGCGCGCTCGTCGCCGATTTCCTCTTAGGGCACGAGCCCGCCGAGCGGTACGCGGCACGCGCGCTCGCCGCCGGCGCGGCGTACGGCGCGTTCAACCTGCTCGTGTACGACGGCCGCGAGCTCTACTGCGTCAGTAATCGCTCGGCCGCCGCACGGCTCGGCGCGGGAACGCACGCGTTCAGCAACGCACCGCCCGGCGAGGAATGGCCGAAGACGACCAGCGCGCGGCAAGGCGCCGAGGCGTTGCTGACTCATCCTTCGCCCGTGGAGCCGCTGTTCGCCTTGCTGGCCGAGCGCGGGGCATCGCAACCGCCGGAGCGGCGGCACGAGCGCGATCACTTCGTCGCCGGACCCACGTACGGCACGCGCTGCTCGACGGTGATTGTGGTTGACGCGGCGGGGCGCCTGACGTTCGCCGAGCGCTCGTTCGACGCGGCGGGGCAGCTCGTAGGCGAAGTCAGCGAGACCTTCGAGCTCGAGCGCGCGCGTTAAGCGCGCCGCGCCGGCAACGCGGCGAGCCAGGCGCCGATGGCTTTGATCTCGTCGATGCACACCGAGTGCGGCATTGGATACACGTGCCAGTCCACGGCGTAGCCGAGCGCCTCGAGGGCGCGGCGCGAGGCCTCGCCGAGCGCGAGCGGCAGCACGGGATCGGCCGTGCCGTGCGCCATGAAGATCGGGATCGAGGCGTTCGCGGCACTGCGCTCGGCCGCCAGCGTGCCCGCCAGCGGCAGATACGTGGACAAGGCCAGCACGCCGGCGAGCGCCTGGGGCGCGCGCAACGCCGCGTGCAGCGCGACCGCGCCGCCTTGCGAGAAGCCCGCGAGCACGACGCGCTCGGGCGGGATGCCGCGCTCGAGCTCGCGAGCCACGAGCTCGGCGACGGCCGCGGCGCTGGCCCGGATGCCCGCCGCGTCTTCCGCCGCGCCGCGGTCGAAGCTCAGGATGTCGTACCAGGCGCGCATCGCCATGCCGGCGTTGATGGTGACGGGACGCACGGGCGCGTGCGGAAAGACGAAGCGCGCCGGGAAGCCCAGCGCCAGCTCGGGCACGATCGGCTCGAAGTCATGGCCGTCGGCGCCCAAGCCGTGCAACCAGATCACGGCGAGGCTCGGCGCCTCGCCCGTCGTCAATTCGATGCAATCGAGCACGTTTTG
>CAMPKU010000018.1 GCA_946887385.1 uncultured Gammaproteobacteria bacterium
CGCTTACAGCGCAGCGCGATGCATTCCATGACGGCCGTGAGCGCCGGCTGGTTCAAGTAGTTGATGAGATCCCAGCAGAGCACGACATCGGTGGCCTCGCGCCCGCGCGCCGGCAACAGCGCTTCGGCACATTGGCGGATGCGGCGCGGATCGATCTCGCCGTTCAAAGAATCGAGGCCGTCGGCCAGCTCCACAATCTCGAGCCGGCAGCGGAAACGGCCGAACGCGCGAATCGTTGCGCTGTGCGCCGAGCCGAGGTCGAGCACAACCCAACGCCCGCCCGACTCCAGGCGCTGCATCAAGGAGTGAAAAAGCGGCGCACTCAAAGCTTCCGGCGTGCTGCTGGCTTTCGCAGCCGCCGGGGGGCCTTGACTCAACCGCCGCGCATCGACCGCCACTGTGTCGTTAGCTCACCGCTCCCGACTTCACCACAGCCGGCTGCTCAGGCTTGGCAGGCTGCACGACGGGCTTCGCAGCCGCTTGCGGCGGCGGCGACGCGCTCTTCTGCGGTGCGGCACGGTTGCCGACCACGTTCTGCGCCGCTTGCGGATCCATTTCGATGGCGCCCTTGAACTTCGCGCCGTCCTCGAGGCTCACGCGCGGCGACGTGATATTGCCTTTCACCTGCGCGCTCTTGCGAACGTTCACGCGCTCGGAGCCGTAAAGATCGCCTTCGAGGTAACCGTCGACGTAAATCGAGTGTGCATAGACGTCGGCCCGCACCTTTCCCTGGGGGCCAATCGTCAGACTATTGTTCTTGAGTTGGACGGTGCCGCTGACCTCGCCCTCGATCAACAAATCCTCATCGCCGCGCACGTCGCCGTCGATGGTGATCGACGCTCCGATGACGGCCGCTTCGCGGCTGCCGCTCGACGCGCTGCTGCGCGGGGGGCTCGACTCCGTCCTGGTTGGGCCGGGCTCGGGCCGTGAACCCGTCTCGAGCGCTCCTTTCTTACCGATCTCAAACATGATGATCCCCTAGGTTTCGAGTGTGAGTGCTGTCGCCACAACTACTTGCACGCCGATCGTGACGAACGGTCTATCTAACACAGGCCTTTCGCGAACGCCAATCTGTCGGCTTCGGCCGACAACTCGACGAGCTCAGGACGCGAAGTAGTTGATGAGGCCAAGAATCGCCGCCCAAGTTGCCACGGAGGCGACGGCGATCGCAACCGCCGACACCAGTGCACCGATCAGCACGATGAGCCCGTCGCGTTCGGTCATGCCGATCGCGATCACCGACGCGGCGAACCCGGGCGGCATGTTGCCGAGAAACGGGATCGGCATGATCATGATCAGTCCCAAGGCCAAAAGCACTATACCGATCAAGATCTTACCCACCGTCTCCGTCACGATTGCAAAGCGCGGCTTACAAATGCGCTCGAGCCGCTCGAGATAGCGCGCCAGCCGATCGACGACGCGCCGCAGATCCGCTCGCGCCAAGCTCTTGTCGGCGATCATGCGCGGTAACCACAGCCGCGGGCGCGCGGCGATCAGATTCAGCGCAATGATGACCATGGCGATGCCGCATACGGTCGGAATGCCCGGCGGCATCGGCAGACAACACGGCAAGGCGAAGATCAATAATGTGAAGCCGAACGCGCGATGGCGCAGACCGGTCATGATCTCGCGAAATGTGACGCGCTCCCCCTCCGCCTCGGCGATCTCGCGCAGCACTTCGGACGTGCGCTCGGGTTTAGGGCGGCGCAGCCGCGCACGGAGCCCTCGGTCGCGATCAACGTCCATGAAGCGGAGGGATTCCTGCGGTTTGGCGTGAGCGGGCGCGTATTCTACGAACGCTCAACGGCACGAGTCACCGGCCGCGAGCCAGCTCGAGGCGGCTTCCATCGCGGCATCCGCGCCGCTCGGCGCGGACGTTTCGCCGCGAGCCGTAAGCTGGTCGGGAACCAGCGGCCCTGCCACCACGCGGCCCGCGGCATCGCTCGTGGCCGCAACCGTCAGGATCAGTGAGGCGCCATCGGCCAGCGCAAAGGTTCGGTTGCCCGCGCTCAAGCCCCGTGTGGCCGCACCGAACGAGCGCACGAGCCCGCGGCTGCGCAACGCCACGGCCAACACCTCTGCGGAGCTCGCTGTGCGGGGGCCGAGCAGCACGGCTATTGGCGCGGTGCGGGACAGGCTGTACGGCGCCCGCACCCGGAGCTGCGTGTAATCGCCAAAGCCGGCCTGGCCGTTGCGATGCCACACCGGCACGCGACGCCCGTCGGGATAGACGGAGGCCGCCACCTCGCCGTCGCCCAGCAAAGGGCCGAGGCCGGCCAGCATCGGCCACAGGTTGCCGCCGGAGTTCTGGCGAAGATCCACAATCCAGCCGCAAACTTGGTTTACATCAAGCGTTTGAATCAACTTGCTCAACTCTTCTGCGAAGTGAAGCTGCTGCGCCGGCGTGCCGCCGGCAAACCCCGGCACGTTGAGATATGCGAGGTGATCATCGAGTCGCCGCCCGTGCGGTGCAGTCAGAGGCGAGCCCGTGCGCGCGTTCGACACAGCGGCCGTGGCCAGCGCCCGCGATACGGGCGCGCTCTGCAGATAACTATGCCGGTCGCCGAGTGCGCGTACCGCGTAGCGCACGGCCACGTGCGCGTCGGCGGCCGTTGTGGCGCCGCGTGCGTGCTCGAGCGCCTCGGCGCGCAGCGCCGGCCAATCCACCTCGTTGCGCCGCAACGAATGCTCCCGCATCAACGCGAGCGCGGCATCGAGATAACGCACGGCTGCGGGCGTTGCGGGCGGCAGCGACTGCGAGCTCACGACCGCGAGCGCTAGGCCGTCGAACCCGGCACCGCCTTGCCCGCGCACGGCCATGCCGAAGGCCACCTCGTCCACGTCGGGCGGTAAGGGCAATTCCACCTCGTAGCGGCGCCAGGCGCCGTCCGCCGCCGTCGCGGCCTTCCGCGCCGACCCGGATTCATCGCCCGTGGGCTCGCGGCCATAGCCGTAGCTGTCGAGAAATAACGGTCCGGCAGATCCATCGACGCGCAACCACAGGGCAGGCGCGGCACCGCCCGCCGGCGCGCGCAGGAAGCCGCTCAACCGAAGGCGCTCGGCGCCTGCAGTGCCGCTGGTTGCCCGCAGCCGCGCCGCAGGTATTCGCTGCACCAAGCGCGTCACGCCGTCTGCCGCCGCGCGCACCACGAGAAGGCTGCGCTCCCCTTCCACGGCAGCCGCGTCGTCGCTGGCTACGGTGGCATCATCGTTCGGGCTGCGCCAGCCGAGCGGCGCGCCGTCACGATCGAGCGCTTCGAAGCCCAGGTTCTCCTGCGCAGACGCGCACGCGGCAGCAGCGCACGAGCCAACGACTACGGCTGTAAGTCCCAGCGCGCGCAGGCGCGAGCGTGCCGAAGACGCGCGCTCAAGCCGAGCGCAGCGCAGGCCGATCGGGAACATCGGGATTGACGAGCCGCACGAGCACTTGAAACAAGTCGCGGTCGCCGAGCACGGCGAGCCGTTCGGGCGGCGACAGCCAGGCGAGCGCTTCGGCCGCGGTATGCGCGTCGCCGAGCTTCGCGCGCGCGGTGATGAACATCACGTCGGGGTGCCCACGCGTGGCCGGCGACCGCGGCAGCACGGCCGCGAAATGCCGCTGACGCGCAACCTCGTCGCTGACCAGGCGCTCGATCGTCACGCCGTCGAGCATCTCCTCGAGCCGCGCCTCGGCCTCGTCGCGCAGCGCGATGACGCGCGGCACGCGCACCTCCTCCGGCACGGTGAGAAAACCCAAGAACCGCCCGATCTTGGCAAGCACCACGCTGCCGCTCGCTGCGGACAACGGCAGCGCGAGCACGAGCCCTATGAGCGCGGGCGACATCCATGCGAACAACGGCGGCGACACGAACAACAGCACCGCCGACAGCACGAGGCCCGACAGCATCTGCAACCAATGCCGGCGCAGCAACATGGCCCAGGGCAGGCGCGAATGCTTGCGGCTTTGCGTGGTCCATCCCGAGTCTTGGCCGATGAGTATTTCGGATACTTGGCGCACCTGCATCATCATCATGATCGGCGCGTAAAGAGCCGAGATGATCGTCTCGGCTACTGCGCCGAGCACCACGCGCAGCGGATTGACGGTGCGCAGCAGCTCGCCATCGATGAACGCACGCAGCACTCCCAAAATTTTCGGCGTGAGAAGCGTGGCCATCGCGATGAGAAACAGCCGAACCATTCGCTCGCTGTCGAACAACGGCCAACGCGGGAACAGCGACAATTCTTCGGTGAAGTACTCGAACTGCACGGTTGCAATGTGGCCTGCCGTGCCGAGGCCGATGATGATGAGCGCGAACCACAGCGGCGACGCGAGATAGCTCATCACACCGATGCCCATGTGCATGCGGTTCGACCACGTGAAGCCTTGGCTCATGAGCACGGCCAGGTGCTGGATGTTGCCTTGCGCCCACCGCCGGTCGCGCGCGGCCACGTCGAGCAGCGACGGTGGGCTGTCTTCCCAGCTACCGCCGAGCGTAGGAAGCATGCGCACCGACCAGCCCGCGCGGCGCAACAGCGCGGCTTCCACGAAGTCGTGCGAGAGGATGGCGCCGCCGAACGGTTTCTTGCCAGGGAGCACGGGCAGCCCGGCGGCTGATGCGAACGCCCGTACGCGAATGATGGCGTTGTGCCCCCAATAATTACCGTCGTCGCCCTGCCAGCTCGCAATGCCGCGCGCCACGATGGGGCCGTACACGCGGCCGGCGAACTGCTGCAGGCGCGCGAATAACGTTTTGCCGCCGGCAAGCCGCGGCACGGTTTGCAGCAAGCCGAGATTGGCGTCGGCCGCCATCTCGCGCACGAGCGTGACAAGCGTTTCGGGAGCCAGAATGCTGTCCGCGTCGAGCACGATCATGAAGTCGTAGCGTCCGCCCCAGCGCGTGATGAAGTCGTGCAAGTTACCCGTCTTGCGGCCGACGTTGTCGTTGCGGCGGCGATACCACACCCGCATACGCTCGCCGAGCTTCTCGCGCAGCGAGTGATACGCGGCCGTCTCCTTGACGTAAATCTCCGGACGCGTGGTATCCGATAGAACGAAGATTTCGAAGCCGGTGGCGTTGCGCTCGAGTAGCTCCTCGGCCATCGCGAGCAACGCGGCAAACGTGCCGGCCGGATTCTCGTTGAACACGGGCATCACGAGCGCCGTTCGCTGCTCGCCGCGAAGCTCGCCTTTCGCGCGCAAGCGCACGCCGCCGAACAACACGCCGGATACGGCCGCAGCGGCCGCCAGCGCGATCCAGCCGAAGGTGATCGCGAACAACGCCACCATCGCCCACTGCAGCGTGGACACCACGCCCAACGACACGACGGCGATCATCTCGAGCGTGGCATACACCGTAAGCGCCAGAGCGCCGCCGAACGTGACGAGCCGGGCGAGGATGGTGCGCAACGAGGGCCACTTCCGGCGGCGCGTGGGCACGTAGCGGCGCAGATTCTGCTCCGGCATGTCGAGGGGGACGAGCGGCGGCACCGAAGCCGATGGGCGGGCCGTCATCGGGTCCACTGGTAGAGCCACGTTTCGCCCCAGGGCTTGCCGCCCGAGTGGAGCACCGTGCGCAGCTCGATGAGGTTTTCGCGCAGCGGGTCGAGCTCGAACGTGACACGGTACACACCGGCTTGCGGCACCACTTGGCCGCGCGGCGCGTACACCTCGCCGGCCGAGCTCCATACCTCGGGAACGATGTTCTCCGGGATGTCGCCGACGCCTTTGAAATCGATGACGAACGAGCGTTGCCCTTCGGCGTTCAACGATTGCCCGACGCGCGTGGCCACCACGCGTGCCAACGAGTCGTCGAGCGGTTCGTCCGTGAACCGCAGGCGATACGCAAAGTCGGCGCGTTGTCCGGCCGGCAGCGCCGTGGCCGGTTGCCAGTAGGCGACGATGTTATTGTTGACCTCGCGCGGCAAGGGAATCTCGAAGAGCTCCACGTGTCCTGAGCCCCACTCGGCCGCGGGCTCTACCCATAACGACGGCCGTCGTTCGTATTGCGCTTCGGCGTCTTGATAGTCCGCGAACGAGCGCTTGCGTTGAACCAAGCCGAACCCCTTGGGGTTCTCGTCCGGGAAATAGGAGCCTCTCGGAATCATGCGTGGGTTTGCGAGCGGCCGCCACAGCCGTTCGCCGCGGCCCGTGACGATCTGTAGCCCGTCGGAGTCGTGCACGGCGCTGCGAAAATCGTCGAAGCGCGTGCGGTTCGAGGCGTCGAACAAGAACATCGAGGTGAGGGGCGCGATGCCAAACGCTGCGAGCTCGACGCGCGGGAACAACGCAACCTCGACGTCGACGACGGTTTCCTCGCCGGGCTGCGCCGTGAACGTATACGCGCCCACGACCGACGGGCTCTGCAGCAACGCGTGAATCACGATGCGTTCCGCTTCCTCCGGTGGGCGCTCGATCCAAAAATCGGTGAAGTACGGAAACTCTTCGCCTTCGGGCCGCGCCGTGCGCACGGCGAGCCCGCGCGCGAACAAACCGAACAGCTGCCCCTTGGCCGCCGCTCGAAAGTAGCTTGCGCCCTGGAACATCAGGAAGTCGTCGAGCTGATCGGCTTCGTTGAGCGGTGCACGCACGCGAAAACCGGAATAGCCGGTGTTCTCGCGAGTGGCCGCGGCGGGCGGCGCTTGTGCTCCGTACGCCGAAGGATCGCTCGTGAATAGCGTGTTCTTGAAAAGCACGCGCCGCGCCGTTCCGCCCACGACGAGATTGATGTTCACCGGCACGTCGTAGATGAAGCCCGGGTACAACAAATCGACGACAAAGGCGCGGTTCTCGCCGTTCCAGATCGCGGCATCGGGATCGAAGCGGATCGAGCGGTACTGATCGTAGGTGAGGCGCGCCTCGCCCTCGCCCGCGGGCCGCGGCGGCAGCGCGTGGGGATGCGCCGCAAGCTCGGCCGCGCGCTGCAGCAGAATGTCGCGGCTGAACGGCTCGGTGGGCCGGTCTTCTTCCGGCTCGGCTTGCGCCTGCGCTTGCGCCGGGTCTGGCGGCGCGGTTTGCGCCTCGGCAGGCGGCTGTTCTTGCGCCCACGCGGGGCCGACCGAGCCTACGGCGAGCCAGCACAAGACCAATAAGTGACGGCGCAACATCGCTTTATGAGATCGCCCGACGCGCAATCCGACGCTAAACCGAGATTCTATCAAAGTAGGATTTGTGCCAGCGGGCTCGAGAAAAGACCAGGTGTTGCCGAACGGCGCCAGGAACGAGGCGCCGTCTATCATGCTGCGCGCGGCGGCGGCGCCATACAATAGCCGCCCACCGCCTTAGGTTCGGCTTTCCATGACCGCCACGCCGCTCGCCGCCCTCGAAGCGCGCTTAAAGCGCGAGCTCACGGGCGAGGTGCTCTTCGACGCCTGGAACCGGGGCCGGTACGCCACCGACGCCTCGATTTATCAGATCGATCCTTTGGGCGTCGTGATACCCCGCACGGCCGACGAAGCCATCGGCGCGGCAGAAGCGGCCGTCGCGGCCGGCGTGCCGATCTTGCCGCGCGGGGCCGGCACCTCGCAATGCGGCCAAACGGTCGGCGCCGCGCTCGTCATCGACAACAGCAAGCACTTGAATCGCCTGCTTTCCGTGGACGCCGCCGGTGCAACGGCATGGGTAGAGCCCGGCCTCGTGCTCGACGACTTGAATGCTCGCTTGAAGCCGCTCGGCCTCTGGTATCCCGTGGACGTGTCGACCTCGGCACAGGCCACGATTGGCGGCATGGCGGCGAACAACAGCTGCGGCGCGCGTTCGCTGCGCTACGGCAACATGGTCCACAACGTGCTCGAGGTGGAAGGCTGGCTCACGAGCGGCGAGACGTTCACATTCGGTGCCGTCGATGCCGGCGAGCCGTCGGGGCCGCCGCGCTACCGCGAGCTGGTAGCGAAGCTTCGCGATCTGTACGCGCAAGAGCGCGACGAGATCGAGGCGCGTGTGCCGAAGCTGCAACGGCGCGTGGCGGGGTACAACCTGGACCTGGCGTCGACCGGCGCATTCAATCTCGCGCAGCTCCTCGTCGGCTCGGAAGGCACGCTGGCCTATTTCCGCAAACTGAAGCTGAAGCTCGCGCCGCTGCCCACGCACAAGGCGCTCGGCGTGGTGCACTTCCCCACGTTTTATCAGGCCATGGATCTCACGCGACACATCGTGGCGCTCGAGCCCGCGGCCGTGGAGCTCGTGGACCGCACGATGATCGAGCTGTCGCGCGACATCGCGGCCTTCCGCGCAACGATGGATAAAACCATCCGCGGCGAGCCCGACGCCATCCTGCTCGTCGAGTTCGCCGGCGAGGAACTCGCACCGTTGCTCGCGAAGCTTCAGCGCCTGCGCGAGCTCATGGGAGATCTCGGCCTGCCGGGCAGCGTCGTCGAGATCGCGGACCCCGCGTGGCAACGCGACGTATGGGAGGTGCGCAAAGCGGGGCTCAACATCATGATGTCGATGAAAGGCGACGGCAAACCCGTGTCGTTCATCGAAGATTGCGCCGTACCTCTCGAGCACCTGGCCGAGTACACGGACCGCCTGATGCGTGTGTTCGCGAAGCACGGCACGCGCGGCACGTTTTACGCGCATGCCTCGGTCGGCTGCCTGCACGTGCGCCCCGTCTTGAACTTGCGCACGGAAAACGGCGCGCGACAGATGCGCGCGATCGCCGAAGAGGCCTGCGCGCTCGTCAAGGAATACAAAGGCTCGTATTCGGGCGAGCACGGCGACGGTCTCGTGCGCTCCGAATGGATCGAGCCTGTATACGGCCCGCGGCTCGCGCGGGCGTTCGCCGAGATCAAGAGAGCGTTCGATCCGAAGGGCCTCATGAATCCCGGCAAAATCGTGGCGGCCTCGAAGATGGACGATCGCGGCTTGTTCCGTTTCAAGCCGGGCTACCGCACCCCGGCGCTGGCCACGGGCCTCGACTGGTCGGAGCACGAAGTGGGCGCCGAGAATCGCGGCCGCGGTTTCGCCGCCGCCGTGGAGATGTGCAACAACAACGGCCATTGCCGTAAGTTCGACACGGGCACGATGTGCCCTTCGTATCGCGTGACGCGCGACGAGCAGCACACCACACGTGGCCGCGCAAACTCGCTGCGGCTGGCGCTATCGGGCCAACTGGGCGAACAGGCGCTCGCATCGCGCGAGCTCAACGACACGCTCGCGCTGTGCGTGTCGTGCAAGGGCTGCAAGCGCGAATGCCCCACGGGCGTCGACATGGCCGCGATGAAGATCGAGTTCCTTCATCAGTATCATCAGCGGCATCCGCGCTCGCTACGCGACCGGCTCGTGTCGCACCTGCCGCGCTATGCTCGCTTCGCCGCGCGCGCGGCGCCGCTCATGAATCTGCGCGACCGCGTGCCGGGTCTGGCTGCACTGTCCGAAGCCGTGGCCGGTTTCGCTGCGCGCCGCACGCTGCCGCGGTGGCGGCGCGACTATTTCCGCGCCAGCGAGCTGCCCGCGCCGCAAGGCTCTGCGGCCGGGCGCGAGGTGGTGCTGTTCGCCGACACGTTCAACACTTACTTCGAGCCCGAGAACCTGCGCGCCGCCGTGGCCGTGCTCGCGGCCGGCGGCTATACCGTGCACGCCGCCGCTGCGCCCGGCGGCCGCCCGCTGTGCTGCGGCCGCACTTACCTCGCCACGGGGATGGTCGAAGCCGCGCGCCGCGAGACACGCCGCGTGCTCGATGCGCTCGAGCCGTTCGTGGCGCGCGGGGTGAACGTCGTCGGCCTCGAGCCGTCTTGCATCTTTGGGCTGCGCGACGAGCTCCGCCTGCTGTGGCCGGGAAAGCGCAGCGACGCTACGGCCCGAGCGGCGCTCACGTTCGAGGAGTTCGTGGTCGCGGAACAGGCCGCGGGACGTTGGTCGCGGGCGTTTCGACGCCTGCCTTATCGCCGCGCCCTGGTCCACGGGCACTGCCATCAAAAAGCGTTCGGCGCGATGCCCGCCGTGGTAGCCGCATTGCAATTGGTTCCGGAGTTAATAGTCGATGTAGTGCCCTCGAGCTGCTGCGGCATGGCGGGCTCGTTCGGTTATCAGCCCGAGCACTTCGACGTCTCGCTGCGAATGGCCGAGGCCGCTCTGTTGCCGGCCGTGCGAAACGCCGCCGCCGACACCGTGATCGTCGCCGACGGCACGAGCTGCCGTCATCAGATTCACGACGGCGCGCAGCGCCAGGCACAACACGTCGCACGCGTGCTGGCTGCTGCGCTTTAACGGTTACTCCGACCCGTACGGTTCGGCTCGCGCACGCACGCACAGCCGCTGCGCGGTGCGACACCGTGTCACACGTCAAAAGTGCGCGCGATGCGGGTCAGCTACGCTCTCAGCACTGCCGCCGTCGGACATGAGTATCCAACCCGCCACCGCTTTAACCGACGCGCCGGTTACTTTCAGCGCTCTAGCCGAGCAGCTCCGCGACGGGCCGCTGCAAGCGCTCATCGACATTCAGATGCAGGCTGCGGGCCTAGCCGCCCGCCTCGCGGACGACCCGGCCGCCACCGCCGAGGATCTCGAACGGCTCGTGCAGTTGTCGGTCGCGGCGATGGAGCGCTTTCACGTCTTCACGCTGGGTCTCACCGCAGTGCTGCGTCAGCTCACCGATGCCGGCCGGCACCCGCACTAGTCTTCTGTCTCGCCTCCTCGAGCTCTGCGAGGACTTCCGCGCGGAAACCGGCATCCGCTGCGAAGTGGCAATCGCGGAGCGCCATACCCGATTCGGCGACGAGGTGAACGAGGTGATCTACCGCACCGTGCGCGAGCTGCTGACCAACGTCCGCCAGCACGCGCACGCCAAGCATGTGACGGTCTCGAGCCTTGGCCGGCGCGACGGCTCGATTGGAATTTGCGTAGCGGACGACGGTGTAGGTCTGCCGGCGCATCGGCGGCGCGGCAACCCTTTCGACGAGAGCGGCGGCATTGGACTGTGGAGCATCGATCAACGCCTTCGTGAATTCGATGCGATGCTCGACATCGAAGCGGCGGCGGGCCGCGGGACGCGAGCGATGGTGATCCTGCCCGGCAGTCTAGTAATCACCGACTAGCGGCTCGGCCGCGCCGGCGGGCTCCTTGAGATCGAGCCCTGCCGCCGTAAGCCCGCTCACGAAGGTTTCGTGAAGGTCGGCATCGAAGTGCCAGCCCGAGAAATCGGCGTACGCGCGCTTCTCGAAGTCTGGATTGAGCTCGCGGAGCCGAGCCGCAGCCGCCTGCGCCACGTCATCGAGGCCCTGGTGAGCAGCCGCGGCCGCGAGCACGGCTTGCGCGATGACCCAGTTCCGCGCGTTGATTTTCTGCACGGCAGCGAGCGCCTCGGCGAAGCGCTGCTCGCGCAGATAGGTAACCGCGTACGTCAGGTGATGCAGCGCGAGCGGCGCCTTCGACATCGCCCGCGCCCGCTGCGTCAACAGCAAGCCGCGCGCCGAATCGCCGCTGAGGGCCAGCAGAAAGCCGCCTTGTGTCAGCCCTTGAGCGCTGTTCGGGCGCAGCGCGAGCGATCGATCGATGGATTCACGGAACGCCGGATCGCGGTCGTAGAACTGCACACGAGTGAGCGCGAGAGTCGCCAGAAAGTCGTCTCGATCGAGCGCCAGCGCGTTGGCCGTGGCGGCGCGCGCGGACTCGAGCGCGGCGTTGCCCGTGCCGCCGAACGTGGCCGCGTACTGATCGATGTACACCATCGCAAGGCCAGACCAGGCTTGCGCAACGTCGGGCTGCCGCGCGGTCAAGTGCTGGTAGCACTCGAGCGCGGCCGTGTACGCTTCCGGCCCCATTCGGCGCCGATACTCGTGGTAGATCGCGAAACAGTCGCGCAGCTTCGGCATCTCCACGGCGAGGCGCGCGTGCGCGAGCTCGGCCTCGAAGATCGCGCCGTATGGGGCGGCGACCATCGCAACGTCACGAGCCACCCGTGCCTCCAGCGCGCGAAGCTCCGCCGCGAGCGGTTCATCGTAGGCGGCAGTCCAAAGTTGCGCGCCCGTATCGGCTTCGATCAGACGCACGGCGATGCGTGCCTCCGCGCCGTCGCTGCGCACGCTGCCGGTGAGCACATAGCCGCCCGCGGCGGCCGCGGCGAGGGTTCGCTCGTGACTCGGACGGTCGCCGTACCAGCTTGCGCGGCTCGCAATGAGGAACACGTCGAGCGCGCCCAGCCGCAGCATGATCTCCTCGGTGATGCCGGCTGCCAGCGCATCGAGCGACTCGTGCTCGCTCAAGTTTTCGAACGGCACCACGACGAGGCGCGGCCAATCGGATCGTTGCGGCTCGCCGAGCACGCCCTGGGCGCTCAGCGCATCGCGCAGCGCCGCCTGTTGCCATGCGATGACTCCAACCGCTGCGAGCAGCAGCGCGCCCAATGCCACAGCCGCACGCCGCCACACCCGGAAGCTCGGCGGCGAGGCAGCCGCGTGCGCGGCTGCGGCGTGCAACGTGCGGCCGCCCGACGCATGCTCGTCCGCGCGCGCGTAGCGGCAAGCAACTGCGTAGCTGCCGCGCGGCAGCTCGATCCGCACACGACTATCGGCGCCCTCGCCCGCGTAGTACTCCACCAGACGCCGCCGCAAGCGGCCGGCCTCTACGCGCACGAGCGCGTCGGACTGCGCGTCGAAATCCGCGGGCCGGCCGAAGACTTCGACGCCGATCGTGTAGCCCTTCAAGCGCCGGCCGCCGCCGGTCAACGTGGCTTCGACGACGAACCGCAGGAAGTGCGACGCGCGGCCGGCCTGTTGGAAACACCGGCTCGCGAGGATGCGCTCGAGCTCCGCGCGGACGTCCTGGGCGCTCGGCCCGCGAACCTCGCGATCGCCATGCCTTCGAAAGTCCGCCATCGCGCCGCTACTCCGTGGTCAAGACTCACCGCCGCCGGGCACTTCATGGGCGCCCTGCCCGGCGAACGTCGACGCTATGCGTGCCATCCCCTGAAGCGTAGACTCGAGTGTAAGGGCTGGGCCTGATCCCACACAGTCAACAGGTTGACACAACTGGTCGCTTAGCGGCCCGACGGGGCTCTTGGACCAGATGCTCACACTAGGGCCGGTAGTGAGCAGGCTCCAGCCCTTCAACCTGCATCGAACATGGCGCGTACTTCGTCGCCGATCCGTACCGCTCCGCCCTTCACCACCCAGGCGTTGATGCCGCGCAGCTGAAGCGTATGCCCAACGGGCGAATTGACGAACCGCTGTGCGTCGTCGCCATACCGGTCACGGAACAATCGGCAACCCATGTGCGGTTCCGGGCTCACCTCGATCTCGGCCGCGCCGATTGCGACGCGCGTGCCCGCCGGCAAATGCGCGAGGCTAAGGTCGAAGTCGACGAACAACTGATCGCCGGCCAGCGGCCACCGTTCGCGAGTTTGCGCCACGAGCGAAATCAAGCGCGTGTTGATCAGCGTGAGCTGGTTTACGCGGCGCCGCTTGCCGAGCGCCCAGCGGTCGCCGACGAGGCCTTCCTCGACGTCGAGCACGCCGGTGTCGAGCAGCGCGCGCTCGCCGGAGCTCGGCCGCCGCACGATCTGCATGAGAACACCGCGCTCGCGCGGCGAACGCTCGATGTCGGCGAGCCCGGCTTCGAGCTCCTTGGTGGTCAAGTGGCGCATCGCGGGCGATGGTACGTCAGGCATCATTCCCGGCAAAGGCGCTTCGCGAACGGCTACGACTCTGTACCTGTCGTTTTCTGAACCCCAGGCCGCTCTTCGGCCACAACCGGCTTTTCATGGGATACTCGGCCGAGCCGGCCGCGACCCATTACGCAGGAGGGACAATTGCTAGGCTTTATCGGCCGCCGACTCATCAACTATACGTTCATGCTGTTCGCGGCGACGACGCTCGCTTACTTCCTCGCCTCATCGTTCTTGAACCCGCGTTCCAACTACATGACGATGCGGCCGCGGCCGCCCGAGGCTTCGATCGACGCTTCGTTGAACCTCGCGAACGTGAACGACAAGGTTCCGGTCACCGAGCGGTACGTCATCTGGCTGCGCCAAGTGGCTCTCGATTGGAACTGGGGCAGGAGCCCCCAAGGCGAGTCCGTCAACGCAGCAGTCGCGTATCGGGCCGTGGTCAGCGTGAAAGTGGTGCTCGGCGCCACCATCCTTGCCGTCTTGCTCGGCGTATCGATTGGCGTGGCATCGGCGATCCGCCAGTACCGCCTCTTCGACCGTGCGAGCAACGCGATTAGCGCGTTCTTTCTCGTTTGCCCTACTTTTGTGCTCGGCCTGCTGCTCGTGCTCGCCGGCATCCGCTTCAACGACGCCGTCGGCGTGCGCGTGTTCTACGTCACGGGCATCGGCGAAGGGGGCTTCATCGATTATCTGCAGCACGTGGCGCTGCCCACGCTGACGCTCACGCTCGTCGGCTACGTGGGCTACCACTTCACGCAGCGCACCTATCTGCTCGATACGATGAATGCCGATTACGTGCGCACTGCCCGCGCGAAAGGCGTGCGTAAGAACGTGGCAATTCGCCGCCACGCGCTGCGCACCTCGCTGATACCCACGGCGATGGGTGTAGCCTGGAGTCTCGCGTCGGTGATCACCGGCTCGGTATTCGTGGAGACGATCTTCGCGATCGACGGCGCAGGCAAATATTTCATCGACGCGCTCACGCGCAACGACATCAACGGTTCGGTAGCCATCGCTGCCATGGGCGGTTTCGCGACCTGTGCGGGCTTGCTGCTCGCCGACGTCGTGGTTGCCGTTCTCGATCCGCGCATCAGGATCGGCTGAGCATGAGCAGCACAGACGTCTTGACGGCAACCGCGGCGCAGCAGGAGCAGCGCGTGGCGCTGCAGCGGGTGCCAAAACGCACGTTGATTGCGCGCCGCTTTCGCCGCAATAAGCCGGCAGTTGCCGGCCTCGTAATCTTCACGCTGCTCGCGCTGCTCGCGATCGCCGGCCCATTCGTCACGTCCTGGAGCTACGATGAGCTCGACTTCCGGGCACTGCGCCAGCCGCCGAGCCCTGAACACTGGCTCGGCACCGACATGGTCGGTGCCGACATGTTCGCCCTCTCCGTGCGCGGCCTCGGCCGCTCGCTGATGATCGGCCTCATCGCATCGCTCGGCATCACGATCATCGCCGCATTTGTCGGCACCGCGATTGCTTACTTCGAGGGCTGGCGCGAGAAAGTCGGCGTGTGGATCATCGACATGCTGCTCGTCATACCCACGTTCTTCCTGCTCGCCATTATGGTCACAGGCACCTCGGGCACGAACGGCTGGCTGTGGCTCACCGCGGCGTTGACGATCTTCGGCTGGGTGGGCTATGCGCGCGTGCTGCGCTCGATCGCGTTGTCGTTGCGCGAGCGCGAGTACGTCGCCGCGGCTCGCTTCATGGGCGTGAGCTCGTTCACGATCCTGCGCCGCCACATGATCCCCAATCTAGGCTCCATCCTCATCATCCATACGGTGCTCGGCGTGGTGTACGCCGTGCAGGCCGAAACGGGCCTGTCGTTTCTGGGCTTTGGGATCAGGCCGCCCGACACTTCGCTCGGCGTGTTGATTCGCGCCGGCAGCGGCACGCTGCTCACGGCACCCTGGATGTTCCTGGTTCCCGCCGCACTGCTGCTGGCGTTGTGCTTCTCGATGACGATGATCGGCGACGGCCTTCGCGACGCGCTCGATCCGAGCTCAGCTTCCTCCGGTCGAGCATGAGCCACCTGAGCAGCGATGCCGCCGCGTCCGTCGGTCGCGCGGAAGAGCCGGTGTTGCAGGTGCGCGATCTGCACGTGACCTTCAACAGCGAAGCCGGCGCCGTGCGCGCGGTGCGCGGCGTCTCCTACGACCTGAAGCCGGCGCGCACGCTCGCCATCGTTGGCGAGTCCGGCTCCGGAAAATCGGCGAGCGCGCTCGCGATCATGGGACTGCTTCCCGAAACGGCACGCGTGAGCGGTACGGCGTTGCTCAAGGGCCGCAACCTCATCGGCCTCGACGATGAAGCGCTGTCGCAGATTCGCGGCCGCGACATCGGCATGATCTTTCAAGACCCGTTGTCGGCCCTTACGCCGGTGCTCAGTATCGGCGAGCAGCTCGCGGAGGCGCTCGACGCGCACGGCACTCTGCCGCGCGCGGCCGTTTGGGAACGCTCGGTGGAGCTGCTCGAGCTCGTCGGTCTGCCTGATCCGCCGGCGCGCCTGAAGTCGTATCCGCACGAGCTGTCGGGCGGCATGCGCCAGCGCGTGATGATCGCGATCGCAATCGCGAACCGCCCCAGCGTGATCATCGCCGACGAATCCACCACGGCGCTCGATGTAACGATTCAAGCGCAGGTGCTCGACGTGCTGCGCGCGGCGCAACGAGAGACAGGCGCCGCCGTGGTGATGATCACCCACGATCTTGGCGTCGTCGCGGGCATGGCCGACGACGTGCTCGTGATGTATGCGGGCCGGCCGATCGAATACGGCTCCGTAGCCGACATCTTCTACCGGCCCACGATGCCATACACGATGGGGTTGCTGGCCGCCGTGCCGCGGCCCGATTTGCGCAAGGCGCGGCTTGCGCCGATCGAGGGCAGCCCGCCGTCGCTCGTTGCATTGCCGCCCGGTTGTCCGTTCGCTCCACGCTGCCCGTTAGTGATCGACCAATGTCTCGACGGCGAGCCCGAGCTCGTAGCCCACAGCGCGGGCGGTCACCCCGCTGCGTGCATTCGAGCGGCCGAGATCGAGGAGCGCGGCCTCGGCCCCGCCGATGTGTTTCCACCGCCCCCCGATTTGCGTGCGGCGCTCGCCAGCGTGCCGCGCGCGCAGCGTAAGCCGACCCTCGAGGTCGAGAACCTGAAACGCCACTTTCCGCTGACCGGCGGCGGATTGCTGCGCCGCAAGATCGGCACCGTGAAAGCCGTCGACGGCATTTCGTTCGACATCCGCGAAAGCGAGACGCTGGCGCTCGTCGGCGAATCGGGCTGCGGCAAGAGCACCACGCTGCTCGAAATCATGCAGCTCAAGGCTCCAGCCGACGGCCGCGTCGCGATCCTGGGCCGCGACGTGCGCACCCTCAAAACGCGCGCGCAGCAGATGGAGATTCGCAGCGAGCTGCAAATCGTGTTTCAAGATCCGCTCGCCTCGCTCGATCCGCGCATGCCGGTGTACGACATCCTCGCCGAACCGCTCATCACGCAAGGCAGGGCGAAGAAGGCGATTAACGACCGCATCGGCGAGATCATGGGTCTCGTTGGCTTGAACCCCGATCATGTCGATCGTTTTCCCGAGCAGTTTTCCGGAGGGCAGCGCCAACGCATCGCGATCGCTCGTGCGCTCGCGCTCGAGCCGAAGCTCATCGTGCTCGACGAGCCGGTCTCGTCGCTCGACGTGTCGATCCAAGCGGGCGTGATCAACTTGCTCGAGGACCTGCAAGCAAAGCTCGGCCTCTCCTATCTATTCGTGGCGCATAATTTGTCGGTGGTACGCCACATCGCCGACCGCATCGCAGTCATGTATCTCGGGCGAATCGTGGAAATCGGCGACGTGGAGCGCATCTTCAGTCACCCACGGCATCCATACACGCGCGCCTTGCTGTCGGCAGTGCCCATTCCCGATCCCGAGGTTGAGCGCGCCAAGGCTCGCGTTTTGCTCAAAGGCGACATTCCGAGCGCGAAGACGGCGATTGCGGGGTGCCGGTTCAGGACACGCTGTCCGACCTATCGGAGGCTGGACACAGAGCAGCAAGAGCGCTGCGAGCGCGACGACCCCGCCCTCACGTCCGACGGCGTGACGGACGCGGCGAGCGCGTGCCATTATCCGTCGTAGCTACGGAGACCGAACATGAAACTCCAACATCCGCTCACGGCAACATTGGCGTCGCTGCTCATCGCGCTCGGCGGTTGCGGCGGTTCTGACGGCGGCTCCTCGACAGCCCCTGGGGCGGGCTCCGCGGCCGTCACCGTTCAGCCGCCCGACGGCGTACCGGCCGGCACGAGTCCGCTGCCGCTGCCGGAGTACGGCAAGGCGTACAACAATCCCCAGCCGCGCGAGAACATCCAAGACGGCGGCACGCTCACGCTGCCGATCGGCCGGCTCGGGCCGAACTTCAATAGCCTGCACGTAGACGGCAACAACGTAGACGTGAGCACGATCATGAACTGGCTCGCGCCGCGGCTTTGGCAATACACGCCCGCGGGCGGCGCGGCGCCGAACGAGAACTACCTGCTGTCGTTCGAGCTCACGAGCGAAAATCCGCAAGTCGTGAAGTACGTGGTGAACCCGAACGCGAAATGGAATGACGGCACGCCTATCGACTGGACCGCGTTCGACGCGATCTGGAAGCTGCAGCGCGGCGGCGACGATCGCTATAGCCCAGCCGCGACCACCGGATACGAGTCCATCTCGAACGTCGCCAAGGGCGAGCAAGACAACGAAGTCGTCGTCACGTTCAAGGAGCCGTTCTATCCCGTCGAATATCTGTTCGCCGAGCTCACGCACCCCAAAAATCTCGATCCCGAGTTCTACAGCACGGGCTGGGTCAACGAAATCCACTCGGAGCTACTGGCCGGTCCTTTCGTCGTCGCGTCGCTCACGGAGAACCGCATCGAGCTCGAGCGCAACCCGCAATGGTGGGGCAATCCGGCGAAGCTCGAGCGCGTCGTCTACCGCCAGATGGAGCTCAGCGCGTCGATCAACGCATTTCAGAACGGCGAAATCGATGCAACCAACGTGGCGATCGCGGACCGGCTTCGGCAAGTGAGCGGCATGAGCGGCGTGCAGATTCGCCGCGGCTTCGACATTCGCACGGCCGTCTATGTTCTTGGCCGGGACAGCGAGCTTTTCAAAGACGAGACTGGGCGGAAAGCCTTCGTGCTCGGCACGAACCGGCGCCTGCTGGCGGAGATCGATTTCCAAGGGCTCGATTGGGAAGAGGAGCCGCCGGGCTCGGCCACGATGTACCCGTGGCAGGAAGGCTATCGCGACAACATCGCGGATCTCAACTTCGATCCGGAGGAGGCGAAGCGGCTGCTCGACGCCAGCGGTTGGCGCGTCGCCGATGACGGCTATCGCTACAGAGACGGCAAGCTCGCCGAGTTCACGTACGTCACGTTCGGCGACGATCCGATCGTGGCTGCACTTGCACGCGCGCAGCAACAGATGGCAAGAGACATTGGCCTGCAGATGCACATCGACATTCGCAGGTCGGCCGACTTCGCGCCCACGTTCGCCAAAGGGCGCCGCGACTTCGACGTCGTGATCATGGCGTGGCAAGCTACGGACCCGTTCGGCTACGCGAACGGCTGCCAACTGTATTGCTCCGACTCTGAGAGCAACTTCGCGGATGTCGGCACCCCAGAGATCGACGAGCTGCTTCGCAGGGTCGTTACGATCGCCGACCGCACTGAAGCCATGCGCCTTGCGAACGAGGGCGAATCCAAGGCATTGCACCTCTACGGAATGCTGCCGCTCATGAACGGGCCGCGCATGACCGCCGTGAAGCAAGGGCTCGTACACGTCGGTCCGTCCGGCTTCTGGGTTCCGCCGCCCGAAGACATCGGCTGGCAGAAAGCAACGGCGAGCGGCGACTCGAGCACGGGCGGTCCTTGAAGGATGTTGTAGCGGATCTCGCGCGCCGTGCGCTCGCGAACATCGCGCGCGAATACCCGAATCATCCGCAGTACCTGCTCGAAAGCGACGCGGACCTGAAACCGCCGCGGGACGTGCATCCCGTGTTTTTCGGCTGCTTCGACTGGCATTCCGCGGTGCACACGCATTGGCTGCTGCTGCGCCTGAGGCCGCGGCTACGCTCGGCCGAGCAAGGCGCAGCGATCGACGCTGCGCTCGACGCCGCGTTCACGGCCGACAACGTGCGTGTGGAAGCGCGCTATCTTGCGCGCCGGCCGGGATTCGAGCGCCCGTACGGCCTGGCATGGCTGCTGCTGCTCGCCGCCGAGGCTGCCGCCACGCGTTGGCAGGCGTCGCTGGCGCCGCTCGTCGCGGCTGCTCGCGCGAACGTGTTGCGCTGGCTCGGCACCCTGCGCCACGCCGTGCGCTCGGGCACGCACAATCAAACCGCCTTCGCCCTCGGTCTGCTACACGACGCGGCGGCGGCACTCGACGACCGCGAGCTCCGCGCTGCCGTGCGCAGCCAAGCGCTCGCGCTGTATCTCGCAGACGCCGCGGCCGCGCTTTCGTTCGAGCCGTCCGGCGAAGATTTTCTTTCGCCGGCGCTCATGGAAGCCGACCTGATGCGCCGCGTGCTGCCGCAGCCGGAATTCGTCGGCTGGCTGGCCAGATTTCTGCCCGGCATCCCGCTGCAACCCGATGCGAGCTGGCTGCCGTGCGCCGAAGTCGGCGACGAGACGGACGGCAAAGCCGTTCATCTACACGGTCTCAATCTGTCGCGCGCATGGAGCCTGCATAGCGTGGCGGCGGCACTGCCGGCCGACGACGCGCGGCGCGCCGTCCTGCTCGAGGCCGCGGTGCGCCACGCCAAAGCAGGCCTCGAGGCCACGCTCGAGTGCGGCCACTATGCCGGCGACCACTGGCTGCCGACGTTC
Organism: uncultured Gammaproteobacteria bacterium; assembly: GCA_946887385.1. Next base: position 20,436 of record CAMPKU010000018.1, read on the forward strand.
GCCGGTTATCTACTCACCGTAGGCCCGGCGCTCACGGAGAGCCCGGCGGGGTAAGGCCCAAGTGCCGCGCCAGAAGGCGAAACACGTCGGTTTGGCGCAGGGCCGCAGGAATCTCGTCGGCACCTGCACCAAAGGCGAATAGCGGCACGTCGACGCCGGTGTGGTCTTCTTGCAGGTTCGAGTCGTTGGTGGCGTAGTTCACGCCGAGCAACGCACCTTCCGGCGTTCGCAAACGCGCAAAGTGGCCCGGGCTCGCAGCGCCCAGCCCCGCGAGCCAGCTGGTCTCCGGCACGAGCTGTGCCGCCTGGCCGTGATCGGCCGTCACGAGCACGAGCGTCTCGGGGTGCGCGCGCGCGTACTCGAGCACCACCTTCAGCGTATCGTCGAGCTGCTTGAGCTCGCCGATCTGGCCGCACGGACGCCGCGCATGCGACTGCTTGTCGATCGACGACGACTCCACCATCAGCACGAACGAACGGCCGTCGTCGAGATGTTTCAGCGCGGCGCGCGTCATCGCTTCGAGCGTGGGCGTGGCGCCGTACTGCGGATTCGGCTCGCAGGTAAACGGCGTAGGCGGTACGACGCGCCCGTCCTCGCCGCGCTCGACGCGTTCCGCCTTCGCGTCCTCGGCGCCGCGCCACTGCACCGGCAGCGTGCCCGGTGCGAACAGTCCGAGCACCTTGCTGCCGCGCTCGAGGCTCGCGAGCTCGGCCGCCGTGCCGATCACGCGGTAGCCGTTGTCGGCAGCGAGATCGCGCACGGTCTTCCTCCGCTCGCCTTCCGCGGGCTGTACGAAGTTGCGCTCCCCGCCGCCGAGCACGACGTCCACGCGCGAGGCGGCGATCTGCTCGGCAATCGAGCCCTTGCCGCCGTTCGCCTTCAAATCCTCCGAGCAGTCCGTCGAGAACGCCGGATTGTTCTCGTTGCGCGATACCATCGCGCGCGGGCTCTCGCACAACCGTCCGCTGACGTGCGCCACGAACGACGCCGGCGTGGCGTCGGTCACGCTCGACGTTGCGACGATACCGGTGCCGAAGCCCGCGGCGGCGGCGAGCTCCATGATCGTGGGCGCGTCGCGGTCCGTGCCTGCCGTGGTACTGATGCGGCCGGTGCTCGTGACGATGCCGCTCGCCATCGACGACGCGGTATTCGCGGAGTCCGGCACGTACTCGGGCACGGCGGGATCCTCTTCGAGCACGGTTTGCGTCTGCACGCTGCTGCGCACGGGCAGCGTGTCGAGCGTGAGCCGCCCGTCGTACCCGGTAAGGTAGTAACGCGCGATCGTAATTTGAGTCTGGTCCATGCCGTCGCCGATCATCAGGATCGCCTTCGGCGCCGGCGCCGCGCCGGCATCGGCGGGCGGGCGCTGCGCCGTAACGCCGCCGTGAGCGCACAGCGCGAGCAGCATGGCAAGGGCAGTCGTCTTGTGCGCTAGCTTCGGCTGCATGGTCAATTCCAGGTTGGCAAAAAGGCGTAGCGATCGGCGTACTCGAGCATCTGCGCCGCAAAATCGTGCGCGTGCTCGATGCTCACATCGACGATCTCGCCGTCGCGCTGCACCGGCACGAGCCGCGGCGCCATGAAGCCCGAGTAGGCCGGCACGTCGAGCGCTGCGTAGCGCGCACGAACCTCGGCGTGCAGCGTGGGGTCAACCTTCACGCCGTAGCGTTCGACGAGCGCGCGAATGGCGGGGTAGTCGCCCGTGGACTTGATGCGCTGGAGCTCGCGCAGCAGCTCGCCGAATAGCGCACGCAGCTTCAGGTAATCGTTGACGACGAAGTAGGTCTTGCCGCCGCGCTGCCGTTTTTCGATCACCTTTTCGGGTAACCCCCGCTCGTACGCCCACAGCGCCACGAGCTGGCGATTGCGCATGTGGTCTTCCTCGAGGTCCTTACCGAGCTCCACGCGATTCAACTGCTGGAGCAGGCCGTTGCGAATGTACTGCTCGTAGGCGGTACGCCCAACCTCTAGCGACGGCATCAGCTTCATCTCGACGAGCTTGGGATCCACGGCGAAGTACAGCGCCACGAGATCGGCGCGGGCCTCTTCGAGCGTGGAGCCGTAGTTCTTCAGCGCCTCGTGCAACGGTCCAACGCCGGGTTCGGTTTGGCCGGAGCCGTGACCGATGACTTCGTGCAAATCCACGTGCAGCGTGGCGGCGAGCTCGCCGTAGCGCTCATTGCGCTCGATTTCGGCCGCGTCGTACGAGAACTCACGATCCACGCCGCCGCGCACGGCGTTGTACGCCGCCACGACGTTCGCCAGGCTCACCGATTTCGAGCCATGCTCGCGGCGCAGCCAATCCGAGTTCGGCAGGTTGATGCCGATCGGCGTAGTGGGCGCCGCATCGCCGGACTCGACGACCACCGTGATCACCTTGCCCGAGATGCCCGTGACCTTCTTCTTCTTGTGTTGCTCGAAAAACGGCATGCGGTCCTCGAACCACTGCGCCGCGCCGGCAATCGCGCCGATGCGCCGGGTGGCCTCCGGATCGCGGAACGAGACGACGCTTTCAAACGTGCCGCGAAGGCCCAGCGGATCGTGGTAAACCTCGATGAAGCCGTGAATCACGTCGACGGTGGATTCCGTGTCGCGCAGCCATGCGATGTTGTACTCGTCCCAATCCTCGAGGCTGCCCGTGCGGTAGAAGCCGATCAGCTTCGTGAGCGCGGCGCGCTGCGTGTCGCTCTCCGCGATCGCCTCGGCTTTCTCGAGCCAGCCGACCATGCGCTCGATGGCCTCCGTGTAGCGCCCGCCCACTCGCTGCACCTGCTCGACGAGCTTGCCGTCCACCTTCGCGAGCCGCGAGTTCAACCCGAGCGACACAGGCGCCTCGTCTCCGGGAACGGCCGCGTTCGCGTAGAACGCCTCCACCTCGTGCTGTGTAACTCCGCTGTAGAAGTTTACGGCGGAGCCGGCAAGCACGTCGCTGTCGGCGCTCTTGCTCACGAGCTTCGCGTCGACGCTGGGATCGAACATCACCCGCGTGAGCTCGTCGATGAGCTCGGCGAGCGACTGGCCTTCGCGCAGCGGAAACTCGGCCGGAGTGCCGCGCACGAACGCGGCGAAGGCCGACGGCGCGAAGCCCGGCGCGAGCTTGTCGTGCGCGTAGTGATGGTGAATGCCGTTCGCGAACCACACCCGTTTCAGATACAGCGTCAACGCTCGGAAGTCGGCTGTGTCGCGGTCGCCGGGATAGTGGCGCACGATCTGCTCCAGCGTGCGTTTCACCGCCAGGTTGTACCGATACTTCTGGTCGTAGACGATCTCGCGGCCGCAGAGCGCGGCCTCGTAGAGGTAATAAAGGAGCTCCTTCGTTCGCCGGTCGAGCGCCTCGAACCCCGGCACGCGATAGCGCAAGATCCGCACGTCGGCAAACCGCTCCACTTCCACGGGAAGCTCGGCGCTCGCGAGAGGCGGCCGCTCGGCGGCCGCGCGGGCTCCGCCCTGCGGCTCTACCCCTTGATCGGCCGCGCCACCTGCGGCCACTATGGCGGACAACATCGATAACGTCCTGTGCGAAGCAGTGAGAACATAATGCGCACCGTGACACCGCAAGAGCGCCAGGATCATGACACAACACTCCCGTCCGCGGCAGCACTCGTGCTGGCGCTAGCGGCGGCCCTCGCAGCGCCTTGGGCTGGCCTGAGCGCCCAACCGGCCGTGCCGTGTACGGCCATCGAGAACGACGCCGAGCGGCTCGCGTGCTACGACCGCGCGCTGCGGGGCGACGCCGCCCCCGCCGAGCGAGCTAGGCCGGCCGCACCGGCGGCACCGGCTCGCGCCGCGCCGCGTGACGCGCCGTCGTCACCCGCCGCTGCGGCACCCGCCGCACCCGCCACTGCTGCGCAGCCGCGCAGCGAGCGCCGCGTTCGCGAATCGACGGCACCGGCCGCGCCGGCCGCGCCGGTTGCAGGCCGCGACGCCGAAGAAGGCGTGGTCCCGATCGTCATCGTCGGCGTGCGCGCATTGCGCGGGCGAGAGACCACGTTCACCGCCGAAGACGGCTCGCTCTGGGTGCAGACGGACAGTCAGCGCATCATGGGCTTGCCCGACCCGCCTTTCGAAGCCGAGCTAAAACCGGGCGCGATGGGCAGTCATTTCCTCGTGCCGCAAGGCCGCACGCGCGCCATTCGCGTGCGCCCGGCTCGCTGAGCGCTACTCGCCCTTGAAGTGCTGCTCGAGCCGGCCGAGCTCGAGTAGATCGCGGTAATAGCTGTCCGGGTCGCAGCTCGCCTGCTCGCTGATGTCGACGTTGTCGTCGCGCGCGGAACCGCGGCGGCGCACGAGCGGCTGCGTGTAGTACGGATCGTAGATCGTCATGATTCGATCCATCGCGAGACGGTCGGGCGTGAGCTCGTAGCGCTCGACGATGCGCGTGCCGTCGCCCTTCATGGGCAGCCCCGACCCGTCGAGCCAGCCGGGCAAGAGGTGCGTGGTCTCGATGACGAGCACGTCGCCCTCCCACCGGCCCACGGAGAAGCCGAGCGACGATGGTTGCGTTGCCGATGTCGGCTGCCGGCCGTCCATCCATACCCGGCGCGGGGTGTTGTGCTCGACGTGAATCATCAAGTAGTGGCTGCCCGCGTCCACGATGTCCATGTTGTACGGCGAGCCGAACAAGCGCGGCAGCCCCAGCGCGCGACAGCGCAGCGCGGGGTCCTGATAGTGATCGGTGCTCGCGAACAATGCGCGGCCTTCGTCGGTGAACGGCGTGGGCTTCGGCTCGAGGTCGTCCACAGTGAGCCGGAACTTGTAGCGATTGCGCCAAGGGCCCGTGATGTCGACGGGATAGTCTTGGCGCGCCGGGCCGTAGGCGTAGCGCTTGCCGGGCGTGGCGTGCACTTGATTCGGATCGGGGCCCGAATTGTCGCCGCGGCCCGTGACGAGCCGCGTGCCGTCGGGGCGCTCGATGCTGCGCACGTAGAGCTTCTTGGCGCCGTTGCGGCCGACTTGCCCAGACACCTTGAGCTCGTCGCCCACCTCGAGCGTCGTCTGACTCCACCCGAGCTGCTGCATCGACGTGATGCTCGAAGCTTGCAGCTCCCAATCCTCCGTAGCGCCGCCTTCGCCCGTCACCTGCAAGCGATAGCGGATGTGCGGATTGTTCCACCAAACCTGCACGATCTTGCCGCTGAGCTCGGCCGTCTTGTCGGCCTCGAACTCAGCCGCGAACGAATGATGAGCGAGCGCCGGCAAGGCAAACACGCACGCCGCCAACCAGCTACCGAGCACGCGCAACATCATAGGCAACCCCAAACTCCGAGCCGTCGGTCAAGGATACGCCGGACTAAAGAATTCTCCCATTCGCATACTTGCTTTCACCGTAGCGGCATGGATAGTTGAGCACTTGAGACTGCCGAGCGCAGCGACTCCAAACGCTTTCCGGGGGAATCAGCATGCGGACCTTCCGACGACCGTTCACCGTCTCGTGTCTCGCAACGTGGCTGGCAGCGGGCGCCGGTGTCGCCGTTGCGCAGCGCGTGGCCATCGATAACGACGATATCGGCGGCACCGTGAACGGCCCCGCCGGCCCCGAAGGAGGCGTCTGGGTCATCGCCGAAACCGACGCCTTCCAAACACGCTACGCGAAGATCGTTGTCACCGACGATCAAGGCCGCTACGTGATTCCCGATCTGCCGCCGGCCGACTACCAGGTTTGGGTGCGCGGCTACGGCCTCGTCGACTCCACCAAGGTGGACGGACGTCCCGGGCAAACGCTGAATCTCGTTGCCAACGCCGCACCCTCGCCGGCCGCGGCCGCCGTCGTGTATCCCGCCGCGTACTGGTACTCGATGATGAAGGTACCGAGCGCGTCCGAAGTCACGGTACCGGGCGGCGTTCCTCAGTATCTGGCGTCGATCAGAAATCTCTCCTGCATCGGCTGTCATCAGATCGGCCAGCTCTCTACGCGTACGCTGCCGGAAGCATTCGCGAGCATGAGCCATCACGACGCCTGGGTGCGGCGCATCCAATCCGGTCAAGCCGGCAGCCAAATGCTGGGCGCCGCGATGAACCAGCAAGGCGGAGTGCCGGTGAAGTATCTGGCCGATTGGACCGAGCGCGTCGCGAAGGGCGAGCTGCCGCACGCAACGCCGCAGCGGCCGCAGGGTGTCGAGCGCAACATCGTCGCCACCGTGCGCGACTGGTCGAACGAAAAAGCGTACATGCACGACTTGAGCGGCACCGACCGCCGCAATCCCACGGTCAACGCCTATGGCCCGCTCTACGGAGCGCCGGAGCTCTCGACCGACGAGTTCCCGATTCTCGATCCACGGACGAACACGGCCACGGTGCTGCACGCACCCGTGCGCGACCCGGACACGCCGACCACGAACGCCACCCCGCCGACGCAGCCGTCGCCCTACTGGGGCAACGAGGCGATCTGGGACAGCCAAGCGAACGCGCACAATCCGATGCTCGATGAGGAAGGCCGCGTCTGGTACACGGCCGTGGTTCGCGCACCCACCAACATGCCGGACTATTGCCGCGCCGAGTCCGGCCACCCCTCCGCCAAGCTGTTCCCGCTCGAGCGCTCCGGGCGCCAGCTGTCCGTCTACGACCCGAAAACCGAGAAGTACACGTTCGTCGACACGTGCTACTCGACGCATCACTTGCAGTTCGCCGAGGACGCGAACGACACGCTGTGGACCAGCGGCGGCGGCCAAGTCGTCGGCTGGCTGAACTCGAAGCTGTTCCTCGAGACCGGCGACGCCGGGCGCTCGCAAGGCTGGACGGCGCTCGTGCTCGACACGAACGGCAACGGCCGGCGCGACGAGTACGTCGAGCCCAACGAGCCGGTGGACCCCGCGAAGGACAAGCGCGTCAACAGCGGCTTTTACGCCGTGATGCCGAACCCGGCCGACGGCTCCATCTGGGGCGCCTCGATCGGCTATCCCGGCGCCGTCGTCCGCCTCAATCCGGGCGCAAACCCGCCCGAGACGGCGCTCGCCGAGGTCTACACGCCGCCGATGCCGGGTTACGGCATCCGCGGCGGCGACATCGACCGTAACGGCGTCGTCTGGGTATCGATGGGCAGCGGCCACTTGGGCGCGTTCGACCGGCGTAAGTGCCGCGCGCCGCTGAACGGCCCGAACGCCACCGGCAATCACTGCCCCGAAGGCTGGAGCTTCTACCGCTACCCCGGCCCCGGGTTCGTGGACCGTCCCGAAGAAAGCGTCGAGTCGAGCTATTACAGCTGGGTGGATCAGCACAACACGTCGGGCCTCGGCGCGAACGTGCCCATGTCCACGGCGAACCTGTTCGACGGCGTGCACGCGCTCGTCAACGGCGACATGGTCACGCTACGGATCCCCTATCCGCTCGGCTTCTACTCGAAAGGGTTCGAAGGCCGCATCGACTCCCGCCCGCCGTAGGAGCGGCGATGCGGCCAGCGAATCCTGTCGCGGTGAGGCCGGGGGGAT
>CAMPKU010000019.1 GCA_946887385.1 uncultured Gammaproteobacteria bacterium
CGAGCTGACTCTGCACGATGCGGGCAACGTCCTCGGGCGGGTTCAGCGCGAGCAGGCTCGTCCAGCGCGCTCGCACCGCATCCTCGCGGCCGCGCTCGAGGGCCACCCAACCGCCGTACCAGAGTGCCTTCGGGTCGCCGGGGCTCGTCTCGAGCACTTCCTCCACGAGACGGCCGGCTTCACCCCCCAACGCGGAGCGATCGGCGAGCACCTGCGCCTCCGCGTAGGCAATCTTGAGCTCGTCGTCCGGGTTGCGCGTGAGCGCCCACACGCGTTGATACGCCGCCCTACCTTCCTCATAGCGGCCGAGCTGCACATAGCTCGCCGCGAGCAGCTGCCACCCCTCGAGATCGCCGGGGTTCGCCTCGAGGTGTGCCGCAAGCTGCTCCAAGAGCGCGCTCTCGCGGCTCACGCGCGCCGCGATTTCGGGATCGAAGCTGCTCACGTACGTATAGAGCCCGAGCGCAGCGGGCGCGATCAGAACGGCCGCGGCCAGGCCCGCGGGCGACCACCGCCCGCCGCGCCGCTTGTGCAGCACCACCGGAACGAGCAGGACGGCCGCGGCGACCGCACACAGAAGCGCGGCCACGATCCAGAACGACGCCGTCACGCAGGGTCCTCATCGAGCGGCTGATTGCGCCGCGCCGCGAGAATCCGCCAGAAAACCAACCCGCCTATACCTAAGAACACCAGAGGTCCTGCCCACAGCACCCAGGTGGTGGGCGACAGCCGCGGGTTGTACAACACGAACTCGCCGTAACGCGACGACATGAACGTCCGGATCTCTTCGTCCGACGCGCCTTCGCGGATAAGCCGCCGCACCTCGCGCCGCAAGTCGGTTGCCACGTCCGCGTCTGACTCGGCGATACTCTCGTTGAGGCACCTCGGGCAGCGAATCTCGCGAATCAGCGAGCGGTAGCGTTCGTTCAAAACCGGGTCTTCGAACCCGTCCTCCGTATCAAAGGCGAAGGCCGCAGCCGTATAGCCAAACCAGAGCATCAACAACCAAGCGACCGCCTTCATGATCCGCCCACGGCAGCAAGGAACGGACAATCCGCGGGCCTGCAATACTCGCGCAGAAGCGGCAGGAAATCGCGCTGCCAGACGCGGGATGTGAGCGGCGAGATGTGCTTGTGCAAAATCACGCCGTTACTGCCAATTAGGAACGTCTCGGGCGCACCCGTTACACCCCAATCCACCGCGGCAACGCCGTCGGGATCGAACCCCGATCTTACGTACGGGTTGCCCAGGGTCGCGAGCCACTCGATTGCAGCTTCCCGATCATCCCTGACGTTCAACCCGTAGATCGGCACGCCGGCGCCGGCCAGGTCGAGCAAAAACTGGTGCTCGTGCCGGCACTCGACACACCACGTTCCCCACACGTTCACGAGCGACACGCGGCCTTTCAGCGTCTCCGCCGTCACGAGCGTGTCCGGATCCGTGACGCTCGGCAGCGAGAAAGTGGGAATCGGTTTGCCAACGAGCGGCGACGGAACGTAATTGGGATTCAGCCCAAGACCGATCGCAAAGAACACGCCGATGACGAGGAAGATCGCGAGCGGGACGACGTAGCGCCACATGATCAGGCCGCTCCCGGCGCCGGTTTGGGCGCCGGCTGCGCGGCTGCTCGCTGAGTCTCGCGCGCCGCGGCGCGATAGCGGCGATCCGTGATCGCCACGAGACCGCCGAGCGCCATGAGACCCGAGCCCAGCCACAAGAATCCGATCAGCGGCTTCACTTGCAGACGCAAGCTCCAGGCATCGTCCCCGAGCGGCTCGCCGAGTGCCACGAAGACGTCGCGCAGCATGTTCGAGTGGATGGCAGCTTCCGTCATCGCATCGCGCTGCACGTTGTAGACGCGAATCTGCGGCCTCAAGATACCGACAAGCTCGCCTTCGTCGCGAAGCTCGAGCTCGCCTTCATCGGCCACGAAATTCGGTCCATCGACTTGGCGCATGCTGTTGAAGATGAACTCGTAGCCCCCGGCCTCGATGCGATCGCCGGGCCTGGCGCTCACGTCGTGCTCGAAGTTGTAGGCGGACGCCACCGTGGCGCCGAGCATGAACACGCCCACACCGAAGTGCGCGATGTGCATGCCGACCTGGCCGCGTGTGAGCGGCGCACCCGTGCGGAACACGAGCCGCCGGATCGGATCGAGCAGCGAGCTGAAGCACACCCACAGCGCGATCGAAACCGCGAGCACCGTGAGCACCGACACCGTGCCGAACACGATGAGCGGCACCGCAATTCCGAGCGCCACGGCCGCAATCGCCGGCACGCGCAAACGCCGCGCCAGGGCGCTGCCCGGCATCATGCGCCAGCCGGTGTGCATGCCGATGCCGATCAACGCCACGAGCGGCAGCGCCGGCAACAGGAACATCACGTTGAAGAACGGCGGCCCCACCGAGATCTTGCCGAGCCCCAGCGCGTCGATGAACAGGGGATACAGCGTGCCGAGCAGCACGAGCCCCGTGGCGATCACGAGCAGCACGTTGTTCGCGAGCAAGAACGCCTCGCGCGACAGCAGCTTGAAGCCGCCCTCGGCTTCGAAATTCCGCGCGCGAACGGCATAGAGCGCCAACGCACCGCCCGAGAACAGTGCGAGCAAGCCGAGAATGAAGAGCCCGCGCGTGGGATCGGACGCGAACGCATGCACCGAGATCATCACCGGCGAGCGCGTGAGGAAGGTGCCGAACAAGCTCAACGAGAACGCCGCGATCGCGAGCAGCACCGTCCAGTTCTTGAAGATGCCGCGCCGCTCCGTCACCGCCAGCGAATGCAACAACGCCGTCGTCATCAACCACGGCATGAACGAAGAGTTCTCGACGGGATCCCAGAACCACCAGCCGCCCCAGCCGAGCTCGTAGTACGCCCACCAGCTGCCGAGCGTGATGCCGGCCGTCAGGAACATCCACGCCACAACGGTCCACGGCCGCGTCCAGCGCGCCCAATCCTTGTCGAGCCGCCCAGTGAGCAGCGCGGCTACTGCAAACGCGAACGGCACCGCGACGCCCACGTAGCCCACGTAGAGCGTGGGCGGATGGAAAATCATGCCGGGATCTTGGAGCAACGGATTCAGATCGTTGCCGTCGAACGGCGCCGGAACCAGCCGCATGAACGGATTCGACGCGAAGAACGCGAACGCAATCATGCCGGCGCTGACGATACCGAGCACGCCGAGCACGCGGCTCGCGAACTCCTGGGGCTGCGAGCGGCTGCCGGCCGCAACCGCCATGGTCCAGATAGCGAGCACGGCGATCCATAAGAGCAGCGAGCCCTCGTGCCCGCCCCACACGGCCGTGGCCTTGTAGAACACGGGCAGCGCAGAGTTCGAATGCTGCGCGACGAACATCACACTGAAGTCGTCCGTGAGAAACGCGTACACGAGCGTGCCGAACGCGACGGCGACGAACACGAACTGTCCCGCCGCCGCCGGCCGTGCCAGCGCCATCCAGTCCGCTCGGCCGAGCGCCGCACCGGCCAGCGGCAACGTGCTTTGCACGAGCGCGAGACACAGCGCCAACGCGAGCGCGATTTGACCGAACTCGGGGATCATTGGCCTTGCGCCGCACGCGCTTTTTCGAGCGCTTCGGCTACCTCCGGCGGCATGTAGTTCTCATCATGCTTGGCGAGCACCTCGTCGCCGACGAACTCGCCGTTGTCGTTCATGCGGCCGATGACGACCGCACCGGCGCCTTCGCGAAAAAGATCCGGCAACACGCGGTTGTACTTCACCGGTACCGAGTGGACGTTATCGGTCACCACGAACGAGACGTTTAGCGTGCCGGTCTCGCGCTTCAAGCTGCCCTCGAGCACCATGCCGCCCAGGCGGAACGTGCGATCGGGCGCTTCGCCCTCCGCGACTTGAGTAGGGCTGAAGAAATAGAGGAGATTTTCTTGCAGCGCGCGGTACGCGAGGAAACCGGCCAACGTGATGCCGGCGAGCACCAGCACGATGAACATTTTTCGTTGCGTTCGCGATTTCATTGCAGTCGTCGCACCGTGGGTTGTTTGCGCGGAGCTTCCGTCTGCGTGGCGAGCTGCCGCGCCCGCCGCAACGCGGCCTGCCGCTTCGCGCGCACGAGCCAAGCGTTGATCACCAGCACGGCCAGTGTAATGCCGTACGCCGACCAAACGTAAGCGCCATGCCCGTTCATTAAGAAGAATTCGCTCACGGGGCGCCCTCCGCCACCAGCTCGCGAATCCACCGCGCGTCGCCTTCCCGCTCCAGGATCTCGGCCTGAAGGCGACGCAAGAGCAGCCAATAGAACACCAGCGTGAAGGCCGCGACCATGATCAAGAACGGGACCAGCATGTCCGTGGTCATCGCCGGGCCACCTTCCGCCAGGATGGTGGGCCCTTGATGCAGCGAGTTCCACCACTCCACGGAGTAGTGAATGATCGGAATGTTCACGACCCCGACCACTGCCAGAATGGCCGTCACGCGATCCGCCTTGTCGCGATCGTCGAATGCTGCACGAAGTGCGAGGTAACCCAAGAACAAGAACAGCAGCAGGGCCTCGAACATGATGCGTGGATCGCCCCATTGCCAGTAAGTTCCCCACGTGGGGCGGCCCCACACAGCGCCCGTGAACAGCGCGCAGAACGTGAACCACGCGCCGATCGGCGCTGCGCTCACGGCCACCGCGTGCGCGAGCTTCAGGCGCCATACGTATCCGACCGCCGCCGCAACGGCCATCACCACGTAGGCCATCATGCCGATGTACGCCGTCTGCGGATGTATATAAAGGATGCGGGCTGACTCGCCTTGCTGATAATCCGGCGGCGCGATCACGAGGCCCCAGTAACCACCCACGGCCAGCGACACCACGGCGAGCCAGCCGAGCCATGGGCACAGGCGCTCGGCCAAGCGATACACGTACGGCGGAGAGCCCAGCTGATGGAACCAACGCGGTAGCTTCATCGAGTCTTGTCCTATTCGAGTCCCACGCGAACCGCGGCCGCGATCGCGAACGGCCCTAGCGAGATCGCGAGCACAGCCAGCGACGCCATCAACAACAGCGGCCCGGCCGTGGGCTCGCCGTTGATGCTGAGATCCGTCGCACGCGTGCCGAAGATCAACAACGGCCCCGTGAGCGGTAAGACGAGCAAACCGACGATCGCGCCGCCGCGCCGCAGTCCGACAGTGAGCGCGGCGCCCAACGCCACGAGCACGCTCAACGTAGGCGTTGCCAGCAGCAGCGCCAGCGCGAGCGTGGGCAGTGCATACAGCGGCAGATTGAACGACAGCGCGAGCAGCGGCACGAGGCAGACCAACGGCAGCAGAGTAACCAACGTGTGCGCCACGATTTTTGCCAGCACGCTGAGCGTGAGCGGCGCCGGGCTCAGCAACAGTTGCTCGAGACTGCCGTCGTCGGCATCGGAGCGAAAGAGCCCATCGAGCGCGAGCAACGACGACAACAGCGCCGCCACCCACAGCACGCCCGTGCCGATCTCGCGCAGCAACGCCGACGTCGGCGACAACGCCAACGGAAACAGCGTCACCACGATGACGAAGAAGATCAACGGATACGCGAGCTCGCTCCACCGCCGAAACGCGACGCGCAGATCGCGCCGCAACACTGCGCCGAACACGCCCATCACAGCTCGATCACCAACGCGCCGCTCATGGCGAGATCGTCCGGCTGGTGCGTGGCGCAGACGGCGAGCCCGCCGGCCGCGAGATGCCGGCGCAGCCACTCCACGAGCAGTGCGCGGCCTTCGCTGTCGAGATTCGTCGTAGGTTCGTCCAACAGCCAAAGCTTGGCCCCCGAAAGCTTGAGCATTGCGAGCGCGGCACGCCGGCTCTGCCCGGCCGAAAGGTAACGCGCACGCATATGAGCCGCTTTATCGAGCTTCAGTTCCTGAAGCAGATGCTCGAACGCCGGCTCGCGCCGCCACAACGTGGCGTGAAAGCGCAGGTTCTCAGCCACCGTGAGCTCGCGTTTCAGCGCCTCGAGATGGCCGCGGTACGCCACCTCGGCACGCTCCTCGGGCGGCAAGTCGCTGACCGCGATGCCTTTCCAGGTGACGCTGCCCTGCGTCGGCTGCGCGAGCCCCGCGAGGATCCGCAGCAGCGTGGTCTTACCGGAGCCGTTTGCGCCCACCAGCAACGCGAGCTGCTGTGGAGCTAGATCGAACTGCAATTGCTCGAAGAGACAGCGCTCTCCGCGCCAGACGGCAAGCTCCCTTGCGCGCAACAGCACTCCATCCGACATCAGCAGGAAGCTCGCACCGTGGAGCCGCGGATTGTGCCCGACACCGGCCGTTTTGCAACCGACGCTGTCCATCTTTATCTTGATTGAACAATGCTTTAAGCGAACTTCCGCGGCTGTGCATGAGCTATGCGTCTCGCCCCCTGCCCTGTATTGAGCCCCGAAACATGCGCCAATCCAGCGGTTTACATAACTTTGCTGATGTCATAGACTCCCCGCCGGCCGTGAAAAAAACATTCAGTAACCTCAATAACTATTTGTAAAAAGAAGGAATGCGGCTGATGGGAGAGACGCCAAAAATGGTATCTCCCGCGAGAGTGTTCGCGCGACCAACGGCGGACGAAATTTGGCTCGGGCCGGCCCAGCAGGCGGCCCTGAGCCAGCTTTCTTACCCTGCGCACGTTCGCGTGCTCGTCGGCCCCTCATCGAGCGGTAAGACGAGCGTGCTTCAACATTTGGGCTCGCGCCTTCACGAGAACCCCGTCGCGTTGCACTGCCGCGGGCCGAAGGCGGATGCCGCGGCCGTCCTCACGAGCCTGCTGCTGAGCGCCGATCTCGCGCCATGGGATCTCTCCGAGATCGAGCAACGCAATCTCCTCACGGTCTTCGTGCAACAACGCCGCTTGCAAAATCGCGGCGTGCTGCTCGTCGTGGACGACGCTCACAACCTGCAAGCCGGTGCGCTCGAGGAGCTCGAGCGGCTATCGACGTTCAAGCTCGACAAGAAGCCGGCGCTCGAGCTGTTGCTCGCGGGCCCCGCTCCCGTAGCCAAGCATTGGCAGAACGCGCGCGCACGCCTCGGCATCGGCGACGTGCTCATCCATGTGTTGGATGCAGCCTCGCAGGACGAGCTCGTCGATTATCTCGAGTGGCGTCTCGCCCGCTTCGACATGCAGCGCTTCACCACTCCGGTGGCGCTGCAGATGATGGCGCGTTTGAGCGGCGGCCGGTACGCCGCGGTCGACGTGCTGTGCCAGATGTCGCTGCTGTTGCTTCGGCAGTTGAGCCTCGACCGCGTGGATGCCCGCGTAGTGCGCCATGCCATGGCGACGCTCGCGGCGCGGCAAGGCGCGAAACTCGAGCTCGCGCCCGATCGGCCGAGCGACGTTGCACTTCCGGCCAATGCGCCGCCGCAGGGCCACCTGTTGATCAGCCGCGGCGGCAAAACGCTCGCGAGAGTGATGCTGCGACAGCGCACGCTCATCGGCCGTAGCGAGCACAACGACGTGTGTCTGCCGAGCCCTTACCTGAGCCGTCATCACGCTGTGATCGTCGGCACGCCCGAGGGTTACTACCTCGTGGATCTCAATAGCAGCAACGGCGTGCTGTTGAACGGCCAGCGCATCGAGCGCACCGTGTTGTGCGACGAAGACGTGCTCACCGTGGGCCCGTTCAGGCTGAAGGTGCAAATGCCGGAGTGGCTTGCGCAAGAAAGCCCGTTACCCGACGCGGCATCGCTTTCCGACACGGCCGTCATGCCTCCACAACCGCAAGAAAACCCGTCGATTTGGCGCGTAAAGTAGCGCTGGGATAACGTCGGTAACCCATAGAGGTTGCACTGCGCGCGGAAAGTGTGAACCCTGTCACGGTGCGGTCATGGCCGGCGTAGATACTGCGCTGCGCGTCCCGATCGCAATAACCAAGAACAGAATGACTTTGGCAGCCAAGAACAAGCCCACCGCTTTACACGTTACGTCGTCGCCTTCACCGTCCGAGCCGAGCCCCCAAGCCGGCTGGGACCCGTTCGAGGTGTGGCGCACGCGTGTGTTGCTGCCGCGGCTCGCGGAAGCGCGCGAAGACATGAAGAGCTCGGCACCGACCGTGCCCGTTCAGCTCGTCCGCAAGTAATCGCTTTGATTGGTGCCCGGGCCCGGATTTGAACCGGGACGGCCTTTCGGCCAGCGGATTTTAAGTCCGCTGCGTCTACCCTTCCGCCACCCGGGCGGGACGGCTTGGTGGGTGTTAGTGGAGGCTAGGAGCGGAATCGAACCGCTGTACACGGCTTTGCAGGCCGCTGCATCACCACTCTGCCACCTAGCCGGAAGCGGGGAAACGGGCGCAATTTAGCATAGGCTCGTGCCCCGCTGCGCGCGCGGCGCCCGAATGCTGTAGAAGTCGAAATGGGCCGGGCGGCCGAACGGGCCGCCCGGCGCAAAGAGCTGGACAACGCGCTAGCGCAGCTCGTCGTTCACCCAGAACTTCGTGCCGCTGACGTCGGCATGGGCCATGAGGCCCTTCTCGGTGATCTGGTAGAAAGCCACGCCGTCGAAGAAGCTCGACTGCACGGACACGCCTTCCTTGCCGGCCGCGGCCTCCGCCGTCGCGCGAGAATCCCAGCCGCCGGCCACGAACTTGTTGAGCCGATCTTCGGTCTCGAACAGCATCACGAGGCTATAGCGCTGTCCGCCGATGCCGAGGCCGATACCGCCCGTTCCCATGCGCATGTACGTGCGCTGGCCCGTGGCTTTGTTCACGGCCACGCCGTTGCCGCCGCCGCCGGAGACGATGAAGCCGCCCTTCGTGACGGTGAACACCGCGTAGCCGGATGCGCGTGCGAAGAGCTCGCGCGCGGCGTCCTGGGAGCTCAGCAGGCCGTCGAGTGTGGCTTGTGCATTCGTGTCGATCTCCTGCCGGCGTTCGACTGCCTTCGCGTTCTCCTGCGCGAGCGCCGGCCCAACGAACAGGGCCAAGACCGTAGCAAGCAACAACGATCGCTGAATGTGCATGGTGGTTACCTTTCCTCACTCACGAAGCCCGCATCGTGCGCGAACCGCACTCGGTTTGCCAGCCGCGTGTCGCTATTCGCCGACGCGCTGCGGCGGTCTACGAAGTGATGAAGCCCGTGAGCTGATGTCCCACGAGCACAAAGCCGGCTGCCATCAGCGCCACGTTGGCGGTCGATGCGTGACGAAGAAAGCCGCCGCTGCGCCGCCAGAGGTTGAACACGATGAGCATGAGTCCCAGCGCAAGCAATTGCCCGATCTCGACGCCCACGTTGAACGACACCATGTTCGCGACGAGCCCGTCCTGCGACAACGCCAAGTCCTGAAGCTTCGTTGCCAACCCTAACCCGTGGAAGAAACCGAAGAACAGTACAGCGGCCTTCGTACTCGGCTCGAAGCCGAGCCGGCGGAACCCGCCGAGGTTCTCGAACGCCTTGTACACCACGGACAGTCCGATCACGGCATCCACCAGGTACGCGTCCACGTGCCAGCCCGCGAGCACGCCGAGCAGCAACGTTGTGCTGTGGCCGATCGCGAACAACGTAACGTAGAGCGCTACGTCCTTGAGGCGATACAGGAAGAAGATCACGCCCGCGAGGAACAGCAAGTGGTCGTAACCGGTCACCATGTGCTTCGCGCCGAGGTACAGGTACGGCCCGATGTGCGTGCCGGTGGCTCGCAGCAAGAACGCCTGGTCGTCGCCGCCGATGCCGTGCGCGAACGCCGCACCGGAACCGAAGATGCCCAAGATCAGGGCCAGCGCTGTTCGATACACTGCGGGTCGCACGGCCATGGTCGGTTCTCTTGCTCGGTAAGGGCTCGCGCGATGCTAGCACCGGGGTTGCGCCGGTGTCATGGCGGCCGCGGAATCCCATGAGAAGCGACTGCCGAGGCGGCGTTAAGACTATTTATCTCTTTGTAAACCAGAGATATAGAATGCAGTTCTAATGCAAACTAGAGAACAGAAACTGACAGGCGGCAAAGCGCTCGTCGAAGCCGCGCGCGCGAACGGCATGACGACGATCTTCGGCGTGCCCGGCGCGCAGATCTATCCGTTGTTCGATGCGCTGCACGGCACCGACATCGAGCTCATCGTGCCGCGGCACGAGCAGGCGGCCGCATACATGGCGATGGGCTACGCGAAGTCGACGGGCCGCACGGGCGTCTTTACCGTCGTCCCGGGTCCTGGCGTGCTGAACGCCGCCGCCGCGCTGTGCACGGCGATGGGCAATTGCGCGCCCGTCGTGTGTTTCACCGGCCAGGTGCCCTCCTCGTTCTTGGGGCAAGGCAGAGGGCATCTGCATGAGCTCGCCGATCAATCCGCCACGTTGCGCACGCTGATCAAAGACGCCTGGCGCGCCGACTCCGTGGGCGCAGCACCGCAGCTCGTCAACGACGCTTTCCGCCTCGCCGCCGGCGGGCGGCCCGGCCCGGTTGCCGTCGAGATGTGCTGGGACACGATGGCCGCCGAAGCGGCGGCCGTGGTCGAACCGAGCGCGGCACCGCTGCCTCCGCCTACGCCGGATCTCGACGCGATCGACGCGGCCGCGCGCCTGCTGGCTTCAGCCAAGAAGCCGCTCATCATGTGCGGCTCCGGCGCGCAGCACGCGGCGCGCGAGGTGCAAGCGTTAGCTGAAGTTCTGCACGCTCCGGTCACGGCGTTTCGCAGCGGTCGTGGCATCGTGCCCGAAGATCACGCGCTCGGCGTCGCTGCCGTCGCTGCCCGCGAGCTCTGGGACGACGTGGACGTGCTGCTCGGTGTCGGCAGCCGCCTCGAGATGCCATACATGCGCTGGGGCGACGCGATGCGCTACGAGCGCAAGCCATCGCGCGGGCCGAAGCTCATTCGCATCGACATCGATCCCGCGGAGATGCAACGCCTCGAGCCCGACGTGGCCATCGTCGCCGACGCGGCCACGGCCTGCCGGCTGCTCGTCGAACGCCTCGGCGAACGCATCGCACCGAACCGCGATCGAGCGGCCGAGATCGCTGCGGCGAAGCGCGTCGCCGAGGCTGCGTTCGAGCGCATCGAACCGCAAACATCGTTTCTGCGCGCCATTCGCGCCGTGCTGCCGCGGGACGGCATTCTCGTTCCCGAGCTGTCGCAAGTGGGCTTCGCCACGTACACGGGCGCGTTCCCCGTGCTCGCGCCGCGAACCTATCTCTCGGAAGGCTTCCAGGGCACACTCGGCTTCGGATTCCCGACGGCGCTGGGAGCCAAGGTGGCCAATCCCGGCAAAGCCGTCGTGTCGGTGACGGGGGACGGCGGTTTCATGTTCGGCGTGCAGGAGCTTGCAACGGCGGCGCAATACGACATCGCGCTCGTCACCGTCGTCTTCAACAACCACTCGTTCGCGAACGTGCTGCGCGATCAGCAAACCCAATACGGCGGCCGCACGCTCGGCTCGCAATTTCGCAACCCGGACTTCGTGCGGCTGGCCGAGAGCTTCGGCGTGGCGGCGCAGCGCGTGCGACAGCCGCAGGAGCTGCAGCGAGCGCTCGCAGACGAGCTCGCGGCGTCGCGGCCGGCGCTGATCGAGGTTCAGCTCGAGCCCGGCGCCGAGGCCTCGCCATGGCCCTACATCCACATGCGCCAGAAACCGAGCCAGCTTCTGCGTGCGTAGCAAGCCGCGATGCTGACGCTGCTCGCCGAGATCGAGCAAACCGCGCTCGGCGTGTGGGTTCGCGAGTCGCCGTCGCTGCTGGCGTTCCCGTTCATTCTGTACTTGCACACGCTGGGGCTCGCGCTGCTCGCGGGATTGAGCGTTGGCCTCGACGTTTGGCTGCTCGGCCGGCGCACGGTGCCGTCGTTCAATCTGAAGGGCCTTTACGCCGTGATGTGGCTCGGCTTCGGCATCAACGCGCTGTCGGGCGTGGTGTTGCTGGCCGCGTATCCGGCCAAGGCGCTCACGAACTGGGTGTTCTTCGCGAAGATGCTGCTCGTGGTGCTGGCCCTGTGGGTGGTCCAGCGCCTGAAGGGCGAGCTCGTGGTGCCGGCGGGCACGGGCACGCGCGAAGCGAGCCCGCGCGCGCGGCAGCTCGCGCTGGCGTCGCTGCTGCTCTGGGGCCTTACCATTCTCGCGGGGCGGTTCTTGGCGTACACGCACCACATACTCATGGCGAGCGACGCGTTGTGATGGAAGCGTTCATCGACTGGATCGTAAGCACGCGGCTCTCGTGGTTCGTCACGGAATTCCGCTGGGTCTGGCCGATCGCCGAGACGCTGCACTTTTGCGGCCTCACGCTGCTGGCCGGCACCGTGGGTTTGTTCGACCTGCGTGTGCTCGGCTTCGTCAAGGGCATCGCACCGAGCACGCTGCACGCCTCGCTGCCGTGGGGCCTAGCCGGGTTCTTCATTAGTGTGGTCACGGGCGTGATGTTCATTTCCGGCACGCCTGATCAGTACTTTTACAACGACGCCTTCAAGCTCAAAGCAGTGCTCCTGGTGCTCTTGGGAACGAACGCCGCGGTGTATTACTGGCGCGAGCACGCCCGCGTGCGCGCGCTCGGCCCGTACGACGACGCGCCGCGCCGCGCCAAGCTCGTGGCGGCAGCGTCGCTCGTGCTGCTGCTCGCCGTGATGCTGTGCGGGCGCATGATCACGTTCTTCCGCCCGCCGTACTGAATCGGGCGGAAGATCGCCGCGCAGCGAACCGTGCGATGATGTGGCGACATGATGGCGGCGAAGGCGCGGAGACGATGCTCGATGGTGGTGTGCGCCGCGATCGTCATCATGGGCTGCACGTCGCCGCCGCCGGCGCAGATTCGTGCCGTCACCGGCATCGCACAGGGCACTACGTACGCGCTGCAGTGGATCGGTGGTAGTGCCGAGCCCGACGTGGCCGCGGCCGCAGAACGCGAGCTCGAGCGCATCGACGCGCTGCTCTCCAACTATCGCAGCGATTCCACGCTCGAAGAATTCAACGCCGCGCGCAGCGTGGCGCCGATCGAGCTGCCGGCCGAGCTCATCACGCTGCTCGAGCTGGCGAAGCGCGTGCATGCGGCTAGCGACGGCTGTTTCGACCCCACGGTTCGACCGCTCGTGCGCGCATGGGGTTTCGACGGCGACGATCCGGCCGTGCCGACGGCGGCGGCCGTTGCAGAGGCGCGCGCAGTCGTCGGCCTCGACAAGCTCGAGCTGCTCGATGGAACGCGCGCGCGTAAAACCGTTCCGCAGCTCGAGATCGACATGGCGAGCATCGGCCAAGGTTATACGGCGGGGCGTCTCGCCGATGTTCTGGAACAACACGGCAGCACGGCGTATCTCGCCGAGATCGGCGGTGAGATCGTGGCGCGCGGCACGAAAGCCGACGGTAGCCCATGGCGTGTAGGGCTCGAGAACCCGGTTGATGACGCGCGCCCGAGTCCAAGGCTTCGGATTCCGCTTCAGTCGCGCACGGCCGTCGTCACGAGCGGCTCATATCGCCACTACCTCGACGCCGGCGGCCGCCGCTGGGGGCACATCATCGATCCACGAAGCGGCCAGCCGGTGGACCACACGCTGTTGTCCGTCACCGTGGTGGGCTCCGATGCCGCAACGGCCGCAGCTTGGGGAACGGCGCTGCTGTGCTTGGGACCTGCGGCGGGCATCGCCGCGGCGGATCGGGAGCGGATTGCTGCTGTCTTCTGGCGGGAGCCCGCGACTACGTTCGAGCTGAGTCGAGCGTTCGAGGCGGAGTGGCGGGAGTGGCTCGATTAAGCCCAAATGAGGGGACGTTTTTATACATCCGTCCCCGGCTCGATAAGAGGGGACGGATTAATTTTTCTGCGAAAAATAAATCCGTCCCCCCGGCTCGCTCACAGCCAGCCGCGGCGTTTGAAGAACCAGAACGGCACCAGCGCCGAGGCCAGCATGAGCGCCCCGGCCAACGGATAGCCGAACTTCCAATCGAGCTCCGGCATCACGGCAAAATTCATTCCGTACACCGATGCGATCAGCGTGGGCGGCAGAAATACGCCGGCGGCGATCGAGAAAATCTTGATGATGTTGCTCTGCTCGATATTGATCATGCCGAGCGTCGCATCGAGCAAAAAGGTTACCTTCTGCGAGACGAACGACGCGTGGCTGCTCAGCGACTTCAGATAGTTGTCGAGTGTGCGAACCCGGCCCCGCAGCTCCTTGGCGTTGCCGCGATCCGCGAGCACTTGGCCGAAGAAGCCGGCGAGGCGCTGGAGCGACAACAGGCATACGTCAATGTTCGAGCACAGATCGCCCTTGCGGCCGATGAGCTGGAGTGTGCTCATGAGGTCACGGCTCTTGGATTTCGGCGCCTCGCTGCGAAAGATCGCCCGGGAAATCGCGTCGACCTCCTCCTCGGCGCGCTCGAGGATGTCCGTTTGCCGATCGACGGTGGCTTCGAGCAACGCGGTGAAGAGAGTCTCGGCGTTCACGCAGCCGAGATTCGATTCGCCGGCGCGTTGCGGAAACGTCTTGAACACGCGCGGCTCGTGGTCCCTCACGGTAACGAGCTTGCCGCCTGCGAGCACGAATGCCACCGGCGCCATCAACAGATCGTCGCTGTCCGTGCGCGCCGGCAGCGTGGCTGTCATGAAGACCGCGTCGTCCTCCTTGTACAGCCGGCCCGAGAACTCGAGCCGCTGCATTTCCTCGCGCGTGGGGATGTCGACGCCGATCTGCGCTTCGACCAGCGCTTCCTCCTCGGCCGAAGGATTCAGCAGGTCGATCCAAATCAGTGCGCCGAGGTCGGCCAGCGAATCACCGACCGAGCGGAGACGCCCGCCATCGGAGGCAAACCCAACGATCATCGCCGCACCTGCCGTGCCTGGATGGCACGGCCACGGACTCTAGCACGCGCGGCGGCGCGCCCAGAAAGGCGGCGCGCTAACCGCGGCGTCGAGCGTTCTCTGCCAAGAGTGCCTGGCTTTGCTCGTCGAGCGTCTGCGTCACGCCACGCGACATCGTCACCAAGCCGGCGTTGATGAACAGCAGCGGGATCGCAATGCCGAGGCCGAGCACGGTGGCGATCATCGCTTGGCCGATACCTTGGGCCATGAGACGCGGATCGCTCGTGCCCGAGGCAACGATGGCGCGGAAGGTAATGATCATGCCGATGACCGTGCCGATGAGGCCGAGCAGCGGGCCGGCCGCCACTGCGAGCCGCAGGAACGACTGGAAGCGCTCGAGGCGCGGCACCTCGCGAAGCACGGCTTCCGAAATTCGAAGCTCGGCGAGATCGGCATTCTCGATGCGGTCGCCCTCGCCGCGGAACGCGAGCAGCACGCGGCCGAGCGGATTGTTCGCGCTCGGCTGATCCAGTCGCTTGAGTTGCGCCGCGACGGCGAGCCGCGTGGTGACCAGGTAGACGGCTTGGCCGAGGGCCAGCAAAACGCCGAGCACGCCGACGAAGATGATCACGTAACCGACCACTTCGCCTTCTTCGACGCGCTCCCAGACGCCTGGCCGCTCGACGTAAAGACCCAACAGGGCGCCGCTCGCGGGATCGACTACCGCGCGCTGGTACCCGGCGTTCGGCGGAGCGGCTTGAAGCGCGCTACCGATAACGCGGTATTGGCTTTCGAGCTCGCCGTTCAGGAACGTGAGAGCTCTTTCGCTGGCCAAGTACCCGAGATACCGCCCCTCGCTGCTCGCATTGAACGAACCGACGCGCACGACTTCCATGTCGACGCGGGTCGCGCTCTCATCCTCGGGCGTGGTGGGGTCATCGTTCGGCATCACCCCGGCGCGAAACTTGACGACTTTGCCGCTCTCGGTCATCTCGCGCAGAATTTCGTACCAGAGGCGCTCGAGCTCGACGATCGACGGCAGCGCCGTGGCGCCCGCCAGCCGCCGCAAAAACTCCGCGCGCTCCTCGCCATCATCGGCAACGCCGTACTGAGCGCTTACGAGCGACGACTGCAGCACCGTAGCGGCATCGCCGGCCACTTGCCGCGTAACGCCGAAGAGCTCGCCCAAGTTGCCTTGCCGCTCGGTGAGCAACGTATTGGTTTCGGCGATGGTTTGCTCATTCTCCGTCCACTGCCGATCGAGCGCGTTGCTGCGCGCCTCGGCGGCGTTACGCCGCTGCGTGGCCTCCTGCGCTTGCCGCTCGACGCGCTGGAGCTCCGCGCGGAATCGCTGCTCGCGTTCCTGTGCGAGCTGCCGCTCTTGATCACGCAGCCGCTGCACGGCCTGACGAAGCGAGCTGAGCTCGACCTGCGGCTGTGACTGAGCTTGGGGCTGCTCTTGCGCCGCCTCCGCCTGTGCCGGCGGTTGCGATTGCTGCTGCGCTACGGCGGCAGTTCCCGCGAACAACGATACGACGGCCACGGCGCCGACAAACGGCCGGCCAATACGGAAAGCACTCACGAACGGCCTCCTTGGGGCGCCGGAACCGGCACGACAATGAGGTCGGGTGCGCGTTCTTCCGTCGCAATCGCCAATGCGTCCTCGATATCGCGCGCGGATCTGGGATCGGGCACCCACTCCTTGCGCTCGTTGTCCCAGTAACCGGTCTCGCCGCCCTCGACGGTGCGATACAGCAGCGTCACGCGGCCCAGGCGAACCATGTCGGCCTCGCGGCCGTCGGCTAGCGTCTGGCGATAGGCGCTCATCGTTCGGCCGTACTCCATCTCGATTTGGTACGCCTCCAAGAGCCGCCGGAACTTCTCCGAGGGGGTGGCATCGACGCGCGACACCAGCTCGCGGAGGCGCTCGATGCGCTGATCGCGCTCTTCCTTGAAGAACGGCACGTCGTTCGCCACGAACTGCACGAGCTCATCGAACATCTGCTGAAGCAACGGCTGCACGTCGACCGCCGTGGCGTCGAGCCCCGCGATCTGCATCTCGAGCGAGGCAATCTCTTCCGCTTGGGATTGAAGCTGCTGCTCGAGTTGCACGTTGTAACGCGCCGTGATGTCGGCTTCCGCCAAGGTCCTCGCATAGCGCTCGGCCGCCGTTTCCTGGGCCACACCGGCGGTCGTGAATGCGATCGCTAGCAGCCCACTCGCCGCGGCGGAGAACCTCTGTTTCGAAATGCGCGTCATGCAAAGTTCCTAGAAAAAACGATCACTCTTGTTCTTGGGCCGCCCGGATGGCGCCTAAATACTGGTCTGCCATGTTCCGGTACCGGTCCGTTTGGCGCGCGCGCTGAAAGTACGGCACGGCTGCCGCGAAATCCTTCTCGGTGTAGTGCGCGATGCCGAGCCAGAGCTGAGCGTTGCCCGGGTCCCTGAGATCGCCCTTCTCGACGCCGCGCTCGATGGCCGTGATGGCGGCCTGCCAGTCTTCGCGTTGCGCCTGCACTTCACCCAAACGCACGAACATGTCGCCGTTCGGCGCAAGCTCCGCCGCACGTTGCAACGGCGCGATCGCCTTATCGTATTCCCCGGCGGCGATCCAGCAATTCGCAAGCTTCTCGTACAGATTTTCGTCGAGATTCACGTGCTTCTTCTCGATCGCCGCTTCGAGCACCTGAGCGCCGCGATACGGCACTTCGTTGAACAGCAGCAAATCGGCAAGCCGGCGAATCTCGGAATCCTCGGTGACCAGACCGGCCGAGTGCGCGAGCTGCATCACAGCGAGCGCATTGCCGTAGTCCTCCAACTGACCGTGCACCGACGAGAGCTGCATCCAGTACGTCTTCTTGCCTGGAGCCGCAGACACGAGCTGCTCGAGAACGGGAATGGCCTCCCGATACTCCTCGCGCTGCAGATAGAGCGCCGACAGCATGCTGAGCCAGCTTTCGTTCGGCTTCGCCGGGTCCATGAGCTCCACGGCTTTCTGTGCCGGCGGCAGCGCTCGCTCCATATCCTCCATCTGGTAGTAGGCGATGGAGAGCATGTAGTAGGCCGCCGAGTTCGGATTCGCGGCTGTCTTGAACCACTCCTCGAGTGCCGCCGCGCCTTCGCGCCAGTTCTCCTCCTGCATGTACATCTGCGCGATCTGGTAACGCGCTTCGTCGATCTGCTGGGCATTCAAGCCGCCGGAGTTGATGGCGTTTTGAAGGTGCCCGCGCGCCGCGTCATAGCGCTCCTGGTTGTAGGCGATGCTGAAGAGAATTCGCTCTACCGTCCCGCGCTCGTAAGGGGCCAGCCGATCGAGCCGCAGCGAGTTGAGCTTCTCGCCGGCGCCGGCATAGTTCTCCATGTTCAGAAGCTCGATGGCCTCCTGGAGAATACGGGCCGTGACGACGCCGATGTCCGTGGACGGGGCGCCGCCCTCTTCTTCTTCCGCGGCGCGCTGCCCGAGCGCGGTTCCGCCTACCAATAGGCTAACCGCGACCGCAAGGGCGCCCAACCGTAACCGCACAGATCCGTTGGCTTGCTGTTCCATGGCTACTTCTCCAGCTCCTATCGGAGGTCCCGCGAGCTACTGCTGCTCGAGTTGGAAACGGATGATCGTCTGCATGCCGACGCGCTCCTGGGCTACGCCGCCTTCGACCTTCGGGTTGTAGCGCCAACGCGCGATCGCTTTCAGCGCCGCGTCGTCGAAGATGTTCTTCGGCATGGCATCCACCACGATGGCGTCCTTCACGGTGCCCGTGGCCGTGATCGTGAACTGAACTTGCACCCAACCTTCGAGGCCGCGCTGCAGCGCGCGCGGCGGATAGTCGGGATTGATGCGCACGAGCGGGATGACGTCGCGGTCGGAGCCCGCCGACAGTGACATGCGCGACATGGCGCCGCTGGCGTCGACGATCGGCGCGAGCTGCGCGACGTTGTTCTCGATGCCGCCGGCCGAAAACGCTACGCGCGGCGTTTCCGGAGTCGGGGGCGGGCGCTCGCGCTCGACTTTCTCGTCGCGTTTCGTGGCGACCTCGGTGTCGCGGCGCATCCGTGAAAACTCGATTTGCGTGGCTTGCGCACGGTCACCGACGTCGAACGAGGTATTGACCAGGCTCCACAACAGCCAAAACACGCTCGTCGTGAAAAAGCCGCCAACGAGCACTGCGATGGGAATTCTTAGCGCATGCATGGGTTGGGTCCTCCGTTACTGCCTAACCGCCGCCGCCCGGCTCGTCCGCGGCGATCGAGATCGTAGTGATGCCCGCAAGGCGCACTTCGTCCATCACCTCGGCCACGATCCCGGCTTGCGATTCCCGGTCGGCGATGATGACGACGGTGTCATCCGGCCGCTCGATGTGCAGCCGCTCCATGTTCGTGCGCACGTCCCGCAGATCGATTCGCCGGCGGTCCATCCAGATATCGCCGTTGGCGCGAATCGCGATCAGCAGATTGCCCGACTCGCGATTGAAAGCGGTGACGGCTTCCGGCTTGAACACCGTGATGCCGGCTTCCTTGATGAACGACGTCGTGATGATGAAAAAAATCAGCAAATTGATCGTGAAGTCGAGCATCGGGGCCAAGTCGATGCCGTGGTCTTCTGACTCTGGTGCATGGCGACGTGCGTGCATGGATCGTATCCTTCCTATCCGCTTACTGCGTCGTGCTGAACGTGATGTTCTGGATGCCGCCGAGATGCACTTGGTCCACCACCTCGACGAGCACGCCGGTCGGCGCCTGCGTCTGAGCAATGATCAGCACGCCGGTATCGGGGTTGATGGCGCTCATGCGCTCGACGTTGGCGCGCACCGCGCGCACGTCCACGGCGCGGTTGTCGACCCAGATCTCGCCGTTGTCGAGAATCTGGATCTGAATGCTCTCCGCGTCGTTTTCCTGCGGCTGCTCGAATGCCGTGGGCCGGTTCACCTCGAGCCCGGCCTCTTTGACGAACACGGCCGTGATGATGAAGAAGATGAGCAGATTGATCACGAAGTCCAGCATCGGCGCAAGGTCGATGCCGTGAGAGCCTCCGTGTCCCGCGTCAGATGCACGTCGTGTTCGTAATGCCATGGCTAGAAACTCAATTTATCCGCCATGAGCTCCGTTTCGCGCGAGGCTCGAGTGCGGAAGTAGTGGACCGGATACAGCCCGGTAATGCTCACGGCGAGACCCGTCATCGTGCAGATCATGGCCGCGGATACGCCGCTCGCCATGCTGCGCGCGTCGGCGTTGCCGCGCAGCGCCATCGAGTCGAAGACCTCCAGCATGCCCCAGACCGTGCCGATGAGGCCGAGCAGCGGCGCCATCGGCACGAGTACCTGCATCACGGGGAATCCCGTGGTCATCGATTGGTTCAGCCGCGAGATCAGTGCGCTCCTGATCTGACGCGCACACCACGAGGTGCGGTCCTTGCGGGCAAACCACTCGGCCTGGAGAGCCTCGGCCTTTTTCGGCAAAACCATCGTGAAGTACCAGTACCTCTCGATGATCAGCGCCCACATCAGCACGCCCGAGGCGAAGATCCAGGCGACGAACGGCCCGCCGTCATTCGACAGCGAAACGATCCCTCGAACTAGCGGCAACTCCTCAAGCACGGCGTTGTTTCTCGATGCTTTCCGCCAACATACCGGCGCTCTGCTCGTCGAGGATTTGGACGACACCTCGCGACAAGGAGTTCAACAGCGCATTGGCGAACAGGAGCGGGATTGCGATGCCGAGGCCCAGCACCGTGGCGATCATGGCTTGGCCGATACCGGTTGCCATGAGCTTCGGATCGCTCGATCCCGACTCCGTGATGCTCTGGAAGGTGATGATCATGCCCACCACCGTACCGATCAGGCCGAGCAGCGGACCGGCCGCGACGCACAGGCGTAAGAACGCCTGAAAGCGCTCGAGCCTCGGCACCTCGCGCAGGACGGCCTCCGTGATCCTGAGCTCGGCGATGTCGGCATCCTCCTCGATGCGAGCCTTGTCGCCCTTGAAGGCGAGCAGCACGCGGCCGAGCGGATTGTCGGGCGTGGGCCGATCGAGATTCTTGAGCTGCTTACTGACGGCGAGCCGCACGATCGTGAGGCTGATCAGTTGATAGAGGAACGCGAGGATGCCCAACGCGCCGACGACAATGATCACGTAACCGACCTCTTCGCCGAGCTCGACGCGTTCCATGGTCGTGGGACGCTCGACGTAAAGGTTGAGCAGCACCCCGCGATTGGAATCGACGACCGCCTGTACATAGCCGGACGTGGCGCGCGAGAACGCTTCCGCAACCTCCATGAACTCCGGCGGCAGCTGCCGAGGCAGCACGTTCAAGGTGCGCAGATTCGGCAAGTACGACAGGAACTGCCCGTCGGACGTGGCCGTGAACGGCCCAATGCGGATGACTTCGGACTCAACGGCCTCGCCGCCCGGCTGCACGATGCGCGTGCGGTACTTCGCGACTTGGCCGCTGGCCGTCATCTCGCGTTGAATCTCGAACCACAACCGCTCGAGCTCGGCTCGGGTCGGCGTGGTGCGTGAGGCCGCGAACTGGCGCATCCACTCGTCGCGAGAAATCTCGCCGGCCGGTGTGGGGAACTGCGTCGTGATCAGCGACTGCTGAAGGATCGACGCGTTGTCGTTGGCCGACTGACGCGCCAAGCCGAACAGCTCCGAGACTCCCAGAGCCGAGGCCTTGTCACGCAGCTCCGTGTTCAAGCTGCTGATGCGCAGCTCGTTCTCGGATTGCGTATTCGAAAGAGCCTCCGAGGCGGTATCGAGCTGCATTCGCCGCTGCTCGGCGCGCTGCAGCAACGCCGCTCTTTGCGCTTCGGGCGTGCCCTCGTATTCGGCGCGGCGCTGCTCGAAGAGCCGATTTTCCTCGGCGCGAACTTCTTCGACCCGCTTCAGCAAATCCTCATGCGATGCGGCCGGATTGTCTTGCGCCAAAGCCGGAACGGCTAAAGCGGCGGCCGCGAGCGCCAATAGGGATCTAATTCTTATCACGACCGCACCTCCTGCGGCGCTGGAACCGGTACGGTCAACAACTCCGGCGCGCCGTCACCGCGCGCCACGCGAATCGCTTCCTCGACGTCGTCGGCATAGCTCGGATCGACGACCCAAGTGTCTTGGTTCGCGTCCCAATAACCGGTTTCCGTGCCATCGAGCGTGCGGTACATCAGCGACACGCGGCCGAGTCGCGCAAACTCGACGGTGCGCGCGTCGGCGCCCGTGCCGAGCCGGCCCTCGTACGCCTCGAGCGTATTGCCGTAATCGAGCTCGATCTGGTAGGCCTCGAGAATGAGGCGGTACTTTTCGGAGATCGAGACGTCGGCACGCGGCATGAGGTTGCGCAGGTTCTCCACGCGAGTGGTACGGATGTCGATCAGGAACGGCACGTCGAGCTCGATGAAGCGAGCCAGCGAGTCGACCATCTGCTGCATCAGAGGTTGAACCTCGCGAGTGGTCGTCTCGATGTCGACGAGCTGCTGCTCGATCGACGCGATCTCTTCCTCCTGCGAGCGCACTTGCTCTTCGAGCAGCCGGTTGAACCGCTCGAGGCTTTCCGCATCGGCAACGGCTTGCGCGTATTGGCCGGCTGCGTCTGTCGTTCGTTCGCGAATACCGTCGAGCTCGTCTTGAGCCGCAGCGGCTTCGCGATCGACTTGGGCTTGCGCCGTGAGCGCTTCCTGAAGCTGAGCGCCGGCAGGTGCGGCGAAGGCCGCGGGAATGAGCGCCACCATGAGGTGGAGCCACCCTCGGCCAGTAGCTTCAGCTACTTTGGTTTTTGACGAGATCATGACAACAAGCGCCTCCTGAAAATTACCTGCATGCGGCCCGCGCCAGCGATCTGGGGGCGAGCCATAACCGACCTACCCGAAACGATTAGGCAGCCTCCGGTTCAACGAAGTGCCGCCCCGAACCCAATAATCCACCATGGAATAGACGCCGACAACTAGGCCGGCGGCCAAAATCTGCTGCACACGCAATGTACCGATGAGCAAAATCATCGTACACAAGCTCCCCCTGCCCAGCCGGAAGGAATCGATTCCTTCGCCCGAATCGCGCGGGTCTCGGCCCTGGCACGCAATCTATTTCGAATTATTCGCCGTCCTGCGTCTTCCGGAGGTAGCACCGCCGATGAGCAGGCTGCCCCCGCCGCCGACGTTCACGAGCCGAACTCCACGCACGCGACGAGGTGCTAGTGTAGTCAAATGTCTGCGCGCATGCCTAGGGGTCAGAGGGACCGTCTTCTTTAGGCGCGACTGGCGCGAGCGCGGGCGTGAGCTTTGCGTTCGCCGCCACGGCGCCACTGCTCCGTTGCAGGCGAACTCATCAGGACGGTGGCCGCGGGCCGCCATTGCGCCCTATCCGTACCGGAAGTTCCGCCCTCCGCACCTCGCCGGCGCAAAATGCGCGCGGCGTCGGTTATGTCGTGCCCGTGACGATTATTCTCAGTGCTATATTCGCGCTATCGAGTTTCGGGCGTGCGCATGACCAAGATGAAATCATTTTCTATCGGCTTGCTCCTGGCCGCCGGCGTCGCCACGGCCGCGTTGGCCCAAGTGGGTCATCCCGCCAAGGGCTCGTGGAGCGGGTACTGGGGCACGAGCGACGCATCGAAGCGGCGAATTCTTCTGCTCCTCGATTGGCGCGATCGACAGATCAGCGGAGTCATCAATCCCGGTCCGAATCAGGTGCCGATCGACAAAGCCGAGCTCGACGTGACCACGTGGACGTTGGAGCTCGAGGCGCAAATGCCCACCGCGAGCGGCGGCAAAGCCCGCTTCGTCACGAACGGTCAGCTCACGAATCTCGGCTCGTGGACCACGCGAACCTACTCCGGCACTTATGTGTTCGGCGATGAGACGGGCCGATTCACCGTTACGCTCAACTAGCTCATAGAGAGGGCGCCCTCCGATGTACGCCAGATTCATCACGCTGCTTGCTGCCGTTTACGCCATCGTCGGCGCGCACTCCGCCGCGGCCCACCACTCGTTTGCCGCGGAGTTCGACGCCAACGCCCCGATCGATCTCACCGGTACCGTCACGAAGGTCGCGTGGGCCAACCCGCACACCTTCTTTTATATAGACGTGGCGAACGCCAACGGCGAGATCGAGAACTGGGCACTCGAGATGGGCAGCCCGAACGGCTTGATGCGCCGCGGCTGGACGCGCGACTCGATGAAAATCGGCGACGTGGTCACCGTCACCGGTTCGCGCGCGAAGGACGGCAGCTATAAAGGCAACGCGCGCTCCGTCACGTTGTCGACGGGCCGGCGGCTGTTCGCCGGCTCGAGCCAAGAGAACGCCGAGTCGAATTGACGCTGCTACCGAGGGACATCCACGTGAGGAACACGCTTCCCCTGCTCCACGTTGCCGCGCTCGCGGCTGCGATCGCGACCGCAATCGCAGTGCCGGCCTCGAGCAGCGCGCAACGGGCCGGCTCTGCAGCCGGCGACGCGCAGACGGCGCCTGCGCCTACACCTCGCCTCGCCGACGGCACCGTCGATCTCGGCGGTGACGGTATCTGGAGCCAACCGTGGATCACCGATTTCGGCCGGCAACTCGTCGGCGGTGCCGACGCGGAAATTCCGTTCCTGCCGTGGACGAAGGCGATGTACGACTATAACAAGGCCACCGAAGTCGCCTACGACCCGCAAGGGTTCTGCTTGCCGCCCGGCGGGCCGCGCATGTTCGGCACGCCGTACCCGGCGGAGTTTCTCCAGGAAGACGACCGCATCGTCGTGATCTTCGAAGGCGGTGCGCACGTCTGGCGGGAGATCCACATGGACGGCCGGCCGCTGCCGAAGCGGGAAGAGCTCAACCCCACGTATTTCGGTTACTCCGTCGGGCGTTGGGAGGGCGACACGCTCGTCATCGAGACTACCGGGTTCAATGAGAAGACATGGCTGAACTTCAACGGCACGATGCATACCGACGAGCTGTACACCGTCGAGCGCATCACCCGGCCGAATCGCGACACGCTGCACTACGAGGCGACCATCGACGACCCCGGCGCCTACAGCGAGCCGTGGACGGTGGCATGGGACATCCCCTGGAGCGAAGGCGAGGAGCTCGCCGAGTACATCTGCCAGGAGAACAATCAGTTCTTGCTCGATCTGAAGGACGACTTCGGTAACCCGTTCTTCGAGGACATCCCCACGCAGAACCCTTGAGCCGGCGCTGCCGCCCGCTCAAGCCTTGACAGGCGCGCGCGCCGGCGCGGCCGTGTGCGGCAACAGTGCCGCGAGCAAGCCGATCGCCGGCAGGAACGAGCAGATCGAGAAGACGAACGCGATGCCGCGCGCGTCGGCCACTTGCCCCAGCAACGCCGCCCCCACGCCGCCGAGCCCGAACGCGAGGCCGAAAAACAGCCCGGCTACGGTGCCGACGCGAAACGGCACGAGCTCCTGCCCATAAACCACGATCGCCGGAAATGCCGACGCGAGAATCAGACCGATCGGCACGGTTAGAACCGCAGTCCAAAACAGGTTCGCATAGGGCAGCGCGAGCGTGAACGGCAGCACGCCGAGAATCGAAAACCAAATGACGAACTTGCGCCCGAACCGGTCGCCGAGCGCGCCGCCGGCAACCGTACCCACCGCGACGGACGCCAAATAGACGAACAACAGCAGCTGCGCCGAGCCCACTTGGAGCTCGAAGCGGTCGATGAGATAAAAGGTGTAGTAGCTCGACATGCTCGCCGTATACACGAACTTCGACAGCATCAGCGCCACGAGAACCGCGAGGGCGCCCACGATTCGCCCGCGCGACAGCAGCACCGCTCGTTCCCGCGCTACTTGTGCGCGCATTCGAGCAATGCCGTGTAGAACGTACCAACGGCCTACGCCGAACAGCAGAACCATGGCAAGGACGGCCGCCAGCGCAAACCAGGCCACGCTGTGCTGCCCGTAGGTGGTGACGACGACGGCCGCCAGCGGGCCCATCGACGAGCCGACATTGCCGCCCATCTGAAACAGCGACTGTGCGAGCCCGGGCCGGCCGCCCGCGGCCATGCGCGCGACCCGCGACGACTCGGGATGCAACACCGCCGAGCCCATTCCTACGAGCGCAGCCGCCGCGAGCAGCACGGGATAGCTGCCTGCACGCGATAGCAGCAACAGGCCGAAGAGCGTGAACGCCATGCCCGTGGCCAACGAATACGGCTGCGGCCGCTTGTCCGTGAACACGCCGATCACGGGCTGCAGCAGCGAGGCCGTGACCTGAAACGTGAACGTCAGGATGCCGATCTGGCCGAAGGTGAGCGCGTAATTTCCCTTCAAGATGGGATACAGCGCAGGCAGCAGCGACTGCATCATGTCGTTCAACATGTGGCAGAAGCTGATCGCGGCAAGTACGGAGAACGCCGTGGTGGCGTGTTGCGAAGCGGCCGCTGTCGGAGAAGCGTTCACGTGTAACCCAAGCCTCGAAGTTCGCGCAGCCTAGCAGAGCCGCAACCTCACCCGCGACCGCGCTCGCCGCAGCCTGCCCCCTCTATAATCGATGCATGGCCCACGTCATCGAGCCCGCGTCGAGCGGCCGCGCCAAGTGCCGCGGCTGCGACAAGCCCATCGCCAAAGGCGAGCTGCGTTTCGGCGAGCGCCATCCGAACGCGTTCGGCGACGGCGACATGACGCTGTGGTTTCACTTGCCGTGCGCCGCCTATTCCCGTCCCGAGCCGTTTCTGGAAACCCAAGGCGGGGCCGCATCGGATGCGCAGTCCGAAGCACTGACGGCAGCCGCTCGCTTCGGTATCGAGCACCGGCGCTTGCCGCGGCTGCACGGCGCGGAGCGCGCGCCGTCGGGACGCGCAACCTGCCGAAGCTGTCGCGAGCTCATCGGCAAGGGCGAATGGCGCCTGGCGCTCGTGTTCTTCGAGGAGTATCGGTTCAATCCCGGCGGCTATATCCATGCCCGCTGCGCGCAAAACTATTTCGAGACCACGGATCTCGTCGATCGGGTCCGCCACTTTTCGCCGGATCTCGATGACGCCGAGGTTGCGGAAATCAAAGCTGCGCTCGCAGCGGCGCCCCCAGAAAAATAGCGTTTCGCCCGATAGAGAACACGTTCGCGTTCGCCTATTCTTCGGGCCACCTCGGCGCGCCGCCGGTTCGATTCAGGGAGCTTTCGCATGGTCCGTGTCGCAACCCGTACTGTCTCCGTTCTCGCGAGCGCCGTGGCGCTAGCTCTGTCCGCCCCGGCCGGTGCCCAAGGCTTCGGCGGCGGCCCCACCGTCGAACCGTCGGCAGTGCGCGCGGTGCCCGCCGAAACGACAGCGGCCGCCGCTCAGAACCGCAA
The DNA here is from genome assembly GCA_946887385.1 of uncultured Gammaproteobacteria bacterium. The sequence continues at coordinate 26,957 of CAMPKU010000019.1, forward strand.
CTGGAAGGCACCGCGTACTTCGTGGGGCGACCCGAGCTTCGAAGGCGTCTGGAGCACGGACGACATGCGCAGCGTGCCCACGCAGCGCCCCGAGAATTTCGGCACCCGCACCACGCTGACGCCCGAGGAATTTCAGCAGCGCGCCAGCCGCGACGAAGGCGGTGCGAACGCGGCGGCGACCCGCGAGACCTTCCTGCGCAACGAGTGGGGCATTCGTACGTTTGGCTACTCCTCGCTCGTCGTGGACCCGCCGAACGGCCGCGTGCCCGCGATGACGCCCGCGGGACTAGCGCGAGCTGCGGACCGCGACCGCGGCACGTTCGGCCCCGGCCCGTTCGACAAGTTCGAGGACTTCACGCTCTACGACCGTTGCATCACGCGCGGCGTGCTGGGCTCGACGTTGCCCGTCATCTACGGCAACGGCATGCGCATCGTGCAGAACCCGAGCTCCGTGGCCATCAGCTACGAGATGATTCACGACACCCGCATCATTCCTCTCGATCGGCGCCCGCACCTCGATGACAACATTCGGCAATGGATGGGCAACGCCCGCGGCCATTGGGAAGGCGACACGCTCGTCGTGGAGACGCGCAACTTCACCGATCAGACGAGCATCGGCGGCAACGGCAACGGCACGCGGCACAGCGAGGCTCTGACGCTGACGGAGCGCTTCACGCGCGTCGATCCCGACATGATCGAATACATCGCAACCGTAAACGATCCAGTGGCTTACACGGCTCCTTTCACGTTCCGCCTCATGAT
>CAMPKU010000020.1 GCA_946887385.1 uncultured Gammaproteobacteria bacterium
AAGACGGCATACGAGATTTCTGCCTGTCTCGTGGGCTCGGAGATGTGTATAAGAGCAGCGCGATGCGCGCGAAATGCGAGCGGCGCGTGACGCCGTCGAGGTAGGGCTGAAGCCACGTTAGATCCGCCGCGAGCGCCGCCATGGAAAAATCGGGCCAATCGCCAAGATCGCCGCGGCCGAGCTTGCGCACGAACTCGCAGCGCGCCGCGAACGTGCGGCTGTCGGCGTCCCACGGCAGCGCATCAAGCCCAAGCGAGCGCAAGCCTTCGAGCAGTGCAGCGCTCGCGGCGCCGGGCGGCGGCTCGGCGAGCGGCTTCTCGTCGAGCACGAGCTCGCCGAAGCGCACCGTGCGCCGTGCGACGACGGCTTCCGCGCGGGCGTCCCAGCTCACCTCGTCCTGCGTTACGAGCAGCGCCGAGAAGTGCTCGCCGAGGTCGCGGCGCGAGAGCGGCGCGGCGAGCTGGATGCGTGCCTCGCGCTCGCGATCGTCGAGCTCCACGGCGACGATGAGCTCCTCGCGCGCAACGGCTTCCGGCGTCGTAAACGTTGCGCCGCGGCCGTTGGCGAGCTGATAGCGGCCGCCGTCGCCGGATCTGCGTTTGCCTACTCGATCGGGGTACGCGCACGCGAGCAGCCAACCCGCGTCGGCTGTGTCGGCGCCGCTGTCGTTGCTCGCGCCGAGGTCGCGCAGGTAAGCGCGCTCTGCGCGGCGCACGCGCTCGAGCACGCCGCGCTCACCGCCGCCGCGCGCCAGCGCTTCGAGGCGCGTGCGCACGTCGCTGTCGCGCGCTGCCCCGCGCAATAGGTCGCGCTCGGAAAGCAGCGCTGCGAGCTTCGCGGCCGTTGCAGCAGCACCGTGCTCGCGGCCTTGCAGCAGCATGTGCGCGAGCCGCGGATGCGCAGCCAACGCCTGCATCGCGCGGCCGTGCGGCGTGCTGCGGCCGCTCGCGTCGAGCGCGCCGAGGCGAGCGAGCAGGTCGCGTGCGCCGGCGAGCGTTGCTGCCGGTGGGGCGTCGAGCCAGCGCAGCTCCTCGGGCGGCGTTCCCCAGGCGGCCAGATCCAGCGCGAGCGGCACGAGGTCCGCAACGGCGATTTCGGGCGCCGCGTAAGCCGCTAGGCTGCGGTCCGCGCTTTCGCTCCAGAGCCGGTAGCACACGCCGGGCGCGGTGCGGCCCGCACGGCCCGCGCGCTGCTCGGCCGACGCGCGCGCGATCCGCTGGGTCTCGAGCCGGCTCATGCCCGTGACGGGATCGAACAGGTTGCGGCGCTCGAGCCCCGCGTCGACGACCACGCGCACGCCGTCGATCGTCAAGCTGGTTTCCGCGATGTTCGTTGCCAGCACGATCTTGCGGCGGCCGGCCCGCGCCGGCGCGAGCGCGGCGTCCTGGTCGCCGGGCGCGAGCTCGCCATAGAGCGGTAGCACGTCCACATCGGAATCGAGCGCCGCGTCTTCGCGCAAGCGCCGCTCCACGCGGCGAAACTCGCCGGCGCCCGGCAGAAAGACGAGCAGATCGCCGGTCGAATCCGCGCGCGCGCGCTGCACGGCGCGCGCGACGGCCGCATCCACGTGCTCGGCGCCACCCGGCAACGCGGGCAAACCCTTGCCCACGTAGCGGACGTCTACGGGGAACATTCTTCCCAAGCTTTCGATGACGGGTGCGTCGCCGAGCAGTTGCGCCACGCGCGCACCGTCGATCGTGGCCGACATCGCGAGTACCCGCAGCTCCGGCGATACGTGCCGCTGCGCATCGAGCGCGAACGCGAGCCCCACGTCGGCGTGCAAGCTGCGCTCGTGATACTCATCGAACAGCACGGCGGCGACGCCCTCGAGCGCCGGGTCGCTCTGCAGCATCCGCGTGAACACGCCTTCGGTGATCACCTCGATGCGCGTGCGCTTCCCAACGCGGGTCTCGAGGCGCATGCGAAAACCCACCGTGTCGCCCACGCGCTCGCCGAGCGTGGCCGCCATGCGTTCGGCCACCGCGCGCGTGGCAAGGCGCCGCGGCTCGAGCATCACGATGCGTAGTCCTCGCGCCCACGGCTCCTCGAGCAGCGCCAGCGGCACGACGGTGCTTTTGCCTGCGCCGGGCGGCGCGACGACGACGGCATTGCGGCCGGCGCGCAGCGCCGCGCTCAAGTGAGGCAGTGCCTCGTCGATGGGCAAGCCGGAGCGCACGGGGCGGAGAGACTCAGCGCTCGGCGCGCATGCGCTGAGCGAGCTCGAGCAGCGCGCGGGCGCGCTTCACCACGGGCACGTCGATAACCCAGCCGTCGAGCGACGTAGAGCCGCGGCCGCGCCGCTCGGCCTCCTCGAACGCAGCGACGACGCGCTCGGCATGCGCAATCTCGTGCGCCGACGGCGAGAAGCACTCGTTCAGCGCGTCGATTTGCTCGGGATGAATCGCGAACCGGCCCTTGAAGCCGATGCTCTTGGCGCGCAGCGAGCTGTCGCGAAGGCCTTCCAGATTGCGCAGCTTGAAGTAGGGCGTGTCCAGGGCGAGCACGTGCGCGGCGCGTGCCGCGACGCAGAGCGCCTGGCGCGCATACGCAACCTGCGAATCGTCTTCCAGACGCTCGACGCCCATGTCGAAAGTGAAATCCTCACCGCCGAAGGCGACGCCCACGATGCGCTCGCTCGCGCGGCAGATGGCGCTCACGTTCACGATCGCTTCGGCCGTCTCGATCCACGGCAGCAGGCGCAGCGTGCTCGGGCTCAAGCCCGCGCGCCGCTCGAGCGCGCCAATGCGCTGCGAGATCGCAGCGATGTCGGCGGCGCCGCGAACCTTGCCCACCGAGATGCCGAAAATTCCGGGGCCGACGACCGCTTCGAGATCCGCCTCGAGCCAGTCGGTATCGAGTGCGTTCACACGCGGAATCACGGGGATGCCGGTAGCCGCGAGCCGCGGCAGCCACGAGCGGATCGTGGCGCGCGCGTTCGCCTTCTCCGCAACCGGCACGGAATCCTCCATGTCGGGCACGAGCGCGTCGGGCGCAAGAGCCAGCGCCTTCTCGAGCATGTTGGCTTTGTTGCCGGGCACGAACAGCAGGCTGCGCAGGATCGTCATCGCTGAAGCCTACCGCACGCGCAACACGAGCTTGCCGAAATGCTCGCTGTTTTCCATGGCGCGATGCGCCTCGGGCGCTTGCTCGAGCGGGTATACGCGATGGATCAGCGGCACGATGCGCCCTGCGGCGAGGTAGGGCATCACGTCGCGCTCGAAGGCCTGAACGATCGCGGCTTTCTCCACCACCGGCCGCGGCCGCAGCACCGAGCCCAGGATGCTCAAGCGATTCGCGAGCACGCGGCCCAAGTCGAGCTCGGCCTTGCGGCCGCCCATCACGCCGATCACGGCGAGCCGTCCGCCGACGGCCAGTGCGCGCACATTCTGCGCGAGGTACGCGCCGCCGAGGTGGTCGAGGATCACGTCGACGCCGCGATTGTCCGTGTGCCGCTGCACGGCGTCGGCGAAGTCCTCGCTCTTGTAGTCGATGACGACGTCGGCGCCGAGCGCTGCGACGCGCTCAACTTTGCCCGTGGACGCCGTCACGAGGAGCCGCGCGCGCGGAGTCAGCGCCTTCACGAGCTGCATCGCAGCCGTCGCAACTCCGCCTCCGCCGCCGTGCACGAGCACCGTTTCGCCGTCGCCGAGACGCGCGTAGAGAAACAGGTTCATGTAGGCCGTGAGGTACGTCTCGCAGATGCAGGCCGCCTGCTCGAAGCTCAAGCTCTCCGGCATCCGCATCACATGCCCCGCGTGCGCCGCGGCGAGCTCGGCGTAGCCGCCGCCGCCGAGGAGGGCCAATACGCGCTCGCCGCGCGCGAATCCCGTGACGCCGTCGCCGACGGCCTCTACGGTGCCGGCCGCCTCGAGCCCCAGAATTGGCGACTCGCCGGGCGGCGGCGGATAGTGTCCCTGCCGCTGGACGACATCGGGCCGGTTCACACTCGTGGCGTGCACGGCAACTAGAACGCGGCCCGCACCCGCAACGGGCGCTTCAACGTCGCCGAGTTTGAGCACTTCGGGCCCGCCGAAGCCGTCGAGAACGATTGCTTTCACGTGGCCATACTGTCGAATGCGCCGTGCGGTGCGAGCGCCTGTTGTGGAGCCCAAGCGATGTCCATACTATACCGCCGCCAAAACGGGCTCCCTGCCATTCCCCGAAGTAAGGATCAGCCGTGTTCGAAACACTGAAGCCGCTGCCGCCCGATGCGATTCTCGGGATCATGACGCTGTTTCGCGCCGACCCGCACGCCGGCAAGATCGATCTTTCCGTGGGCGTATACCAAGACGAGCAGGGCCGCACGCCCGTGCTCGCGAGCGTCAAGCGCGCCGAACAAACGATCATCGAGAAGCAGGACTCGAAGACCTACGTCGCCATTGCAGGCAACGCGGGGTTCAACCGCGGCGTGGAGGAGATTCTCTACGGCAAGGACCATCCCGCGCTCACGTCCGGCCGCGTAGCCACGGTGCAAACGCCCGGCGGCAGCGGCGGTTTGAGCGTTGCCGGGCATCTCGTCGCGCGCGCGAAGCCGGGCGCGCGCGTGTACGCGAGCGACCCCACGTGGCCGAACCATCAGCCGCTGTTGAGAATGTCGGGCCTCGAGCTCGATACCTATCCTTATTACGACTACGCGAAGCATCGCGTGGATTTCGAGCCGATGTTGAAGCGCCTCGAGTCGCTCAACGCCGGCGAGCTCGTGCTGATCCACGGCTGCTGCCACAACCCGTGCGGCGCGGATCTTTCGCAAGAGCAATGGCGAGCCCTCACGGAGCTGTGCGAACGGCGTGGTCTCGTGCCGTTCATCGATATCGCGTATCAGGGCTTGGCTGAAGGGCTCGAAGAGGACGCCTACGGCGTGCGCCTCATGGCCGAACGGTTGCCCGAAGTCGTGGTCGTGACGTCGTGCTCGAAGAACTTGGGTCTTTATCGCGAGCGCGTGGGCGCGGCGAGCGTGGTGTCGGCGAGCGCCGCGGCCGCCAAGCTCGCGGCCGCCAATCTCGCCAATGTTGCGCGCGGCCTATATTCGATGCCGCCCGACCACGGCGCTGCGATCGTCGGCCACATCTTCGCCAGCGATGAGCTGCGCGCGCAGTGGACGGCCGAGCTCGCCGAGATGCGTGCGCGCCTCAACGGCTTGCGGCGCCTGCTCGTCGACAAGCTCGCAGCGCGCAAGACGCCCATGGACTTCTCGTTCATCGCGCAGGAGCGGGGGATGTTCTCGTTCCTCGGGATCACCAAGGAGCAAGTGATTCGGCTTCGCGAAGAGTTTCACGTGTATATGGTGGAGTCGAGCCGCATCAACATCGCGGGCATCAACCACGGCAACGTCGATCGCGTGGCCGATTCGATCGCGGCCGTTTTGAAATAGCCGCGGGTCCGCTACTCCGGCCAGCTTTCTAAAATGCGCACCGCGTCGGCGAGGGCGCGGTTTGCGTGGTGAAGCGGCAAGCGGTCGCTGAAGAACGACAACGACACGTAGCAGCTTGTGGCGACACGCGGCGTTTCGACGCCGTTGACAGCGCGCACCACCACCTCACGGCGCGCTCGGCCGATGCCGACGCTCGCGGCGTGCTCTGCGCCGATGGGCGTGGGCGTGGCAAGCACGCTGCCGCTCTCGCCGTAATGGTGCACGAGCAAGTTGGCTGCCGCGATGTCGGCATCGAGGTTGGCGCGCAATGCGGTGTCGACGGCACGGACGCGCTCGTCGAGAGCGGCGTCCCACGATACCGCCGCGACGTCCAGGAACGCCGAGCGCACCTCGCCCTCGGGCGTCGACAGCCACACACCGAAGCGAGGCGAGTGGCCCGCGGTGATCTCGGGCGCCGCGTCGAGCGCAGCAGCGAGCGCCGTCAGAAAATAGCTCGTTGTCAGCAGCTCGAGGTTTTCACCGCGCAGCTTCTTGCGATGCGCGAGCACGCGGCCCAGGTCGCAGTCGAACACCGTGCTCATCGGCACCGCGCTGTGGTCGAGCAGGTCGGCTGCGGCGGGCGCCGCTACACTGCCGACGCCGTCGGATCGCACCGCGGTATTGCGCAACTCCAGGTCGTCGTCCGTGGCGCCCGCGCGCGGCGCAACGTCGCGATTGCCGGAGTCCGTGCGGCCGGCCAGCATGCCCATCACATCGCCGACCCGAATGCGGCCCGACGGGCCCGTGCCATGAATTCCCGTTACGTCGAGATCGAATTGACGCACCAGCCGGCGCACGGCGGGGCTCAGCGTGTCGGGTGCTGCGTCCGCTTCGTTTGCGCCGTCGTGCGTGCGCTGCGCCTCTGCTTCGGCCGGCGCTTCGCGCTTTTGCGGGGAAGCGTCGTCCGGCGCCGCACCGAGCGGCGTTTGGTCTTCGGGCGTGGACATGCTCCAAGGATCGCGAGACCGCGAGGAGATTTCAACCTATGTATGATGTGCGCGTTTTCCGGGCGTGTCCGGACGCTGACCGCGGGCTCGGCGTGACAGGAGATCGCACATGAATGTGAGGCACCTCTTGGTGGCAGCGGCACTCGTGCCGAGCGCGGCATGGGCCGCGGATTTCTCCGGCACGTGGCGCATCGACAACGTGTTCAACGGCGCGTCCGCGATCATCAATTGCGTTCTGGTGCAATCCGGCAACACGTTGTCGGGCAGCTGCCGGCCGGAGATCCCGGGCATTGCGGCATCGGATCTTCGCGGCACCGTCGCTGGCGAGAGCGCCAAGTGGGGCTACGATGTGGTGTTCAACGGGAATCCGGCACGCGTCGACTTCACCGCGGAGCTTGGCCGCGACGGTACGCTGACGGGCAGCGTTCTTCGCAACGGGAGTCCGTCGCCGATCACGGCGGTCAAGCAATAGACGCCCGCGCCGTTCAGTGATCGTGGAACACGCGCCCGCGGCAGCCGCTCGCGGAGCTTGTCTTTCGCCGTGAAGCTCTCCTCGCCCTACGATCGTTTGCTGTTGCCTGTTTACGTGCCGTCGCTGTTGATGGCCGTGAGTCAGGAAGCGCTGACGATCCTGCTGCCGCTCTACATGCTCCACATCGGCGCGAGCCCCGCGTTCGCGGCGCTCGTCGTCGGCTTGCGCGGCATTGGGGTGCTGTTGTTCGACGTGCCGGCGGGCATGCTCGTCGCGCGCTTCGGCGACAAGCCCGTGCTGCTCGGCGGCTTGAGCCTGATTCTCACGGGCTTCGCGGTGCTCGCCGTCACGACGAATGCCTGGCTCATCGGCTTCGCGGCGATCGCGCTAGGCACTGGCCATGCGGCGTGGATGCTCGGCCGCCAGTCCTATCTCGCGGATACCTGTGTGCCGCACGAGCTCGGCCGCGCGATCGCCGCGATGGCCGGCTTGCAGCGCGGCGGAGCGTTGATCGGCCCCGTGGCGGGCGGTGCGCTTGCAGGTCTGGCCGGCTACCCGATCGCGTTTGCCGTCGGAACCGTGAGCGCGGTGCTGGCGGGCGCGACTGTGCTCGCGTTCGCGCGCGCCGTGCCGCCGCACGAGCATCCCGATGCGAGCTTGCAGGGCACGCTCGCCGTGCTGCGCGCGCAGCGCGGCGTGTTGGCGACGGCAGGTAGCAGCGCGCTCGTGCTACAGCTCATGCGCGCGACTCGGCAACTGCTCGTGCCGCTGTTCGGCCAGTCGGTGGGTCTCGACGTAACCACGATTGGTCTCGTGTACTCGCTGTCGACGGTCGTCGACATCGCGTTGTTCTATCCGTCGGGCGTGCTCGCCGACCGCTACGGCCGCAAGTGGAGCGCGGTGCCCAGCATGGCGATCTACGCGTTGGGGCTCGCGCTGCTGCCGCTCGCTTCGGGGTTCTACTCACTGCTCGCCGTTGCCGTGCTGCTCGGATTCGCGAACGGCATCGGCACTGGCGTCGTCATGATCATCGGCGCCGACCTCGCTCGGTCGAGCGGGCGCTATGGACAGTTTCTCGGGCTATGGCGGCTCATGGGCGACGTCGGCATCGGTGGTGCGCCGCTGCTCGCGGGCACGATCGTCGACGCTGCGAGCCTCGCGGCCGCGAGCCTCACGGTGGCGGCGCTCGGCGTTGTGGGCGCGCTCGTGATGGCGTTCGTCGTCGTCGAGACACTTCGCGAACGCCCGCGTTAGCCGGTCTTAGCTTGCGCCGCGCGCGAGTCGAGGCTCGTTTGACATCGAGCGCTCGATTGACGACCATCCCTTCAAGGCTCTCGTCGCTTTAATCTGCGCGCCCGCTCAAGTTGTCGCGCGCCCTTCGCAGCGCACGTACGGAGAAAACCAATGGACCCATCAGCGTCACGCGCGTCGGATGGACGACCGAAACTGATCATCGACGAGCGGCTCTATCCGCGCCTGCTCGCACTTGCTGAGCGCGCGCGCGAGCGCTTGCCGGAGCTCGCCGATCGGCTGCTCGAGGAAATCGAGCGTGCGGATCTGCGTTCCGATCTGCCGGCCGACGTTGTCACGCTCGGCTCGGAGGTCACGTATCGCCACGGCGACAGAACAGACACCGTGCATATCGTCGCGCCAGAAGAAGCGGACATCGATCGGCGGCGAATCTCGGTGCTCACGCCGGTCGGTGCGGCGTTGCTCGGCCTCAGAGTGGGCCAGCGCATCAACTGGGAGATGCCGGATAAACGCGCCGCCGTGCTCGAGGTCATCGCCGTTCGCCAGCGCAACGGCACGGCGCAGACCTGAACCGCTGCGGGCGCTACTGCGCGCGCTGCCTCTACGACAGCGACGCCCGCCACGTGGCGGTAGTTCGGTAGGGCGGCTACGCGCTCAGTGAGGTTTGCGCGCGGCGAGTGCCGCGAGTGCCGCCAGGTCGGCGGAGTCGAGCTCGAGATCGAGCGCCGACAAGCTGCTTTCGACGCTGGCCACCCTTGTGGCGCCGGGGATCGGCACGATGTGCCCGCCCTGTGCGAGCAGCCAAGCAAGCGCCACCACGTACACCGACGTCGAGTGCTTGGCCGCGATGCGCTTGCACACCGCGTCGTCGCGCAGTCGCGTATGCCGCCGATGACCGCCCACAGGCGAGTAGGGCACGTAGGCGATGCCGAGCTCGCGGCAGCGCTGAACGAATCCCGTATCGAAGTCGCGTCGATCCAGCACGTTGCAGCGATTCTGCACGGCCGCGATCGGCGTGAGACACAGCGCGGCATCGAGCTGGCGCCTATCCACGTTGGAGAGGCCGATCGCCGCAATCTTGCCTTCCTCGCGTAACCGCACGAGCTCGCCCACGGAGTCCTCGAGCGGCACCGCGGGATCGACGGCGTGCAAGTAGTACAGCGCGATCGGGGCACCCAAGTCGCTCGCGCTATGCTCGCAGCACTGCCGCAGCCACGACGGGCTGCAGTCCACTTCCCAGCGTCCCGCAGGCCGCGTGAGGCCGCCCTTCGTTGCGACGAGCACGTCGCTGCGCTTGGCCGCGCGCAGCGCTTTCGCGATCAGCCGTTCGTTGTGGCCGAAATCTGCTTCGTCGAGGCAATAGCTGATGGCCGTGTCGATGAAATCGCCGCCACCGTCGAGGAACGCGGTAATGACGGCCAACGCCGTGCGTTCATCGGGGCGGTTCTGGATCGACAGGGGCATGCCGCCCAAGCCGATCGACACGACGCTACGTCCTGTATTGCCGAGCGGCCGCTTCATGCGAGTAGTGTAGCAGCGCCTCGCCGGCGCGCCGTACCATACGCGCATGCAAACACCGATTCGCTGTTTCCTGATGCGCGGCGGCAGCTCGAAGGGCCTGTATTTTCGCAAGGAAGACTTGCCGGCCGACGAAGCTGTTCGCGACCGTGTGCTCGTGGCGGCGCTGGGCAGCGATCCGCGCCAGATCGACGGCGCTGGCGGCGCGCATCCGCTGACGAGCAAGGTGGCGATCGTGAGCCGCTCCGCGTCGAACGAAACCGACGTCGACTATCTGTTCGTGCAAGTCGTGGTCGGCGAAGGCCGCGTCGACACGACGCCGAACTGCGGCAACATCTTGGCTGGGGTTGCGCCGTTTGCCATCGAGAGCGGCCTCGTCGAAGTGCGCGACGGCGTTACGCCGGTGCGCGTGCGCATGTTGAACAGCGACAATCTCTGCGAGCTGCTCGTCGAGACGCCGGGCAAGCGCGTGAACTACGACGGCGATGCCAAGATCGACGGCGTGCCGGGCACGGCCGCGCCAATCGTCTGCAATTACCTGGATGTGGCGGGCTCCGTTACGGGCAGCTTGCTGCCGACGGGCAGCGCGCTCGACGTCGTGGACGGCGTCGAGGTGACCTGTATCGACAACGGCATGCCCGTTGTCGTGCTGCGCGCGCGCGATCTCGGCGTCACCGGTTACGAGACGCCGAAGGAGCTCGACGAGAACAAGGCACTGAAGGCGAAGATCGAGTCGATCAGGCTGCAAATCGGGCCGCGCATGAATCTTGGCGACGTGGCGAAGAAAGTGGTTCCGAAGATGAGCTTGATCGCGCCGGCGCGGGCCGGCGGCCATGTCTGCACGCGCACCTTCATTCCGCACGATTGCCATGCCGCCATCGGCGTGCTCGGCGCCGTGTCGGTGGCCACGGCCTGCATACTGCCCGGCTCGGTGACGCAAGGCATTGCGACGGTGCCCGAAGGCGCGGAGAAAAAGATGTCGGTGGAGCACCCGAGCGGCGAGTTCTCGGTAACGCTCGAAGTTGGCGGCACCGCAGAGGCGCCGACCGTGCTCAAGGCCGGCCTGCTGCGCACGGCACGGCTGATCCTGCGCGGCGAGGTGCTAGTGCCCTCTGCGGTCTGGGACGGCCGCAGCTAGGCTGTTGCGCGGCCGACGCGCATGAGCAACGTGCCAGGGCCGCCGTTTCGCGCCGACCACGTCGGCAGCTTGTTGCGACCCCCCGTCTTGAGGGAAGCCCGCCGGCGCTATGCGAGCGGTACGCTCGACGCGGCCGGCTTGCGCGCGGTCGAGGATCGCGAGATCGCGCGCGTCGTCGCGAAGCAGCAGGAGCTCGGCTTGCGCGGCGTCACGGACGGCGAGCTGCGCCGCTCATGGTGGCATCTCGATTTTCTGTGGGGGCTCGACGGCGTGGGCCTGCACCACGCGGACTTCGGCACGGGGTTCGAGGGCCAGACGCCGCGGACGGCCGGCGTACGCATCGACGGCAAGATCGGCTTCTCGGGGCACGCGATGCTCGATGACTTCAAGTTTCTGCGCGCGCACACGAGCGCCGTGCCGAAGGTGACGCTGCCCGCGCCGTCGGCGCTGCTTGGCCGCCCCGTGTTGCCGCCGATCGACGCACGTGTTTATCCCGGCCGCAACGAGCTCTACGCGGATCTCGGCGCGGCGTATCGCGCGGCCGTGCGCGCATTCGCGGCTGCCGGGTGCCGGTATCTGCAGCTCGACGAGGTGTTCATCGCCATGCTCTGCGACGCGAAGTATCGCGCCAAGATGGTCGCGCGCGGCGACGATCCCGACGCGCTGCTGCACCGCTATGCCGAGCTGATCAACACGGACATCGCCGACATCCCCCCCGACCTGACGGTGACGCTGCACCTGTGCCGCGGCAACTTCAAATCCGCGTACATGGGCGAAGGCGGCTACGAAGCCGTGGACGACGTGCTGTTCAACGAGATCGGCGTGCACGGGTATTTCATGGAGTACGACGACGAGCGTTCCGGCGGTTTCGAGCCGCTGCGGCGGCTGCCCAAAGGCAAGCGCGTAGTGCTCGGGCTCGTGACGACGAAGCGCGGCGCGCTCGAGAAGCGCGACGACCTCAAGCGCCGCATCGATCTGGCAGCAGAACATGCAGATCTCGAGCAGCTGTGTCTCGCGCCTCAGTGCGGTTTTGCGTCCACGGAGGAAGGCAATCTGCTCGGCGAGGACGAGCAGTGGGCGAAGCTAGAGCTGATCGTCGACGTGGCGCGCGAGGTGTGGGGCTAGCGCGAATCGGCCGTCAAAGCTCGGGCACGTGCGCTGTCAGCAGCACGTGTGGGGCCGTGTAGCCGCGCGCGTAGCTCACGATGTGGTCGATCGTGAAGCCGGCCCCCGTCACATAACCCGCGAGCTCTTCGCGCGTCGCAAAGCCGATGCCGCCCGTCGACACGGTGCGCCGCAGCACGTGCACCATGAGCCGCTCCTGCCACAGCGCCTTCACGGCGCGCCATGAGCCGTCGTTTTCGGCGTCCTTGAGCAGCAAGCGCCCGCCGGGTTTCAGCAAGCGCCGGGCCGCGGCCAAAAACGGCGGCCAGGTTTCGCGCGCGATCAGGCACAACACATCGGCCACGATCACGCAGTCGAAGGCGGCGGGACGCTCGGCCGCCAAGGCCTCGATGGTGACCGCGTGGAACTCCGCGTTCGGGCTCTTGCCCACCGATTCGTTGGCCCAGGCGATCTTGCGGGCGTCCGGGTCGATGCCGACGACGCGCCGTTCCGGGTGCTCGTGCAAAAGAAGTGCGGCGAGCACGCCGTGCCCGCAGCCGACGTCGACGAGGGCCGTGCCCGAGGCCTCCGCGGCCACCCGGTCGAGCGGCGCCAGAGCGAGGCGGGCGCGGCAGAACCACCGTTCTTTCGCAGGCAGCGTGGCGAATACCCTGAGACTGGCGTGGCGCATCGGCTTACTATTGTACGGGAGCCGCTAACGTCGACCGGGGGCCATGCCGCCGCTGGTACGAACATTGCACGTTTGAGCGATCCAGTCTCGGGGGCGAGCGCATGATCTCCATCGTGATCCCAGCGTACAACGAGGAACGCAACCTCGAGGTGTTGTACGCCCACGTGCGAGAGGTGCTGAACGCGGCCGGCGAGAACGACTGGGAGCTCGTCGTGATCGACGACGGCAGCCTGGACCGCACCTGGGACGTGTTGCGGAGCTTGAGCAGCTCCGACGTGCGCGTGCGCGGCGTTCGGCTGTCGCGCAACTTCGGCCACCAGAGCGCCTTGATGGCGGGGATCGCCGCGGCGCGCGGCCGTGCCGTCATCATGATGGACGCCGACTTGCAGCATCCGCCGGCGCTGCTGCCTCAGCTCATTCGCAAGTGGCGCGACGGTTTTCAGATCGTCCACGCCGTGCGCCGCGATCCCCCGGATCTGTCGTGGTTCAAGCGCACGTCGTCGCGGCTCTACTATCGGCTGTTCCGTTTCATGAGCGGCGTGGAGATCGAGCCCGGCGCGGCCGACTTCTGCTTGCTGGATCGGCAGGTGGTGGACGAGGTGCTGAAGTTCGAGGAGGAGGGCCTGTTCCTGCGCGGCCTCGTGCACTGGGTGGGTTACGCCACCACGAACGTGCCCTTCGAGGCCGGGCAGCGTCATGCCGGAACCACCAAGTACAACTTCCGCAAGATGCTCACGCTCGGCTGGCACGGCGTGAGCTCGTTCTCGCTCGTGCCGCTGCGCATCGGTATCGGGATCGGTTTGGTGTGCTCGGCGTTCGCCTTCTTGAGCGTAGGTTACGCGATCGTCGGCTGGTGGGTGGACGACGAGATCGTTCCAGGCTGGGCCTCGTCCATCGTCGTCTCTTCGTTCCTGTTCGGCGTGTTGTTCGTGTTTCTCGCCGTGCTCGCCGAGTACGTCGGGCGGATCGCGGTCGAGGTTCGCCGCCGGCCGCGCTTTCTGGTTCGCGAAACCACGCGGCCCGTGCTCGTGGCCGCCGATCGGCGCACGCAGCGACTGGGTGCCGATGCGCGCACGGAACCCTGAGCGCACCGCGTGCCATTCGGTGTGCGCCATACCCTCGTGCGCTTCGTGGTCGTCGGTTGCGCCAACTTCGTAGTGAGCTTCGCGGGCTTCTATGCGTCGTACCATTACCTGCCGCTCGGCGCATCGAGCAGCCGCGGCGCCATCGCGAACGTGGTGGCCTACGCCGCCGGCATGCTCAACAGCTTCCTGCTGAATCGGTTCTGGACGTTTCGGGCGGAGGGCCAAGTGTCGGTGCACGCCGCGAAGTTCGTGTTGCTGAACGCCGCCACGCTCGCGGTGAGCACGGGCATCGTGTTTTTGCTCGTGGACTTGGCGGGCTTCCCGGCGCTCGCCGTGTGGTTGCCGCTCACGCTGGCCATACTCACCGCGCACTACCTCGGCATGAAACACTGGGCGTTCGCGGGGCGACAATGACGGCAGCGCCGAAGCTCATCGTCAACGCCGACGATTTCGGGATCGCCGAAGCCGTGAACAGCGGCATCGTCGATGCGCACGACCGCGGCATCGTCACGTCGACGTCGATCATGGCCACCGGCCCGGCGTTCGAGCACGCCGTGGGGCTCGCGCGCATGCGCCCGCGCCTCGCAGTGGGAGTCCACCTCGTGCTCACGGAGGACCGGCCGCTAACCGGCGCTGAAGCCGCCGCCACTCTGGTAGGACCAGACGGCAAGTTTGCGCCGCACATCGTGCAGCTGTTGGGCTGGCAGATTCGCCGCGGCATCAGCTTGTCCGAGGTGCGTCGCGAGCTCGAGGCGCAAATCGTAAGGGTGCGCGACGCAGGTATCGCGATCAGCCATCTCGACGGCCATCAGCACGTGCACGTGCTGCCCGGCGTCTCCCGCATCGTCGCCGAGCTTGCGGCCGCGCATGGGATTCGAGCCGTGCGCTATCCGGCCGAGCGCGTGCGCCGCTACATGCTGCACGGCCTGAAAGCAGCGCGGCGCGTTGCCGAGCAGGCGGCGCTTGGCCTGTTCTGTGCCGCGTCGCCGCTGAAGCACTTGCGGCGCAGCGACGATTTCGTAGGCTTCTACTTCGGCGGCAGCCTCGACGAGACGAATCTCGCCACCGTGCTGGCGGGCCTGCCGCCCGGCCGCACGGTGGAGCTCATGTGCCACCCCGGCGGCGACGACACGCGTGACGAAAGGGGATGGCGGTATCGTTGGGCGGCCGAGCGCGCTGCGCTCACCAGCCCGCGGATTCGCGATCTCGTGGCCGCGCGCGGCGTGCAGCTCGTGTCGTATAGGGATGTTTGATGGACGAGGCCGAGTTCGACAAGTTCGCCGACGAATATCGCGACCTGCACGCGGCCAACATCCGGCTGTCGGGCGAAAACCCCGAGTACTTCGCCGAGTACAAGGTTGCGGACATCGCGGCGGAGCTCGCGCGCGACGGCACTGTCGTTCGTAAAGCCCTCGATTTCGGCGCGGGCGTGGGCTATTCCGTGCCGTTCTTCGCACGCCATCTGCCCGAGGCGCGGCTCACGTGTCTCGACGTCTCGCGCAAGAGCCTCGACTTAGGGCTAGCGCGCCACGCCGGTGCCGCGGAGTTCGTGCACTTCGACGGCCACCGCATCCCGTACGACGCGGGCACGTTCGATGTGGCGCTCGCGTCGTGCGTGTTCCATCACATTCCGCATGCGCAGCACGTGGAGCTGCTCGCCGAAATTCGCCGTGTGCTCGTCCCTGGCGGGCGGCTATTCGTGTTCGAGCACAATCCGCTGAATCCGCTCACGCGTCACGCCGTGAACACCTGCGAGTTCGACGAGCACGCGGAGCTGGTGCCGGCGCCTACGATGCGGCGGCGCGCGCGCGACGCCGGCTTCGCCGCGGCCGCCATTCGCTACCGCATCTTCTTCCCGCACGCGCTGCGCCGCTTACGGCCGCTCGAAGCCAGGCTCACGTGGCTGCCGCTCGGGGCGCAGTATTACGTCGCGGCGCAGAAAGCGAGCTGAGTATGCGAGCGTGGTTGTGCATCGCAGTGTTGTTGATTTTGCCGCTGGTTACGTACTGGCCTACCGTTTCGCACGAGTACGGGTTCCGCGACGACTATGCGCATCTGCGCGAAGTGCGCGAGCGCCCGGGCTGGCTCATTACGTTGACAACGGCGCACGGCCGGCCCGTGTATGGCGCCGTGCTCGATGCGTCGCTGCGCACCGTTTCAAACGTGCCGGAGCTTTCGGCGCTGCGAACCTTGAGCGCCGTGCTGATGGGTCTCGTCGGCGTGCTCCTGTGGTGGCAGCTGCGGCGCTCGGGCTGGACAGAAACGCAAGCTGCGACGATCGGCGCGGCCGTCACCTTGCTGCCGGGGGCGCAGGTGGTAGTCGGCTGGGCCATCGCGTGGCCCGTAGGGCTCGGGCTGATCGCCGCGCTCGCGGGGTTTGCATTCGTGGAACGCGGCTTTGGCAGGACCGGGCTCGCGCGGGCAGCGCTCGTCGCCGCGGGCGGGGCGCTGTACGTCATTTCGGGGATGACGTATCAGACGAGCGCGCTGTTCGCCGTGGTGCCGCTCGCGGCCGTGCTGCTGCTGCGCAAAGGAACCACTACGCGCGGCGACGCGGCCTGGGTGGTTGCGCATATCGGACTGCTATTCGTCTGCTTGGTGGCGAGCTTCCTGATCGCCACCATGCTCATGACGGAGGGCGCAGTGCCCGAGGCCACTCGCACCCGCCTCGAGCCCGATGTCTATTTGAAGTTCCTGTGGTTCCTGCGCAATCCGGTGCCGAACTCGATCGCGTTGTTCGCGCTTCGAGACGGGTTTGCCACGCCGGTGTGGTTCTGGTTCGTCGTCGCCGGGGTCATCGCCGTGATCGTGCTCGGCTTCGTCTACGGCGCAGCGGATCGACAGCAGCGCTTACGCTGGTTGTTCGTGGCGCTATTCCTGCCGTTCGTCGCGCACAGCGTTAGCCTCGCTGCGAGCTCGCAGGCCATCGGCTACCGAACGCTGCTGCCGCTGTCCGGGTTGTTTCTGGTGCTCGCGATGTTCGGCTTTCGTGCCGCCGTGGCTCGCTTTCGCGTGGCGGCAGCGTTCGAGCACGGCGCGCTCGCAGCGCTGCTGCTCGTTGCAGCATTGCTCGCTCAACACAACGCGTTCACGCTGCTCGCGGAGCCGCAAGGGCGCGAGTGGCAGCTCGTGCAGGCCGCCGCCAACCGGTTGAGGCTCACGGACGAGGCGCGTGTGTATGTGATTCGGCCGAGCACCGCGTATCGTTCCACGGAGCGCGCCTACGCCGACGAGTACGGCTCGTTGTCGTCGGACGCCGACTGGGCCGCGAAGGAGATGTTTAGGGCGGCCATGCGCGAGCGCTTTCCGAGCGGCCTGCCCACGGGCAGCAGCTATTCGTTGTTGACGGGGTTCGCGCCGCCGCCGGCGCAGTATGCGTACGACCTGGTCGTCGATCTGCGCGAGCTCATCAACCTAGGCGAACGCGCGCCGGCCGAGACTACCGCTTCGCAACGCTGACGACCTCGGGCTCCATGTAACTCTTGAGGCCCAGTGCCGAGTATTGCCGGCCGAGGCCAGACTCCTTGGCGCCGCCAAACGGCACGAACGCCGACGTCGTGCGATGCTGATTCACCCACGCCGTGCCCACTTCGAGCCGGGCCGCGATCTGCGCGCCGCGAGCCACGTCTGAAGTCCACACGGAGCCGCTCAAGCCGTAGCGTGTGTCGTTGGCGCGCCGCACGGCATCGTCGACGTCGCTGAACTTCAAGATCGGCACGATGGGGCCGAACTGTTCCTCTTGCACCAGCCGGCTGTCGTCGGCCACGTCGGTAACGATCGTCGGCGGCAGGAAGTACCCCGGCCCCGCGGGGATGTCGCCGCCGGCGAGGAATGTCGCACCGGTTTCTCTCGTGTGGTTGATCAGGTCGATTACCTTGTCGTACTGCATCTTGTTTTGCACGGGGCCGAGCTCGCTAGCGGGATCGAGGCCGTTGCCCACCTTGGCTTGGCGGGCGTGTTCGGCAAGCGCATTGCATAGCTCGTCGTAGATGCTTTCGTGCGCATAGATGCGCTTGATCGCCATGCAAACTTGGCCGCTGTTCACGAACGAGGCGAAAAAAATCTTCTTCGCGATCGCCTTCGGATCCGCGTCGTCGAGCACGATGGCCGGATCGTTGCCGCCAAGCTCGAGCGTCACGCGCTTTAGCGTGGCGGCCGCGCTCGCGAGCACTTTTTTGCCCGTGGCCACGGAGCCCGTGAAGGAGATCTTGTCGATGCCGCGGTGCTCGGTGATCGCGGCTCCGAGCTCGTCGCCGCCGGCGAGCACGTTGACGACGCCGGCCGGAAACACGTCGTTGATGAGCTCGCCCATTTTCAAGGTGGTGAGCGGCGTATAAGGCGACGGCTTCAGGATCACGGTGTTGCCCGTGTAGAGCGCCGATACGAGCGGCCCGAGCGCCAAGTTCACGGGCGCGTTCCACGGCGTGATGATTCCGACCACGCCAAGCGGCCGATAGCGAAGCTCGATGTGCTTGTCGTCGTCGTCGGCAATCGTCTCCACGGCAATTTGGATGCCGACCATGCCGTCCGACTGCGCGGCGCCGCGGTCGATCTCGGCGATCGATTGCGACAACGGCTTGCCTTGCTCGCGCGTCAAGAGCTCGGCGAGCTCGCTCTGATGCTCGCGCAGCCGCTGCGACAGCTGCTTCACGAGCGACGCGCGCTCCGCGAACGAGCGGCTGCGCCACGCTGAGAACGCGCGCCGCGCGGCGGTCACCGCGCGGTCTAGCTCGGCGCGCTGCGCCGCGGGGCAGCGCGCGAAGACGGTGCCGAGCGCTGGATCGATGACATCGAGGTGCTTCGCACTCTGCTCGAGGCGGCCGTCGATCAGCAGCGAAAAATCGGTTCGAAGTACCATGTTGGAGTGGCGGTTCGCGGCTCGTGGCCGCTGTGCTAACCTACTTTCGAAATCATACTACGAACGAATCCGCGCTTTTTTTTCAACGACAGGCGCGGGTTGGCGGCGGTCGATTCCGAACCCGCCGCGCACACGGAGAGCGAGAATGAAGATCGTCATGGTCGGGCAGGGCGCTTTTGGCCGCAAACACTTGGATGGGCTCAAGAACATCCAAGGCGTCGAAGTCGCGAGCCTCGTGGGCGGTAGCAAGGAGTCGACGGAAGCCGTCGCCAAGCAATACGGCATTCCGCATTGGACGACAAATTTGAGCGAAGCGCTGGCGCTGCCCGGCATCGAGGCCGCCATTCTCACGTCGCCCACGCAGGTGCATGCCGCGCAGGCTGTCGAGGTGATGCGTGCCGGCAAGCACGTGGAGATCGAAATTCCGATTGCCGATTCGTTGGCCGATGCGCGCAAAATCCACGAGACGCAGAAAGCCACCGGCAAGATCGCGATGGCGGGCCACACGCGCCGCTTCAACCCGTCGCACCTATGGGTTGCGAACAAGATCAAGAAAGGCGAGTTGAAGCTGCAGCAGCTCGTTGTGCAAACGTTTTTCTTTCGCCGCAAGAACATCAATCTCGAAGGCAAGCCGCGCAGCTGGACGGACCATCTGCTCTGGCATCACGCCTGCCACACCGTCGATCTATTCCACTATCAGACGGGCGAGGTGCCTTCCGTGGTGCACGCGCTGCAAGGGCCGCTGCACCCGGAGCTCAAGATTGCGATGGACATGGGCATCGGCATGCGCACACCGTCCGGCGCCTTGTGCACGCTGTCGCTGTCGTTCAACAACGACGGGCCGCAGGGCACGTTCTTCCGCTACATCTGCGACAACGGCACGTACGTGGCGCGCTACGACGACCTTTTCGACGGCAAGGACGCGAAGATCGATCTTTCGGGCGTGGCGGTTTCCATGAACGGCATCGAGCTTCAGGATCGGGAGTTCGTGGCTGCCATCCGCGAAAAGCGCGAGCCGTACTCCAGCGTGGCGCAGGTGCTGCCCGCAATGGAGACGCTCGATCGCTTGGAGAAGAGCCTGAATGCGTGAGATTCCGGTTTGCATGGCGCCCGATCCGAACACGCGGGTGCCGACCTTCCGGCCGCCGCCGGGCGCCTGCGACGCGCACTGTCACATCTTCGGGCCCGGCCACACCTATCCGTATGCGCCGGACCGCAGCTACACGCCGCCCGATGCGCCGCTCGAACGCTTCATCGAGCTGCAAAAGACGCTTGGCTTATCGAGAGCCGTGCTCGTCAACGCGAGCTGCCATGGCAGCGACAACACGGTGATCTTGGACGCGATCGCGCAAAGCGGCGGCCGCTATCGCGGCGTGGCCAACGTGGACGAAAGCTTCACCGATCGCGACTTCACGAAGCTGCACGATGGCGGCGTTCGCGGCATCCGCTTCAACTTCGTGCAGCACTTGGGCGGCACGCCCGACATGGGCGAGTTCAAACGCCTCGTCGCGCGTGCGGCGGCGTTCGGCTGGCACGTGGTGTTGCACTTCGATGCTAAGGATCTGCTTCAGTTCGACTCGATGCTGCGCACGCTACCCGTGCCGTTCATCATCGATCACATGGGCCGCGTGCCGACGAGAGCCGGCCTCGAGCAAGAGCCGTTCAAGATCCTGCTGAACGTTGCCCGCATGGAGAATTGCTGGGTCAAAATCTGCGGCGCCGAGCGCATCTCCTCGCAGGGCCCGCCGTTCACCGACGCCGTACCGTTCGCGCAGGCCATCCTGGCGGTGGCTCCGGATCGTGCGCTCTGGGGCACGGATTGGCCGCATCCGAACATCAAGAAGCACATGCCGAACGACGGCGATCTCGTGGATTTGATTCCGAAATTCATGCCCGCTGAGGCCTTGCAGCGGCAGGTGCTCGTCGACAATCCGCAGCGGCTCTACGGGTTCTCGGGCTAGCCGCTGGAGCGCCGACTTCGCCTGCGCTACCATCCGCGCGCGACAACGCGGGGTGGAGAAAAATAATGAAGATCCTTGGCGGTGGTGCTCTTTGCCTTTCTCTCTTCATCGCAGCTTCGGCCGCTGCACAAGACACGGCGCTTTTGCGTAGCGAAGTGGCGGCGATCAAGGCCAAGCTCACGACGGTGCAGCAAGCGATGGGCGGCGATCCCGCGGGCTATCTGCAGGAGTCGGAAGACTTCAGCTTGCCGACGGAGGTCAACCCGGCTCAGGGCGGCCGATTCTGGCCCATCACGTCGAGCGTTCGAATGCGCTTCACCGACCGAGCGATCAAGGAAGTAGCTGCAACTGCGGAGCAGGCGGGGAAGGATTTCCAGGCCCGCTACGCCGCTGCGATCGCGAACGGGAACACGGACGCCATCGTAAGCCTGACGGAGGAGATGACGCGCATCCAGACGGCCGCCGCCGCCGCGGCGATGAACCCCGCGCAAAAGCAGCCGCTCCAGGTCACCGTGCAGCTCAACATGAATCCAACGGTCGGCATCGATCCCGACGCCGTAGTGCTCGAGCAGCCCGGTGTCATCGCGCTACGCCGCAAGAACAACAGCGGCGACGATAGGGGCGAAGTCACGGTCTACGTGGACCCCGTGGCGCTCAAAGCTACGCAGGAGCTCGCGAAGATCGAGCTGCGTACGGCCGACAACGGAGTCACGAACAAAACCGGCGTGTACCACGTGGTCATTCAGATGAACGGTAGCTTGGCCGACATGGAATCGTGGGTAGCGAAGTTCGACTTCGCCAAGATTCTCGGAGTCATCGACCCGCGCTAGGCCGCCTCCAGGATGATGTTGCCCACGCCCGTCGACGAAGCGGGCACGTGATAGAAGCGATAGACCTCGCGCACTTGCTTGCCCAAGGCGCCGCGCATGATGAGCCACATCACGAGCTCGATGGCCTCGGCGCCCGCGTCGCGCAAATATTCGATCGGCTGAATTTGCGCCAGGCGCTCGGGGTTACGCGACAGATCGTTCAAGAAAGCCGTGTCGAACTCTTTATTGATGAGCCCGGCGCGCGGCCCTTGAATTTGGTGCGACATGCCGCCCGTGCCGAAGATCACCACGCGCAAATCCTCGTCCCAGCTCTCGACGGCTTTCTTGATGGCTTTGCCGAGCTGAAAGCAGCGATTTCCCGTAGGCGCCGGATATTGGATCACATTGACAGCGAGCGGAATCACGCGCACGGGCCACGCTTCCGGTTGCCCGAAGAGCAAGGTCATCGGCACCGTGAGCCCGTGATCCACTTGCATCTCGTTGACGATCGTCATGTCGAACTCGTCCAAGACCAGTGACTGCACCATGTGCGCGGCGAGCTCGGGATAGCCTTTGACGATGGGCACGGGCCGCGCGCCCCAGCCTTCATCGGCGATCGGGAACTCCGCCCCGCAGCCGAGCGCGAAGGTGGGAATGATTTTGAAGTCGAACGCGTTGACGTGATCGTTGTAGACGACGATGGCTACGTCGGGCTTGGTCTTGGCCATCCATTGCTTGGCCGGCTCATAGCCCTTGAACAACGGCGCCCAGTACGGTTCGGCAACCTTGCCGTTGTCGACGGCGGCGCCAATGGCGGGTGTATGCGAAGTGCCGACGCCGGCGATGATCCTGGCCATTACTCTTTCCTTTCCGACTTGGACCGCCAGCCGTCCGGGGCCCGACCGCCCGAAAGCATCATGCGCACGTACTCGCTCTCCGGAACCCCGACCATTTGCGATGCCATGAACTGATAAGACTTCTGGTCGGTGAACGCGAGCTTCGCCAACGCATACGACACGCCGCCGAGCTCGAGCAGCTTGTTCCAGGAGCGGCTCACGACGGCGTCGCGCTGCTCCTCGCTCATCGGAAATTTCTCGAGGTACTTGCGCTCGTCAGCCAAGAACTCGGCACGGTTCTCGGCTTTCATCAGCGAATACAGGAACGCATTCAAGTGATAGCCGATGCGGGCTCGTTGGGCATCGAACACCCAAGTGCCCGGGATGTCTTCGTATTCTTCAGGTTGCTTGCTCATAGTGTGATGACAGCGTTCCGCCTCGTTTGTGTCAACTCTTGCGCTTGATGGTGTCCGCTGTTTGGACACCTTTGTAGAGTAAAGAGTCCGCCATTCCTTCCGCGAGGCACCATTCCGCGAACACTTCCGGGCTCTGGACGTGCTCGCCCGGCACCCACCGTTCGTCGACGACGTCGGAGTCGAAGTCGTATTCTGCGGCGCCGCCGCACGGCGAATGGAAATACCAGAAATAGCAGGACGAGATCGGATGTCGGCCGGGACCGAGCGCCGTGCGCCAGCCGCGGCGTGTCATGTTCAAGCCGCCGCCGAAGAGCTCGTGAATGCTCGAGAGCTCGAACGCCAGGTGGTGGAAGCCGCGCTTCTTGCCCACGTTGAGCAAGAACAAGTTGTGATGATGGTTCGACGCGCCGCCGCGCAAAAAATAGCCACGGCCCGGATAACTGTCGCTTGCGATGAAGCCCAGCCGCTCCCTGTAAAACGGCACTACCTTGTCGGGCTCGTCGATCATGAACACGGTGTGCGTCATCTCGAGCGGGCTCGCGGACGAGAAAAATTCGCCGCGGGTGTTGATTCGATCGGGACGGCCCGGCGTGTTGAATTTGAGCGCAGGTGCCGTCACCGGTGTGCGCCGTGCCACACGAAACCCGATGCCGAAGCCGAGGGGATCCGCGGCGTGCACCGTCCCGTCGGCGTCCACGCGCACCGGGCGGTCGCGCGCGAGCTCCGCCGCAATGGCGTCGAGATCCGCCGGCGAGCGCACGCCGAACACGGCTTCGCGCTGCGTCGCGCCGGGCTCGATCGGCTCCGGCAGCGACGGGTCGTCGGCGTTGCGCAGCACGACCGTCGAGCCGTTCCGGGCGCTGAAGACGGTGGCGCCGTCGGCGGCCGTGCTCTCGACGAGCCCAAAGTCCGTCCAGAACCGGCGGGACGCAGCGAGATCCGTGACGCCAAACACCACGGAGTCCAGATTCGTGACATTCATAAGATAAATTCGTCCCCTCTGTTACGAGCCGAGGGTGCTTTCGAGCGCCACGCTCTTGACCAAGGCGAACACCTCATGGCCTGCGGCGAGCTCGAGCTCCTCGAGAGCGTCGCGGGTAATTCTCGCACGTAACCGCTCGCCGTCGACGTCCAGGGCAAGCTCCACGTTCATGTTGGAGCCAGGCTCGATCGTAACGATGCGCGCCACCAGCACGTTGCGGATGCTGAGCTTCTCGGGTCGCACCGTAGCGATTGCGACGTCGCGCGCGTGGATGCGAATCGGCCGCAGCTCGCCCACGCGCGCCGTCGTCATGGGCACGCGGACCTGCTGGGCGCCGATGCGCAGCGTCGCGACGCCGTCGGCGTGCGCCAGCACGCGGGCGCGCAGCACCACGCCGGCTTCGAGGCCGCCGGTGAAAGAGCCGAGATCCACGCGCTCGAATACGTCGGCAACTTTGCCGTGAGCCACGAGCCGGCCGCCGGCCAGGAGCACGGCGTGGTTGGCTAAGCGCGCAACCTCGTCGACATTGTGAGTGACGTATAGCACCGGCACGCCGAACAGCTCGGGCAGTTTCTCGATGTGCGGAACGATCTCTCTCTTGCGCGGCACATCGAGCGACGACAACGGCTCATCCATCAACATGAGCCGCGGATTGGCGAGCAGCGCGCGCGCAATCGCCACGCGTTGCTGCTCGCCGCCCGAAAGCTCCGGCGTTCGCCGCTCGAGCAACGAGCGCAAGTCGAGGCCCTCTACGGCCGCCTCGAAATCGATCGACGGCCGCGCCGGATCGCTCTCGCGGCGGCGACGGAGCGCGAACTGAAGGTTCTGCTGCACCGATAAATGCGGAAACAGGCGCCCGTCTTGAAACACGTAGCCTACGCGGCGCCGATGCGCCGGAACGCGCAGCGCGTCGTTTTGCCATACCTCACCGTCGAAAGAAACGGTGCCGCGCGCTTCGCGCTCGAGCCCTGCAATGACCCTGAGCAACGTGGTTTTGCCGGAGCCGCTCGGCCCGAACAGCGCTGTGATGCCCGAGAGCTCGAGCGTCAAGGCCGCGTGCAGCGAAAACGCCGGCCGCTCGAGCACCACGTTCAGCGACAACGTGCTCATGCGTGCGTTAGACGCGAACCAGCGGCATGCGCCGATTGAGTGCGTACACCAAGAGCAACACGATGAAGGAGAACGCAAGCAGCGCAGCCGACAGCACGTGCGCTTGCGCGTAGTCGAGAGTCTCGACGTGCTCGAAGATAGCGATCGAAATGACTCTGGTGCTGCCGGGGATGTTGCCTCCCACCATGAGCACCACGCCGAACTCGCCGAGCGTGTGGGCGAACGTGAGCACGGCCGCGGTAATGTATCCGCGCAATGCGAGCGGCGACGCCACACTCAAGAAGGCGTCGAGCGGCCCGGCGCCGAGCGTGGCTGCCGCTTCGAGCGGCGTGCGGCCGACGGCCTCGAATGCGCCTTGGAGCGGCTGCACGGCAAACGGGAACGAGTAGATCGCCGAGGCGATCACGAGGCCGGCGAACGAGAACGTGAGCGTGGTGTCGGTGAGCTCCATCCATGGGCGGCCGAGAAAACCCGCCGGACCGAGCAAGATCAGCAGGTAGAAGCCGAGAACGGTGGGCGGCAGCACGAGCGGCATGGCCACCACCGCCTCCACGGCGGCGCGAGCGCGTGCACGAGTGAACGCGAGCCACCAGGCAAGAGGCGTGGCGATCGCGAGTAACACGACGACGGTGACGGTTGCGAGCCGGAGGCTGAGCCAAACAGGTCCGAGCTCGAGTTCCGGCATCTCAAATGGTCCGCAATCTTGGCGGACCATGTAGCCACGCGCAGCTTCGCATTGTCAACGCGCGGCACCGCGGAGTTGTGCTCGTGGCGGCGGCGTCGAAAGAGGGGACGGATTTAGAAATCCGTCCCGATGGCCACGATGCTACGGTCGGCAGGCCGCCGGCAAGTAGCGTTCCGGCACCGTTGGCGCGACGTACACCGCTGCGGTACCGCCGTTGGCGGTCCCCATCTCTTGCAATCCCGCGGGCTCTGGTGCTGCACCGCATCGCCAGACAACGCCGAACTCCCGAGTCTCGTATGGCGTGACGGTCAGATTCAATCCGTCGATCACGGCGTTCGCTTCATGACCGAAAGTGATGGTCAGCGCGCCGTTGAGCACGTTAACTGACTCGACGTACTTGCCGCTCGTGTCCGTTGCATTGGCTGTCATGCCGGCAGCCAAGCGGTTGGCGGGCGGTGTGCCGTTCTGCCAAAACGCGTCGGCGATCGGCGCCTTCGCGTGCGCCGCCATGTTGAGCCCTTCGGCCACCTGCGCGCGCACCGTGTAGGTTTGATACGCCGGAATCGCGATCGCCGCGAGAATGCCGATGATCGCCACCACGATCATCAGCTCGATCAGCGTAAAGCCCGAGTGGCGAGTGCGTTGTGTGTTAGCCGCGTTCATGGGTGTGTCTTGCCGATTGCGCATGGGAGCTCAAAGGCCGATGCGCGTAAGTGTTACGCAGGAGTTAGCAAGAGCTATGCCAGCCACGGCGCCAAGCCATTCGGTGAGGCGAAAGAGGCTTTATGTCGATTCGAAGTGACAACGATTGTCACGTTGCGACGATACGCTCGCATTATGTCGCGCGCGCGATTCAGGCGCGTTCGCCCGCGTTGCCGATCATCGACAAGAACTCGGCGCGCGTGCGCGGATCGGAGCGGAAGTGCCCCAACAGTTGGCTCGTGATCATCGACACGCCGGCTTTGCGCACGCCGCGCGTCGTCATGCACTGGTGCACGCCTTCCACGACCACGCCGACGCCGCGCGGCTTGAGCACGTCCTGAATGCAATGCGCGATCTGCGCCGTGAGCGATTCTTGCACCTGCAGGCGCCGTGCGAACGTCTCGACGACGCGCGCGAGCTTGCTGATGCCGACCACTTTGCGGTCAGGCAAGTAGCCGATATGCACTTTGCCGATGATCGGGGCCATGTGATGCTCGCAATGCGACTCGAAGCTGATGTCGCGCAGCACGATCATCTCGTCGTAGCCGTCCACTTCGCGGAACGTGCGCCGCAAAAACGCGATCGGGTCATCGGTGTAGCCGCTGAACCAGTCCTCGTACGCGCGCACCACGCGGCCCGGCGTGCCGAGCAAGCCTTCACGGTTCGGATCGTCGCCGATCCACTCGAGCAACGTGCGCACGGCGGCCTCGGCTGCAGTGCGGGAAGGTTTTGTTTTTTGCGTCTTTGCTGAAGAAGCTCGTTGGCGGCGGCTCACTGCGAGGTCCGTTACGGCGAAGCTGGGCAGTCTAAGTCTGCGGTCGGGGTGGTGCAACCGACGAACCGCGCTGGCATATTGACGCGCCAACGTGGCCGAAGAGATCGCATGGGCGCTCGTCATCTCCTCCAATCGTTCGAAGCTTGGCGCGCGGCCGGCGAGCCGCTCGTGCTCGCCACCGTCTATGAAACGGCCGGCTCGACGTACAGCAAGGCCGGGCACCGAATCCTGCTCGCGGCGAACGGCGACTACCGCGGCCTGGTGAGCGGCGGCTGTCTCGAAGGCGATCTCGTGGAGCGTACGCGCGGGGTGGTGGCGACGACGCGCGCCGCGAGCGTCACCTACGATCTGCGCGATTCGGCCGACGAGCTCTGGGGGCTCGGCATCGGCTGCAACGGATTGTTGCGAGTGTTTCTGCAGCCGCTCCTGCCCGCCAACGACTACCAGCCGTTCGCCGCGATCGCCGAGCGCCTCGCCGGCTCGCGCGCGGCCGGTGTCGCCACCATCATCGAAACCGACCGCGCAGACGTGGCCGTCGGTGCCACGGGCGTTGCGGACGCCGACGGCGAGCAGGTGTTCGGCGCCGATGGCGCGGCCGCCGAGCTGCTGCGCGCCGCCGCACGTGCCGCCATGCAGAGCGACGGCGCGCGGCTCGCGAACGAGCACGGCTGCCGCATTCTGTACGCGCCGCTGCGGCCGATACCGAAGCTGCTCGTGCTCGGCGGCGGGCTCGACGCGATTCCGCTGGTGGCGATGGCCGCGGAGCTCGGCTGGTTCGTGACGGTGGCCGATCATCGACCCGCGTATCTCGCGCGCGGCGGCTTCGAGCGCGCCGAGCAAGCGCTCCTCGTCGAGCCGGGCAAGCTCGGCG
>CAMPKU010000021.1 GCA_946887385.1 uncultured Gammaproteobacteria bacterium
CAGCACCGGGTTCATGACGCAGGCGCTAGGCGGCAGCTTCACGATCTATATCGAAGGCAACCTGTTCCGCGTGGCCGGCCGCGACGGAGACGCCATCGGCAAGACGCCGTTGTCGGCACCCGACGTGCCCGAGGACGCGACGGAGGCGGACATCGAATCCGCCGTCTGGCAGCAGCTACGCACCTGCTTCGACCCCGAGATCCCGATCAATATCGTGGAGCTCGGTTTGGTTTACGAGTGCAGCATCGAGCGCGCGCCGTCCACCGGCGGCCGCATCGTGAAGGTCAAAATGACGCTCACGGCGCCCGGCTGCGGCATGGGCGAGATTCTGGCGCAGGACGTGCGCGAGAAGATCGAGATGATTCCCACGGTGGAGCGCGCGGACGTGGAGCTCGTCTTCGACCCGCCCTGGAACCAGTCCATGATGTCGGAGGAAGCCCGCCTCGAGGCCGGGCTGCTGTGACGCGCCGATGAGGCGGCTGTTGCTGCTGAGGCACGCAAAGGCCGTGCCGGCCGAGCAGGCCGTGGCCGACATCGCGAGGCCGCTCGCCGAGCGCGGTGAGCGCGACGTACGCCGCATCGCCGAACGGCTGCGGCACCAATCGCCGCCGCAGCTGATCCTCGCGAGCCCCTCGGCGCGTACGCTGCGCACGGCGCAGCTCGTGGCCACGGCTTTCGATCTGCCGCAAGGCAGCATCGCCGTCGATCCGCGGCTCTATCTGGCCGAGCCGAACATTCTTCTAACGGTGATCGCGGCACAATCCGCGTCGATCGCGCGCCTGCTCGTCGTGGGCCATAACCCGGGCTTGACCGACCTCGTGCACGCGCTCGCGCCCGCGTTCGCCGTCGACGACCTGCCGACGGGTGCGATCGTGGCCCTCGACTACCCGGCCACCGTCGATTGGCCAGGCCTCGGGCAGGCAACGGCGCGCCTCGCCTATTACGACTTCCCGAAAAATCCCGACACGCCGGTCACGCCTCGGTAAGCGGGCCGCGATGACGGGCGCGCAGCAGGCGCCGTGTGCGTTTGTCGGGCCTTCCGGCCGTGGGCGGCAGATCCACTCCGCGGGTCGCCGCACGCTGCTCGCCGGCACGCCGGCGCCGCTCGATGGACTCCTCGCTCTCCGCGTAGCTCGACGCGGCTTCGGGCGCAGGCCCGCGCCGCACGGGGATGGCAATGATCGCCACATCGCGCTCGTCGGCGCGCGGCAATTCCAGGTGCAGCAGGTCGCCGACCTTGACGGCGTGCGCCGGCTTCACACGCTGACCGTTGATGCGCACGTGGCCGCTGCGCACCGCGTCTGCGGCCGCGCTGCGGCTCTTGAAGAAGCGCGCACACCAGAGCCATCGGTCGATGCGCAAACGGTCCGCAGCGTCGTGGCTCTCTTGCGCCATCACTGCAAATCGCAGAAGCAGTACGCATAGATGCCGCGCGGATCGTTGAGCCGATCGATGAACGCCAGCGGCCCTCGCGCCGACTCGAGCGCCTGCGTGACGGCGGCCGGTACGCGCGGCACCGCCACGAAGCGGCCGAAGCTCGCCACGGCTTTCGCCGTCAGCGACAACACCAGGCGCTCCGCAACGCCGAGCTGCTGCTCGACGTAGTCGAGGGAATAGGCGCCGCTCTCGAGGCCGGCGAGCTCCGCCGCCGAGTCGATGGCGTCTGCCAGCGTGCCGAGGCGGTCGACGAGGCCGCGGTCGAGGGCATCGGCGCCCGTCCATACGCGGCCGTGTGCCGCCGCGTCCACCTCTTCGAATGAGCGCTCCCGATGCTCCGCGATCTTGCGGACGAAGTCGCTGTAAGTGTCGCGAATCGACAGATCGATGAGGCCGCTGATGTTCTCGCCAAGCGGCCGCGTAATATCGAGCGCGCCCGCGAGCTCGGTAGTGCCGATGCCGTCGATGTGCACGCCGAGCCAATCGAGCGTGCGGGGAATCGTGGGAATCGTGGCGCCCACGCCGATGGAGCCCGTGAGCGTCGTGGCGCTCGCCCAGATCTCGTCGGCGCTCATCGAGATCCAATAACCTCCCGAGGCCGCCACACTGCCCATCGACACCACGACGGGCCGATCGGTCTCCTGGAACCGCTCGATCTCGCGCAAGATGACGTCCGACGCGAACGCGCTGCCGCCGCCCGAGTCCACGCGCAGCACGAGCGCCTTGACGGCTTCGTCCGCGCGGACGCTTCGAATGAGCTCGGCCGTGGAATCGCCGCCGATCGAGCCGGGCGGCTGAGCGCCGTCGAGGATGGTGCCGGACGCCACGATGACGGCAACCTTGTCCGGCCGCACCTCCGGCACTTGCTCCGTGCGAAGCCAAGCGACGTAGGCGTCGAGCGTGACCTCGGGATAATCGTCGGGCAATCCGCGCAGCGCGCCGCGCCCCTCGCCCATGGCGTCGCGAACACGCTCGCGCATCGCATCGTGCGTCAACAGCTCGTCCACGAGGCCGTAGTCCATGGCCAGCTGAGCCGTATCGCCGCCGGCCTGCCCGAGCAGCGTGACGATGTCGTCGGCGTACCTCTGTAGGGCCGGCGCCGCCAAGCCGCGCGCAGCCGTCACGTCGGCTTGATATGCGCCCCACAGCGAGTCAAGGAACACCCGGCTCGCTTCCTCGTCCTCGGGCGACATGTCGTCACGAGTGAACGGCTCGACGAACGACTTGTACTCGCCCACCGTCCACACGTGGTAGTCCACGTAGAGCTTGTCGAGCAGCGACTTGAAGTACGGCAGAAACCGGCTATAGCCGTCGACGAGCACGAGCCCCATCGGATGCATGTAGATGTCGTCTGCCTGCGAGGCCAGGTAGTACTGGTCGCGCGTGTAGCCGTCGCCCACGGCGACGACGCGCTTGCCGCTTTCCTTGAAACGTGCGATCTCGGCAGCCACTTCCTGCAGCTTGCTCAAGCCCGCACCGGTGAGCCCGTCGAGGTCGAGCACGAGCGCCTTGATGCGATCGTCGTCGCGTGCCGCGCGCAGCGCGTCGATGAGATCGCGCATCAGCGTCTCCTGGATCGGCGCTCCTTGCGCCTTGGCAATCGCGCGCTCCAGGGCGTCGCCGCTCAACTGATCCACGAGCGTGCCGCGCGGCGCGACGACGAGCGCAGCCGCGGCGGGAATCGGAACGCGCTCGCCGATCGAGGCCACGACCAGCAGCAGGAAGAGGCCGAGCAGCAGTATCAAGTGCAGCAGGCGACGCAGGCGATCGAGGCCGCGCCAAATTCCAGCCACGATGCGAAGCGGCCATGCCGCGCGGTTGTCTCTTTCCATGATGTCACCTTGCGAAAAATATCAGCGATCGAGCAGCATCAATGATAGATCCGGCCAGAACGTAATGACGATGACGGCGAGCAGCAAAACGAGCAAAAACGGCTGCGTTGCCCAGTAAATCTCCGTTATGTCCTTCTCGAAGCGATGGCTCGCGATGAACAAGTTGAGCCCCACGGGCGGCGTGAGATAGCCGAGCTCCATGGCAGCCAGGAAGACGATCCCTAAGTGGATCGGGTCGATGCCGTATTGCGCGGCGATCGGCAGCAGCAAGGGCACGACGAGCACGGTTGCCGAAAAGATGTCCAGAATCGCGCCCAGGATCAGCAAGAACACGAGCAACACGAGCAGGAAGCTGGTGGGCCCCGTGATGTATTCGCCGACGAAGGCGAACAGGCGCTGCGGCACTCCGGTGTCGATCATCAGATTCGTCGACGCCAGCGATACGCCGAGGATCGTGAGGATCGCGCCCACGAGCACCGTGGACTCGCGCATGATGCGGGGCAGCTCCCGCCAAGGCACCTCGCGTAAAAAGACGAGCTCGATCAGCACCACGTAAAGCGCCGTCACGGCCGCCGCTTCCGACACCGCGAAGTAGCCGCCGTAGATGCCGCCGAGCACGATGATGGGCAGCGGCAAATCCCAGCGCGCCGCAACGATCGCGGCCCACGCGGTCGACCACGAGCCGGGCGGGCCGGTATAGCGCACCTTGCGGTTGCGCCAGTAGCAATACACCGCGAGCGCCATGATCAGCAGCATGCCCGGCAGCACGCCTGCGACGAACAGGTCGTCGATTGGCTCCTCGGCGACGATGCCGTAGAGAATCAGCGGCAGCGACGGAGCGAACAATAGCCCCAAGCTCCCGGACGCCGTGATGAGCCCCAAGTTGAAGCGCTCGTCGTACCCCACCTGCGTCAGCGCAGGGAACAGCAGAGCGCCGAGCGCAATGATCGTGACGCCGGAAGCGCCCGTGAACGCCGTGAACACTGCGCAGGCCAGCAGCGCCATGATCGCGAGGCCTCCCGGCAGCCACCCCAGCAGCGCCTGCGACAGGCGTACGAGCCGTGCAGGCGCTTGGCCTTCGCTCAGCAAGAAGCCGGCGAACGTGAACAACGGAATTGCCACGAGCACGGGTGTCTCGGACAGGCCGAAGAATTCGATCGCCACCACGGACAGGTCCACGCCCTCGCGCGTGAACCCCGCGAACGCGCCGGCACCGATCACCGCGAACAGCGGCGCGCCGAGCAGCGTGAGCACAATGAGCCCAATCGCGAGGAAGGCGCTCATAGCGGCGGCGGCGCCGGCGCCGATGCGTGCCGCCGCTTCGCTGCTTGCACGGCGAACTGCCAGGCCATGAGCGCGAAGGCGATCGGCATGATCGCTTGCAGCCACCACGCGGGAACGTCGCCGAGCAGCGTGTCGCCGAACTCGCGCGAGTCGCGCACGAATACCCATGAGTACCACGCGAGCGCCGCGCTGATCGCGGCGCCGAAGGCATCCGCGCAAACGCCGGCGGCTATCCGCGCCCTGGGCGGCAGCCAGCGCGCGAGCGCACCCATCGCGATGTGCCGCCCGTCGCGGCTCGCCGCGAGCGCGCCGAGCAGGCCGAGCCACAGCACGGCGAGACGGGCTAAGCCGTCACCCCACGCGAAGCCGATCGAGAAGAAGTTGCGCAGCACGATCTGCGCGGCGCCGAGCACGATCAGCCCGGAAAGAATCGCAACGATCAGCCACGTCTCGACGCGGCGAGCGGCGCGATCGACTCGGGCCCACCAGCGATTCTGCGCGGCGTCGCTCAATGGCTGTTAGGCGGGCGTTACGGGTTCGCGCGCCGGTAGTCCGCCAGCACGGCGAGCAGCCGGTCGAACATGGCCGAATCGATGTCGGGACGCTCGCGTAAACGCGGATAGAGGCTCTCGATGATGCGCCGCCAGCCCTCGACGTCCGCGGCATTCACCGTGACCCACTGCAAGCCGGAGCTCGTCAACACTTCCGCGGCCTTGGCGTTATCGTCACGCGCTTCGCGGTCGAGCCCCTCGATGTAGCGGCCCATCACCTCGCGCACCACCTGCTGGTCCGCGGCGCTCAAAGCCGAATAAGCGTCCTTTTCGATGGCAAAGATGCCCATCGAGTACGACACCGGCAGATCCGTGATGTACTTCACCTTCGTATGCCACTGGAGCACGAGCGCCGCCACGGGCGACGCAAAAGCGATGTCGATGAGGCCTGTTTGTAGCCCCGTTAGCACGTCCGTCACGGGCAGCACCGCGGGCGATAAGCCGAGCGCCTCCATGACCATGAAGCTGATGGGATCGCCCTCCGGCACCCACACCTTCTTACGCCGCATGTCCTCGACGCTACGGATGGGCTCGTTCGCGAGCAGATTCGCGAATCCGCCCTCGATGAAGCCGAACGTAACGAAGCCGGCGCGCTCGAGGCCGGCCGCCAGGTCGGCATCGAGCTCGGCGCGCACGGCGTCGATCTCGTCGAGCGACCGGAACAGAAGCGGGATACCGTAAAGATTCAGCGCACCGTAGCGTTCGGCGAGCCCACCGGCCGTGAAAGCTCCGCCTTGCAGCTGGCCGATGCGGATTTTCCGCAGCACCTGCGCGTCGTTGCCCATGACGCCGCCGGGATAGAACTTGATGTTGACGCGGCCGCTGGTGCGCGCGCTGACCTCTTCGGCACCCGCGCGCATCTGCTGCATCCAGCGCGAGCCGTCCGGCGCCACGCTGGCGATCTTGATGTCGACGGCGTGGGCCGTGCCGCCGAATGCCAGCAGCGCAACCAATAGCCCGGTGCACAGGCGCATGAATCTGGCTGCTCCGAGGTCCCTCATCAGAAGTACTCCTTAGAGCTCGCGAGCAAGGCTTCCGCTTCCTGCTTCGCCAGCACGTTGAACAGCGTGAACAGCGGCGCGTTCGCCGGCGCATCCAGCACTTCCGTTAGCAGACGGTCGTGCAGCTCTTGGTCGAAGACCAAGCGCGCGTAGCGCCGCGCATATTCTACCTTGATCGAGAGATCACGGCCGCCGGATAGATCGATGGCCCGCTCGAAGTGCTCGCGAGCCACGTCGGGCTTGCCGCCGAGGGCCGGCGGCCGCAGCGAGTTCAGGATGCCGAGGTAGCCGTGCACCGCGCCGTTTTCGTAGGACTCGTCGAGCTCGAGCGCTTGTGCGAGCACGGCTTCGACCCACGGCAGCTCTGCGACGGCCGTCCAGTCTTCGCTGGTCGCGTCGAGGTGGCTCAGCCAGCTCACGGCGTAGGCGTAGAGGGCTCCCAAGTCCTTGTCGCCGACTTCGGCGAGCTCCGCCACGAAGCGGTCGTACTCAGCCCCTTGCCATTGGCACGCCGGCTCGTGCGCCAGGCATATCGCTCGTTCGCCGTAGCGGCGCGCCTTCGCGGTCAGCGTCTCGGCGCGCTCGGGTGGCGCGAAGCGCGAGCCGTAAAGCGCGAACAGCTGTGCGCCTGCCGACAGCAACGCCACGTTGTCGGGGCTTTGCGAGATCAACCCGTCGATCAGCAGCAGATACGCGGGAACACCGCTCTCGACGAGCGCAGGATCGTCCTGATTGAGAATGGCCGCGGCGAGAGTGTCGGCCGCCTTACCGCCGATGAAGCTCGAGCAGCCGGTGGCGAGCCACGCGGTTACGCAGGCGCACGCGACGGCACCGACGAGCGATCCGCCGCGCGCCCCGGCTACGGACGCAGCGTTAGACCTTCTCTTTGATGCGGGCGGCTTTGCCGCTGAGATCGCGCAAGTAATAGAGCTTGGCCCGGCGGACATCGCCACGTCGTTTCACCTTGATTTCAGCGACGGCGGGGCTGTGCGTCTGAAATACACGCTCTACCCCCTCGCCGTGCGAAACCTTTCTAACCGTAAACGAAGAGTTGAGCCCCCGGTTGCGCTTGGCAATGACGACGCCCTCATAGGCTTGGAGGCGTTCGCGATCGCCTTCCGTCACGCGCACTTGCACCACCACCGTGTCGCCCGGAGCAAAGTCGGGAACGTCTTGCTTCAGCTGCTCTTGTTCGATCTGATCGATTAACCTGGACATAAGTACATCCTCTGCCTTTCCCGGGGGGCGGCCGTTGCGCGAAATCACAGTATTCTACGCAATCTCACCGCGTGAATTCAGCTCGGCCCTTCGGCCTTCAACTCGGCCAACAACAGCCGTTCCTCGTCCGTCAGCGCCCTTTGCTTCAGCAGCTCGGGCCGGCGCAGCCGCGTGCGCTCGAGCGCCTGCTTCAAGCGCCAACGCTTGATCGTGGCGTGATCGCCGCCTAACAGCACCTCGGGCACCCGGCGTCCGTCGGCCACTTCGGGCCGCGTGTACTGCGGGCAATCGAGCAGCCCCGCCGTGAAGGAATCCTCCACGTGCGAGCACTCGTCGCCGAGCACGCCGGGCAGTAACCGCGTGACGGCGTCGATCACGACGGCCGCCGCAAGCTCGCCCCCCGAGAGCACGTAGTCGCCCACGGACAGCTCGGCCGGGACGATCGCCTCGACGAAGCGCTCGTCGATGCCTTCGTAGCGGCCGCAGACCAGCAGCAAGCCCGGCGCGTTCGCGAGCTCGCGCGCCAGCGCCTGATCGAACGGCCTGCCCTGCGCCGTCAACACGAACTCTCGAGAGCCGGCCGGCAAGCGAGGCCGCAGTGCCGTTACCGCGTCGCGTAACGGCTCGTACTTCAACACCATTCCCGGCCCGCCGCCGTACGGCCGGTCGTCGACCGTGCGATGCCGATCCGAAGCGAACTCGCGCGGGCTCAACTGCTCGAGCGCCACGAGCCCACGCTCGGCGGCGCGCCCGACCACGCCGAATTCCATCACCGGAGAGACGAGCTCCGGAAACAGTGAGATCACGCCGAATCGATACATGCGCGCTCACTCAGTCGTCCGGCGACCAATCGACGACGATGCGGCCGCTCGCAAGGTCTACGTTCTTCACCACCGAGCCGGCGATGAACGGGATCAAGCGTTGCGGCGCGCCGCCGAGCACGAGCACGTCGTTGGCGCCCGTCGCGAGCAAGTACTCGACTTTGCCGAGCACAGCGCCCGTGAGATCGCACACTTCGAGGCCCTCGAGGTCGGTCCAATAGAATTCGCCCGCGCGTGTGGGCGGAAGCTGCTCGCGCGCCACGACGATCTCGGCGCCTGCCCATTCGCGCGCCTGATCCCGATCGTCGATGCCGCGCAGCTTCACCACCACGCTGCGCGCCTGGCTACGACCGTCCTCCACTTCGAATCGCCGTTCGACGCCGTTGAAGCGCAGCGTCCAGACGTCGAACGCGGCGATGTTGTCGCGAGGTTCCGTGTAGGACTGCACTTTGAGCCACCCTTTGATGCCGAACACGCCGCTGACGCGGCCGAGGATGACCCATTTCTGCTGTTTCGCGCTCACTGCGGAATCGCAGCGTGCGCCGTTTCACTATGCCGCAGCGGCAGAGGCAGGGGCAGAGGCGGTAGCGCGATATTCTTTGAGCAGCCCCGCGACCCGCTCCGACGGCTGAGCGCCTCGAGCCACCCAGTGGTCGACGCGCCCTAAGTCCAAGCGGAGCCGCTCTTCGCCGCCCTTTGCGATGGGGTTGAAGAAGCCGATGCGTTCGATATAGCGCCCGCCGCGCGGACTGCGCCGGTCCGCCACCACGACGTGATAGAAGGGCCGCTTGACCGTACCGCCGCGCGCCAACCGAATGATCACCATAGCGAGAAACCTTGAATTCGCATGAAAAAAAGAGGCGGCCCGATGGCCCGCCCGGGAGGCGCGCAATTCTACTCAGTTCGCCGGCCGAGCGTAAGCCCTGTGCCTACTATTACCCGATGGCTTGACCGGCCCCGGCCCAGCGCTCAACGGCGCCCTCTGAACGGCGGCGGGCCCCCGCCTCCGCGTACGGCCCCGAGCAGCCGCTGCATGCCGCCGCCCTTCGAGAGCTGCTTCATCGTCTTCGTGAGCTGCTTGTGCTG
The DNA here is from genome assembly GCA_946887385.1 of uncultured Gammaproteobacteria bacterium. The sequence goes on from CAMPKU010000021.1 coordinate 9,231, forward strand.
CTTTAGGAGGCGGCTCACGTCCTGGATCGGCAGCCCGGCGCCGGCGGCGATCCGCCGCTTCCGGGAGCCGTCGATGAGGTCCGGGCGCCGGCGCTCGGCAGGCGTCATCGAGTCGATGATGCCGATCTGGCGGCGGAACGCCTTCGGGTCGAATTTAGCCGCCGCGAGCTGCTCGGGCTTCACGCCCGGCAGCTTGTCGAGGAGCTGGTCGAGCCCGCCCATGCCCGCGAGCTGGCGCAGCTGCTCGCGATAGTCTTCGAGGCTCAAGCCCTTCCCTTGTTTCACCTTCCCCGCGAGCCGCTCCATGTCCTCGCGGTCGACGGACTTTTGTACCTGCTCGACGAGCCCGACGACGTCGCCCATGCCTAAGATTCGCGACGCGAAGCGCGTCGGCACGAACGGCTCGAGCGCCTCGACCTTCTCGCCGGTGCCGACCAGCTTGATCGGCAAGCCGGTGATCTCGCGCACCGACAGCGCGACGCCGCCGCGCGCATCGCCGTCGGCCTTGGTGAGAATCACGCCCGTGAGCGGCAGCGCCTCGTGAAACGCGCGCGCCGAGTTCACCGCGTCCTGGCCGGCCATCGAATCCACCACGAACAGCGTTTCGCTGGGCGCCACCAAGCCGTGCAGCTCGCGCGCCTCGGCCATCATGTCCGCGTCCACGTGCAATCGGCCCGCGGTGTCGACAATCAGCCAGCGCTGGCCGCCGCGCTGCGCCGCGGCCAGCGCTTCGCGCGCGATGTCGGCCGGAACGTTGCTCGCGCTCTTGAAAAACCCCACGCCTAAATCGGCGGCCAGCGTGGCGAGCTGATCGCGAGCGGCGGGCCGGTAGACGTCGGCGCTCGCGAGCAACACGGCGCCGCCGCGCGTCGTGGCCAGGTGGCGCGCGAGCTTGGCGGCCGTCGTGGTCTTGCCCGCGCCCTGTAAGCCGACGAGCAGAATGACGGCCGGATGACCCTTCGGATCGAACGGGGCCGCGTCTCCGCCCAGCACGGCAACGAGCTCGTCGTGCACGATTTTCACGAACGCCTGGCCCGGATTCAGGCTGCGCGCCACTTCCTCGCCGAGGGCGCGCTCGCGCACCCGCTCCACGAGCGCTTTGGCAACCGGCAGCGCCACGTCGGCCTCGAGCAACGCCATGCGAATGGTCCGCACGGTGTCGCGAACGTTCTCTTCGGTGATCCGGCCGCGGCCGGTCACGCGCTGGATGGCCTCCGTGAGGCGCGCTGTTAGCTGGTCGAACATGAGAGCTCTCGGGTGCGGTTGCGGGGGTGCCTGACGGCCAAGACTAGCATGCGCAAGCGGCCGCTCACGCGGCCCACCCGTCCGCGCCCACCCTGGACTACCGCCGGTTTCCTTGACACTCTGATTCAGCTTCCGCCAATCTAAAAATCCGCGTCGCCTTGCCGAGGTTCCCGACCCTTTGAGTGCCCAAGCACCGATTGGCCTATTGGTCCTACTGATAGTCGTGTGTCTGGTGCTGTCGGCGTTCTTCTCGTCGACCGAGACGGCGTTGATGAGCCTGAACCGGTACCGCCTCAGGCATTTGGCACGTTCGGGCCATCGCGGTGCTCGCATTGCGGAGTGGCTGCTACAGCGGCCGGATCGGTTGATCGGCTTGATCTTGCTGGGCAACAACGCCGTCAACCTGACGGCGGCCGCGTTGGTGACGATCCTTGCGCAACGCTTCGGCGGTCAGGGCGTGGTACTCGCCGCCACGTTCATTCTTACCGTGGTGGTGCTGATCTTCTGCGAGGTGGGACCGAAGACGATCGCGGCCTTGAACCCGGCAAAGATCGCGCTGCCGGCCGCGCTCATTTATTACCCGCTGCTCAAGATTACCTACCCTGTCGTCTGGCTGCTGAACGTGGTAGTCGGCGGCCTGTTGCGGTTGCTCGGCGTGCGGCCCGACCAAATGGCGTCCCACTCGTTGAGCGCCGAGGAGCTGCGCACGGTCGTGGCCGAAGCCGGCGTGATGGTGCCGCGCCGTCACCAGCGCATGCTGCTCAGCATTCTCGACCTCGACGCGATCACGGTGGACGACATCATGGTGCCGCGCCAGGAAATCGTCGGCCTCGACCTCGACCGCTCCTGGGAAGAAACCCTCGCCGTCATTCAAATGAGCCCGCACGACCGGCTGCCCGTCTACCGCGAATACATCGACAACATCATCGGTGTTACGCGCATCCGCGACCTGCTGCCGGAGCTCACGCGCGGCGAGCTGACGCAAACGCTGCTGCTCGAGCGGATTCGCGAGCCGTACTTCGTTCCCGAAGGCACGCCGCTCAACAAACAGCTGTTGAACTTCCAGCAGCATCGCCGCCGCTCCGCGTTCGTCGTGGACGAATACGGCGACGTGCAGGGGCTGATCACGACTCAAGACATCGTCAACGAGCTGGTCGGCGAGCTCGACCACGACTCGAGCGCCTTGGACGTCGGCGTGACGAAAGAGAGCGACTTGAGCTACGTGGTCGACGCCAGCGCAAACGTGCGCCAGCTCAATCGCGTCATGAACTGGAATTTGCCGACGGACGGGCCGAAGACGCTGAACGGCCTCATCGTCGAGCAGCTCGAGACGATCCCCCAAACGGGCACCGGCGTCACCGTCGCGGACTACCCTATCGAGATCCTCGACACGAGCGAGCACGGCATCAAGACCGTGCGCGTGTTCGCGCCGGGCGCCTCTCCGCCCCCGAAGGCCGCGTGAGCCGCCGTTAGCCGGCGTGCACCACCGCGAGCGCCTCGCTCAAGCGGTCGACGGCCACTACCTCGATGTCGAGCGCTCGTTTCGGCGAGTTCGCACGCGGCACGAGCGCTCTCTTGAAGCCGTGCTTGGCGGCTTCGGCGAGCCGCTCTTCGCCGAACGGCACGGGCCGAATCTCCCCGGTCAAGCCGAGCTCGCCGAACACCACGAGATCCGCCGACACCGGACGCTCCGTGACGCTCGAGACCACGGCGAGCGCAACGGCGAGATCGGCCGCCGTCTCGGTCACGCGCAAACCGCCCACGATGTTCGCGAACACATCGCTGTCGCCCGAGGCGAACCCGCAATGCCGGTGCAAGATGGCGAGCAGCAGCCCCAGCCGCTGCGTATCGAAGCCCTGGGCGAGCCGGCGCGGCGATTGCGCCTGGGTTCGATCGACCAGCGCTTGCACTTCGACGAGCACCGGCCGCGTGCCCTCGCGCGTCACGAGCGTCACGCTGCCCGCGACCGGCGCGCCGTGCCGCGCGAGGAAGATCGCCGACGGGTTCTTTACTTCACGAAACCCCTCCTCGCTCATCACGAAGAAGCCCATTTCGTTGGCGGCGCCGAAGCGGTTCTTCACGGCGCGGACGATGCGGAAGCGGCTGCCCAGGTCGCTCTCGAAATAGAGCACGGTATCCACCATGTGCTCGAGCACGCGCGGGCCGGCGAGCGTGCCTTCCTTCGTCACGTGCCCGATCAGGAGCGTGGCCACGCCGCGTGCTTTCGCGAACCGCGTGAGCTGCGCCGCGCAGTCGCGAACCTGGCTCACCGAACCGGGCGCCGATTGCAGCTCCTGGCTGAACAACGTTTGAATCGAATCGATGGCGAGCACGCCGAGCTTGTCTTGCGAAGCGACGCTGGCGAGCACGGCCTCCACACACGTCTCGGCCATCATGTCGAGCGGCACGGCGCCGACGCCGAGGCGTTGCGCCCGCAGTCCCACCTGCTCCAGCGACTCCTCGCCCGTGACGTAGCACGTGGGCACTCGCGGCGCGAGATTGGCCAGCGCTTTCAACAGCAGCGTGGACTTGCCGATGCCGGGGTCGCCGCCGATCAGCACAACGCCTCCGGGGACCAGCCCGCCGCCGAGCACGCGGTCGAGCTCACTCAAACCCGTGGGCAGCCGTTCCACCGTGGAAACGTCGATGCGGTCGAGGCGCGTGACCTGCGTTTGGCCCGTGTATTGCGCGCGCTCGGCGCGCTTCGCCATCGACACGGACTCCGTCAACGTATTCCAGGCGCCGCAATCGGGACATTGCCCTTGCCATTTCGGCTGCTGCCCGCCGCAGTTGCCGCAGGTGTAGATCGGTCGCGCCTTCGCCATGCCGCGAGAATAGCCGAACTGTGCGCCGGCCGGGACCAGCGCGCTTGAGGGAAACCGGTAGCGCATCACACGGAGCAACGACACCTGCGTGGCATACTGCGCGGCGCCGAGGGCACGCAACACCATGGACCGGTTTCGCAGTTTGGCGCGCAAGCTTGTCGAAGCCGCAGCGCTGCTCTTCAAGAGCGCGCTGCTCATGGTGCGTCGCCCGCAGCAGCGGCGTGCGTCAGCCGCCCATCACGACGCGCTGGCCGCGGCCCGCAGCGCGGTCGACGGCGGGCGGCTCAAGGAAGCCTGGGCGCTGTATCGGCAGTTGCCGGCAAGCCCGGCTATGTTCCCCGAGCTCTACGACCTCGCGTGCGCCCTCTCGTCACATGGCGCGCCCGACGAAGCGGCCGATCTCTTCCATCGCATCGCAGAGATCGACGGCGAGTTTCGCGACGTGGTCCACCGGCTCGTGCGCGCCGATCACGCGTACGTCGACGAAGCCGAGCAGGAGCAGATGCCGCCGTCGATCGGCCGCTACGAGCTGCTCGAGCCGATCGGCCGGGGGGCGATGGGCAACGTGTATCTCGGCCGCGATCCGCTCATCAATCGGATTCTTGCGCTGAAAGCCATCGACCTCACGGTGGGCTACGACAGCCACGAGCTCGAGAGCACGGCCGAAAGCTTCCTTCGCGAAGCGGCGATCGCCGGCAATCTGAGCCACCCCAACATCGTGACGATCTTCGACGTGGGCCAGACGAATGGGCTCGCCTATATCGCCATGGAGTACGTGCGGGGCCACCACTTGAGCGAGTTTTCGTCCAGGGACCGGCTGCTACCGGTGGATACCGTGGTCGACCTGATAGGACGCGCGGCCGCTGCGCTCGACTATGCGCATCGCCGTAACGTGGTTCACAGGGATATAAAGCCGGCCAATATTATGTATGATTCTCTCTCGAACAACCTGAAGATTACGGACTTCGGAATCGCCAAGTTGATCGACGCCAATCGGACCCGAACGGGCATCGTACTGGGCACTCCCGCGTTCATGTCGCCCGAGCAGCTCGAAGGGAAAAACGTGAACGGTCACACTGACTTATTCGCGCTCGGTGTTAGCCTGTATCAGTTGCTGACCGGCCAGTTGCCCTTCCGCGGAGCCTCGATGACCAAGCTTATGTTCGTGATCGCAAACGAACCGCATCAGTCCGTCACTTCGGCGCGTACCGACCTTCCCAAGTGGCTCGACGGGGTCATCGACAAGGCACTCGCGAAGGACCCTGCCGACCGGTTTCAATCGGCCGCCGAAATGGCGGCCGCGTTGCGACGCGCGGCTTGAAATTAGCAAGCATAAGGCGCCGCAGCACGCATGAGTCTCAAAGGGAAACTAGTGCACGTCGAGGTCACGGACGTCGGCAAGGTTCGAGATCACAACGAGGACGCGATCGGCTCGCAGCCGGACATCGGGCTGTGGGTGCTCGCGGACGGCATGGGCGGATACAACGCCGGCGAAGTCGCGAGCGGCATCGCCGTCAAGACGATCATCGATCTCGTCACTCGTGCCTGCAAGACGGAAAAGCGCGGCGACATCGAGGCCGGCACCGGTTACATGCGGCAGACCATCGTGCTACGCGACGCGATCTTGCGCGCCAACAAAGTCATCAACCAAACAGCGCAGTCTCAGCCGCAATGCGAAGGCATGGGCACCACGTTGGTCGCGAGCTTGTTCTACGACAACCGCGTGTCGATCGCGCACGTCGGCGACTCGCGCATGTACCGGCTGCGCGGCAACCGCTTCGAGCAGATCACGATGGATCACTCGCTGCTCCAAGAGCTCGTCGACCGCGGCTTCTATTCGCAGGAGGAGGCGCAGCGCTCGACGAATCGCAACTATGTCACGCGCGCGCTCGGAGTCGAGTCGAACGTCGAGGTGGAAGTTCAAGAAGTGGAGGTGCAAAAGGGCGACTACTTCCTGATGTGCTCGGACGGTCTGCCCGACATGGTCGAGGACGAGGACATCCACCTTACGATCAGCACGTTCAGCAACGACGTGCGCACCGTTGGCGAACAGCTCATCAAGCTCACGAACGACAACGGCGGGCGCGACAACGTCTCTGTCGTGCTCGTGCGCATTGCGGAATCGTTTCCGGCTCAGGCCGGTTTCATCACGAAGGTTCGCGGTCTCTTCGGCTCGTAACGCTCTTCGGTCACGAATAACACTCGGCAATTGGGACGACTACCATGGCACGCTTGATACTCAGCTTGGACGGCCAAACCTTGGCGGAATACAACATGACCAAGGAGCGCTACACCGTCGGGCGCTTGCCGGACAACGACATTCGTATCGACAACGCCGCCGTTAGCGGTCACCACTCGCTGCTCATCAACATTTTGAACGACTCGTTTCTCGAGGACCTGAACAGCACGAACGGAACCTACGTCAACGGCAAGCTGATCAAGAAGCACGCTTTGCAGCACGGCGACGTGATCACCGTGGGGCATCATCAACTGCGCTACGTCGACGACCAGACTCAGCAGGCGCCCGAGGACGAGTTCGAGAAGACGATGGTCATCACGCCGAGCGGCCAGATGGAGAAGCAGGTCGCCCAGGCCGCTCGAGCCGCCGAGGCAGCCGCCACTGCGGCCGCCGCCGAGGCGCCGCGTGCCGCCCCCGCTGCGGCCGTCAAGTCGCGCCGCGGCTTCGCCCCCACCGCCACTCAGGAAGTCGACGAGCGAGACGCTCCCACCCTGCCGCTCGCGAAGCTGCAGGTGCTGTCGGGCACGTTCGCCGGCCGCGAGCTCGAGCTCGTGAAGACTTTGACCACGCTCGGCCGCCCCGGCGTGCAGGTGGCGGCCATCACGCGCCGTGCCGAGGGCTATTACATCGTGCACGTCGAGAGCGGCAAGACCGAAGGACTCCCGCTCGTGAACGGCATGGCGATCGGCGCGCAGGCACGCAAGCTGCAAGACAACGACGTCATTCAGCTCGCCGGCGTGAAGATGGGCTTCTTCCTGAATTAGAAGAGCGCCCCTCGGCTACCATTGCGCCGCACGAGGCGTACCGCGGTCCTGGCAAACGGCCGCGCGCGCTCGTACTCTCTTGCCATGGACCGCGCGACCGCCATCGAGGCACTAACTCAGTATTTCGGCGGCGGCGCCCCGCCGGTGGCCGCGGCGTACTTGTTCGGCAGCATTGCACGCAACGCGGCGCGTCCGGACAGCGATCTCGATATTGCCGTTCTTCTGTCGGGCACGGCGCAAACAGCTCTCGTTGGCCCGCTGACCACGATCCGCGGCGATCTCGAGCGGCGTTTTCGGCGCGAAGTCGACGTCCTCGACTTGCGCACGGCGGCCGTAGACGTGCGGCACCGGGTTCTCCGGGAGGGGATACTGCTCCTCGACCGCGACCCAGCAGAGCGAATTCGCTTCGAAGTGCAAACTCGCAACGAATATTTCGACCTCGTGCCGTATCTCGAGGACTACCGCAAGGCGCGCGCCGGATGAACGACATCGCGCTCCTCGAGAAGAAGCTCGCTTTCATCGAAACCTGTGTTCGCGAGCTGCGCGAGCTCGCACGTCCGGAAAAGCTCGGCACCGACTTGCGGGAAACGCGCTTCGTCGAGCACACGCTGCAGCTCGCGATACAGGCGGCACTCGACGTTGCATCGCATATCGTATCCGCGCGTCGGCTAGGCGAACCGCAAACGAACCGCGCGTTGTTCGACTTGCTCCTAAAGGCCGCCGTCATCGATGCATCCCTAGCAGAGCATCTCTATGCGATGGCCGGTTTCCGTAACATCCTGGTGCACGGATATCAGGAAGTGGACGTAACGATTGTCGAGGATATCGTCCGCAACCGCCTCGACGACTTCGGCGCCTTCGTGGCAGCCGTGCGAAAGTTGCTTTCCGATTCTTCGGCTTGAACGGCGTGCGCCGAAGGCGGCGGCGGCGTTACGCGCGCGTCACTCTCGTTTTCCGAGCAGCGGCAGCAGCTCGTGCAAGCTGCGGATCCGCGCGCCGTCGAAGCCGGCATGCCGATCGTCGCGATCGATCAGTATCGGCCGCATTCCGGCGGCCGCGCTGCCGGCGATATCCCAGTCGAGCTCGTCGCCGACGAACACGCACTGCGAGCTCGGCACGCCGAGCCGCTCGCTGGCGTGGTCGAAGATCCGCCGCGACGGCTTGCGCCAACCGACGTCGCCGCACAGCACGATGGCGTCCGTAAGCGCCGCGATGCCGAGCCGCCGAAGCTCCTTGCGCCATAGCTTCGGCGGGCTGCCCCACGGCAGGTTCGAGACCACGGCCGTGCGATAGCCTTGCGAACGCAGCATCTGCAGCGTTGCATGCGTATCGTCGTAGACCCTGCCGATCTCGAAGATCGGCCCCAAGAACGCCTCGCACAGCGGCTCCGCTAGCGCCTTCATCGCGTCGCTCGGCACGGAAAAGATGCGCGCTAGACGGTGCGCCATCGGCGCGCAGCGAAAGTCGGCGGCCTCGCGATTCTCCGCCAGCGCGCGCGACATCGCGACGTCGTGCGGAACGCCCGCGAAGCCCGCGGCTCGGAGCCGGGCCGAGGTCCGCGCAACCGCTCGATCGAGAATCGGCAGGAACTCTTCGCGCCGGTAGTAGGCCGCCAGCGTGTTGCCGACGTCGAACAGGACGGCTGCCGTCACGTGCGCGCCGATTTGGCTCGAAGCTCGGCGACAAGATATAACGCGGCGCCCAGCATGATGGCCGCATCCGCAACGTTGAACACGCCGGTGCGCAGCCAGCCGATGCCGACGTTCAGGAAATCGACCACGTGCCCGTGGTTGAAACGATCCACCCAGTTCGAGGCGCCGCCGGCGATGAACAACGCGAGCGCAGCCGCGTGCCAGGCTCGGTTCCGCTGTCGCCACCCCACGAACGCCAGCACCACCAACATCGCACCGGTAGCCACCGTGAAAACCGCCGTTCGGAGCCCGGGCGACATTGCGGCGCCAAGGCTCAAGAAGCCGCCGGGATTTTCGGCGTAGGTGAGCCGCACGGTGTCGGCGAAAAAGGACTGCGTGGGCGTGCCGGCGAGGCTCTCCGTGGCGAGCTGCTTCGTGACGCGGTCGCAGCCGATCGTGCCAATGACGAGCAACAGCAGCGCGATCGGCCTTCCGAACGTCGTCATGATTTCACGATAGCGTAACAATAGCAGTCGCGCGGTGCGTCGCTCGCGTTCGGGTGCATTATCCAGCGTCGCAGCGTGCCTTCGAGCTGCATGCCTACGCTTTGAAGCAGCCGCGCCGACGCCACGTTGTGAACGTCACAAACCGCCCAGACGCGATAGATTTCGGGTTGCATCATGGCCCACGAAATCAATCCTGAAACGGCTTCGCTCATGAGCCCTTGCCGCCACAGCCGCGGCACGAGCACGTAGCCGATGTCCACGGCGTGCTCCTTGACGCGTGCCGAGAGCATGCCCGCAAAGGAGCCATCGGCTTTCAGCCAAAGAGTCCACGGATACCCCACACCGGTTTGCCAATCCTCCTCGCAGCGGCGGAAGAATTGCTCGGTCTCGGCTACGCTTCGATGCGGACGCCAGATCATGTACCGCGACACGTCCGGGTTCGCGGCATAGGTTTCGAACGCGATCGGAGCAGCGGTGCGATTCGCGGGCTGCAGCGTGAGGCGCTTCGTCTCCCAAGTGCTTGGCGGGACCACCATCGCTCCTCCGAGACGGCGCGAAAAACTCGATGCTAGTAAACGCCCTCGCCGTAGGCTTCCGCCACGAGGTTCTCGAACTTCGTAAATTCGCCCAAGAACGTGAGCCGGAAGTCGCCCACCGGGCCGTTGCGCTGCTTCGCGACGATGATGTCGGCGATGCCCTTGCGCGGCGTATCGCGCTCGTACACTTCTTCTCGATAGATGAACATGATGACATCTGCATCCTGTTCTATGGCGCCGCTTTCACGAAGGTCGGACATCACGGGCCGTTTGTCCTGGCGCTGCTCGACGCTGCGATTGAGCTGCGACAGTGCGATCACGGGCACGTCGAGCTCTTTCGCCAAACCCTTCAGCGAACGCGAGATCTCCGAGATCTCCGTGGCACGATTCTCGACGGTACCGCTAACCTGCATGAGCTGCAGGTAGTCAACCACGATGAGGCCCAAGCCGTGCTCGCGCTTCAATCGGCGTGCGCGCGCGCGAATCTCCGTAGGCGTCAGTGCCCCGCTATCGTCGATGAAGATCGGCGCATCGGACATCATGGAGACGGCCGAGTCGACGCGGGGCCAATCCTCGTCTAGCAACTTGCCGATACGCAGCCGACTCGCGGCGATGCGGCCGATCGAGCTCAGCATTCGGAACGAGAGCTGCTCGGCCGACATCTCCAAACTGAAAATGGCGGCCGGGATTTTGTGGCCGAGTGCGGCGTTCTCGGCGATATTGATCGCCAACGTTGACTTTCCCATGGATGGTCTTCCGGCGATGATCACGAGCTCACCGCGCTGAAGCCCCGCCGTCATCTTGTCCATCTCGACGAAGCCCGTGGAGACACCCGTGATCTCGCTCGTCGAGTGGCTCAAGAAATCGAGCCGGTCGATTGTCTTCGGCAGGATCTGCTTCAGCGACACGAATCCCGAGCCGCGGCGTTGGCCGCGTTCCGCAATCTCGAACACGCGCTGCTCGGCGCGGTCTACGATCTCGGACGGCGTGAGCCCTTCCGTGCCGTGCGCGCTCGCGGCGATGTCGCCGCCGATCTCGATGAGCTGCCGCAGCATCGCGTGGTCGCGCACGATGCGCGCGTACGCGCGGATGTTGGCGGCGCTCGGCGTGTCCTCGACGAGGCGTGCCAAGTACGGAAGGCCGCCGGCCGCCTCGAGCTGCCCGATACGCTGCAAATGCTCGCTAACCGTGACGGCGTCGGGCGGCTGGTTACGCTCGACGAGCGCTGCAACGGCCGTGAAGATCAAACGGTGATCGGCGCGGTACAGATCCTCGGCGCTCACGACGTCGGCGATTTGATCCCACGCGCGCTGATCGAGCATGAGGCCGCCGAGCAGCGATTGCTCGGCTTCGACGGAGTGCGGCGGCAGGCGCAGGCGCTCGGCCGCCCGGCGGGCGAGCTCGGCGGGTGCGGCAGATTCGGCCATCGTGTGCTTTAGAGCCGCCGAAGGCTCGTGGGTCTAGGCTTCCGCCGCTTCCGCAGCTTCGATCACGACCTTCAGCTCGACGTTGACGTCGGTATGCAGGTGCAGCTCGATGACATGCTCGCCGGCAACGCGCAACGGACCGTCGGGCAGCCGAATCTCGCTGCGCTCGATCTCGATACCGCGCTTGGTGATTTCCTCGGCGATGTCCACGGTTCCTACCGAGCCGAACAGCTTGCCCTCGGCGCCGGCCGGCATCTCGATCTTGATCACGAGGCCTTCGAGCTGCTTGGCACGCGCTTGCGCGGCCGCAAGCTCGGCAGCCGCCTTCGCTTCGAGCTCGGCACGCCGCGACTCGAATTTCGCCTTGTTCTCCGGCGTGGCGAGCGTGGCCTTACCCTGCGGGATCAGGTAGTTCCGCGCATAGCCGGACTTCACACGAACTAAGTCGCCGATGCCGCCGACGTTGTCCACTTTCTCGAGCAGAATGATTTCCATGTCTCAACTCTCGTCCTTACGCCCGGTGCGCGGCGCGCAGGGACCAATGTGGCTCAGTGCTGATCCGTGTACGGCAATAGCGCGAGGTAACGCGCGCGCTTGATCGCCGTGGCGAGTTGCCGTTGATACGGCGCGCTCGTGCCCGTGATGCGGCTCGGCACGATCTTGCCCGTCTCGGTGATGTACGCCTTCAGCGTGGTGAGATCCTTGTAGTCGATCTCCTTCACGCCTTCGGCGGTGAATCGGCAGAACTTCTTGCGTCGAAAATAACGAGCCATGTTCGGTGTCCCTTGAATCTGGTGAGCTACTCGCGCTCGGGTTCGACGACTTCTTCGCCGAACGACGCGTCGGGGCTATTGAAATCCGCCGGCGGCGGCCGCGGCCGCTCGCGCGGCGGCGCCCGAGTGGCGGACTGCGCCTCGCGCTCCTCTTCTTCCTCGCGCGCCTTGGCCATGAACGACGGCTCCGTGACCGCCTCGTCGCGGCTGATCACGAGATAGCGCAACACCGCGTCGCTGAATCGAAATGCGCCAACGAGCTCGTCGAGCGTGGGCTTGTCGCACTCGATGTTCAGCAACAGGTAATGCGCTTTGTGAACCTTGGCGATGGAATGTGCGAGCTGGCGACGGCCCCAGTCTTCCTGGCGGTGAATCTTGCCGTTAGCGCCTTCGATCATGTTGCGATAACGCTCCATCATCGCGGGCACTTGCTCGCTCTGGTCAGGATGCACCAGAAACACGACTTCGTAGTGTCTCAACGAGATCTCCCTATGGGTTGAACAGCCTCCCGCACGGCGGTGAGGCAAGGAGTCCCCGAACGTCTGGCTCGGGGGCCCGACATCGTACCCGGTCGGCCGGGACCGCTCAAGCCGATTTCGGGGCCTGGCGCAGCAGCTCGAAAAGCACGACGCCCGTCGCCACCGACACGTTGAGGCTCTCCACCGAGCCGCGCATCGGGATGAACACCAGCTCGTCGCATAGATCGCGCGTCAGCCGCCGCACCCCGCGGCCCTCCCCGCCCAGCACCAAAGCCACGGGCGGCGCCAGTTTCGTCTCGAACAGCGACTTCGGCGCCGCGGCATCGGCGCCGACTACCCAAACACCGGCTTCCTTGAGCCACGCGAGCGCACGCGCCAAGTTCGGCGCTCGATAGACGGGCACGTTCTCGGTGGCACCCGTGGAGGTCTTCACGGCCGCCGCCGTCAGCTTCGCGGAGCGATCTCGCGGCACGACGACGGCATCGATGCCCGCGGCGTCGGCGGTGCGCAGGCACGCGCCCAGGTTCCTCGGATCTTCGACGCCGTCGAGCACTAGCAAGCGCAAGGCGCGGCCGCGCTCGAGCACCAAGGCTTCGAAGTCCCCGATCGAGAACTCCGCGGCCGCGGCCACTTCCACCACGATGCCTTGGTGGACGGCACCATCCGTGAGCCGGTCGAGATCGGCGCGCCCCACGCGCTCGACGGCGATACCGCGCGCCGATAGGGCTCGCACGAGCTCGGCAAGCTTGCCGCCGGCGTCGCGCAAAACCTTGGCCGTAAGCAGAGTTTCCGGGCGCCGCTCGAGCACGGCGCGGACGGCATGCAGCCCGTAGAGGTGCTGCCGGCGGCTAGCCACGGCCGCGGCGCGCGCGACGGGGACGGGGCTCCTTGGCCTGCTCGTCGCCTTCGACGGGAACGAAGTCCACCTTACGCTCCTCGACATTGACGGCTACGAGCCGCACCTTCAGCGTTTCCGTGAGGCGATACTCCCGCCCCGTGCGCTCGCCCTTCAGCACCGTGCCCGTGGCGTCCTTGTGATAGTAGTCGCGCGGCAGCGCCGTCACGTGCACGAGCCCGTCGGACTGGATCTCCGGCAGCCGCACGAACAAGCCGAACGGCACCACGCTGCTGATCACCACGTCGAACGTCTCGCCCACGCGCTCCTTGAGGTAGATGCATTTCAAACGCTCGGCCACCTCGCGCGTCGCCTCGTCGGCGCGCCGCTCCGTGCGCGACGTGTGCTCGCCGAGCCGATCCATCTCCTCGAGCCCGTAGCGAAAACCCTTCGCCGAGCGCTTGTCGTTGAGCCATTTGATGGCGCGGTGCACGAGTAGATCGGGATAGCGGCGAATCGGCGACGTGAAATGCGCATAGGCGCCAAGCGCCAAACCGAAATGGCCGAGGTTGTTCGGCTGATAACGGGCTTGCTTCATCGAGCGCAGCACCACGGTCTCGACGATCTCCTCCTCGGGCTTGCCCACCACACTGGCGAGCACGCGGTTGATCTCCTTCGGCGACAGCTTGCTCGGATTCAACTTGTGGCCGAACGTGCGCAGGAACAACACGAGCTCTTCGAGCCGGTCCTCGTCGGGGCCTTCGTGAACGCGATACAGACCGGGGATACGGCCCTTGTGAATGCGCTTCGCCGCCTCGACGTTCGCGGCGATCATGCATTCCTCGATGATCTTGTGCGTGACGAGGCGCTCGACGGCGCGCACGCTCTTCACCTGGCCGCGCTCATCGAGCTGAATCTTGCTCTCCGGCAGATCGAAGTCGATGGCGCCGCGCTCCTTGCGCACGGCGGCGAACGCCTCGTATACGGCGTTCAAATTCTGCAGCTCGGCCTTTCGCTCCGCCTGCGGCCGTGCCGTCACGAGCATCGCGGCGGCTTCCACGTACGTGAGTCGCGCAGCGGAGCGCATCACGGCATCGTAGAAGCGCGAGCGCGTGACTTCGCCGCGGCGTGACACCTGCATGTCGCAAACGAGGCACAGCCGATCGACGTGCGGGTTCAGCGAGCAGAGGCCGTTCGACAGCGCTTCGGGCAACATCGGCACGACGCGATCGGGAAAGTAAACCGACGTGCCGCGCCCGCGGGCTTCGCGGTCGAGCGGCGAGTCGGGGCGAACGTAGTGGCTCACGTCGGCGATCGCGACGATGAGCCGCCAGCCGTCACCGTGCGGCTCGCAGAAGACGGCGTCGTCGAAGTCTTTCGCGTCGGCGCCGTCGATGGTCACGAGCGGCACGTCGCGTAAATCTACGCGGCCTTCCTTCGCCTTCTCCGGCACCTCGGCCGAGAAGCTGCGCGCTTCAGCAAGCGCCTCCGCCGGCCACTCGTTCGGAATGCCGTGCGCCAGAATCGCGACGTCGGTGTCGATACCGACCTGATCCTTGCGGCCTACGATCTCGACCACGCGTCCGACGGCGTGGCTGCGCTTGCTCGGATACTCGAGCACCTCGACGTTCACGATGTCGCCCGGCTTGGCGCCGTGCGACTCGCCGCGCGCGATCAGCACTTCCGCGTGGGAGTCGCCGCTTTCGAGCACGGAATCGATGCCGCGCTCGCGCCGGAAGTGCCCCACGATGCGCGTCTTGCCGCGCGCGAGGATCTCCACGACGTGGCCCTCGCGGCCGCGGCTCGTCTCGTTGGCTCGCGCCGCGACACGGTCCCCGTCCCACAGCACCTGCATCTCGCGCGCCGCGAGATACAGGTCGTCGCCGCCATCGTCGGGCCGCAGGAAGCCGAAACCGTCGCGATGCGCGAGCACCGTGCCCGTGACGAGGTCCAAGTGGCCCGTGAGGCAGAACTCGTCGGCCCGATTGAGCAGGAGCTGGCCGTCGCGGACCATCGCGCGCAAGCGATTCTCGAGCGCGCGGCGGTGTTGCTCGGTGCGAATGCCGAATCGCGGCGCCAGCGCCTCGAGCGTGAGCGGCTGCTTGGCCTGCTCCATCTCGGCCAGGATCTGCTCCCGGCTCGGAATCTTGTGGGTGTACCGGCGTTCGTCGGCGTCGGCGTTCTTCGGGCCGCGCGGCATCAGCTTGGGCCTCGCGGCTCGAGGAAGCGACGTGTTCTTCTCATTAGCGGCATCTTAGCCGAGCCGCTCAGCGGGCGCTCGCACGGCTTTTCGAGGTTGTTTGACAGCCTTCGGGGCAGTCAGTACATTCCTCAGCCCTTCGCTTGCCTCATTGCCCAGGTGGCGGAATTGGTAGACGCGCTGGTTTCAGGTGCCAGTGGGGTAACACTCGTGGAGGTTCAAGTCCTCTCCTGGGCACCAAGGGTTACATCCGGCGGCGCGCCTAGCATCGTAACGCAGCGCGGTCGGCCCCTTTGCCGCGGGATGCGGCGAAGTTCATTGGTGATACGCCCCGAGCAAGCAGTGGAGCAGCTCGTGACCGAGCGCCGTCGTGCGGGTGTCGTCTACGGTCCCGGGCTTGAACACGAACAACAGGCACACCGGCTGGCCGTCGCGCTTGCCAAGCACAAAGAAGCCGCCGACATCACGAGCGTCAATCGACGTAGCGGCGCGAATGTCTTGCGGTCCCTCGAACCGCGTTCGGATTCTCGCGAGCTCGTAGCGATCAGCGACCCACGTCACTTCGACTCGAACGGCCGAGAGATCGAGCTTCGGCTCGATGCGTTGGGCGAGCGCGGGCGCGCTGGGGAGTAGCGCGACGCAGACGGTAAGCGCCAAGGACCAAACAACGACGCGGATACAGTACTGCACGTCGGAAAACGTATTTCAGACGAGCACGATCCGGAGCCGATGTAACCTGTCGGCGTTCGAGCCAACCCACGCAACTTCCACCTTCATCCCGCCGAAGTCGATGGCCGGCTTGACGTCTTCGCCATGCGCCGGGCCGACCGATAGCGCCAGCGCAAGTAAGCCCAAGTTCAGTGCCGGTCTCATAAGGGTTTAATTCGACCGATCGTCCGAGACTGCTGTCCGATCCCGACGCTATCCCGCGAGCCGCCGGGCTGCATGATTTGCGGTTCGTTCCGCGTGAAGGAACCTGACGCCGACCCAAAACTTCATGAACGGGCCTTACATTCGGCAGAAGAGCGGGGGATAGTCGGTCTCGGAGCCGACGATGAGTAAGCACACGAGTACCCCAGCGCCCGTGTACCGATTCGCCGATCTGACGCTCGATGCAGGTCAGCGGCGCGTTCTACGCCAAGGTCAGGCGATAGAGCTGAGCGCGCTGAATTTCGACTTACTTCGGCAGCTGGTGGAGTCGGCGCCGAACGTCGTGAGCTCCGAACTCCTCGCCGAAAAAGTCTGGGGCCGGCACTTCGTGAGCCCGGAGAACGTCGTTCAGCGCGTCAAGCTACTTCGGCAAAGCCTCGCGGACGATGCGACTCAACCGCGCTACATCGAAACCGTGCGCAACAAGGGCTACCGGCTCATACCGAGCGTCCGGATGGCGGCGAGTGACGAGTCTCCAATCGCGCCCCGACGTCGGCGCTTTCTCTGGGCCGCTGCGGCGCTGCTCGCGACGCTTGCGTTGGCGTTAGGTATCTATTGGCGCGCGGCGGCTCCCACCGAACCCACTAATGTTAGGCCGGCGTATGCGCCGCCGCCGAGCTCGGTCGCCGTGTTGCCGTTCGCGAACCTGAGCCCTGATCCCGACGAAGCATATTTTGCGGTCGGTCTTCACGAGGCAATCCTGAGCCAACTGACCAACATCCGCGAAATGCACGTGATCGCGCGTGCGTCTGTCCTGGGCTACGACGGCACGCAGAAACCGATTCCAGTGATCGCGCGGGAGCTCAACGTCGAAACCGTGCTGGACGGCAGCGTGCGCTATGCGGATGGCAAAGTGCTCGTGACGATGCATCTCTCCGACGGCACAACGAATAAGTCCCTCTGGTCCGATTCGTACGCGCGCGAATTCAGCGCGATCTTCACGATTCAGACCGACATCGCGCTCGAGGTGGCGAAAGCCCTGAAGGCCGAGCTGTTGCCGGACGAGCGCGCGCGCGTCGTGCGCGCACCGACGACCTCATTGCCGGCTTACACGTTGTACCTGCAGGCGGTCGCTCGCGGGCGGCGCGCAACGCCTGAGGAAACTCTGCTGGCTATCGGCGACGTAGAGCAAGCGCTCGCGCTCGACCCCGATTTCGCAGCGGCATGGGTCCTCGATGCCAACCTGCGCACCGGGGCCGGGTTCCGCGATCCAGAGCACGCCGTCGAGCATCGAGCGCGAGGCGAACACGCCGCGCGACGTGCCCTCGAGCTCGATCCCGAGCTCGGCACTGCGCATGTCGCCCTCGGCTTCGTGCTCGCGATGAAGAAAGATTGGACCGGTGCCGAAGCGGCGTATCGCGAGGCCGTGCAGCGCAATGTGCCGCTCGGCGAAATGAGCGCTTACGCAATGCTCACAACGTCGGTCGCCAATTTTGCGTACGCCCGCGAGATTCTCGAGGAAGAGCTGCGGCTGAATCCGCAGAACACGACCGTTCGGTGGGGACTGATGGGCACGAACGCGTTGCTCGGCGACTGGGATGTCGCCCGCGCGCAGTACGAAGCCGGCACGCGCTTGTTCGCGCCGTGGCCGGAAGGCGACGAGGTCATGATGCACCTCGAGGCCGGGCGCAACGACCTCGAGCGTGCGCGCGCGATTCCGGCGGCCGGTCCGATCAATGCAACCATGATCGCGAACCTCGACCACCCGCAAGCCGCCCTCGACGAGCTGCATCGGTTGTACGCGGACTC
>CAMPKU010000022.1 GCA_946887385.1 uncultured Gammaproteobacteria bacterium
CCATGCGTTTCGTGAGCGTTGTAATGAGCACGCGCTCCTCGACCGCGACGCGCGCACCGTCCGCGGCAAGGCCATCCTCTACGCCGATCGGATCACGGGCTCGATGCAGCGTGCCATCGACGAGACGAATCGGCGCCGCGCGAAGCAGGTCGAATTCAACCTCGCGCACGGCATCGAGCCGCGCTCGATTCGCAAAGCCGTGCAAGACATCATGGAGGGCGCGCGCGCCACGCCGCGCGGCAAGCGCGGCGATCGCAAGCGAAGAGGGCGCGACGACGGCGTTCGGTACGAGCGGCTGTCGCCGGAGCAGGCCCTCGCGCGCGCGGCGCAGCTGGAGAAGCGCATGTACGAGCACGCGCGCAATCTCGAGTTCGAGCAAGCCGCGAAGCTGCGCGACGAGATCAACGACCTCAAGCACGAAAGCGTGGGTTTGCCGCCGCGCGCCGCCGAGGCGGGTTGAGCCTCACAGCGCACTTGAGCAGTCAGCCCAAAAGTGGGTATCGTGGCGCACCTTAGGCGCGTAGCTCAGTGGTAGAGCACCACCTTGACATGGTGGGGGTCGTAGGTTCGAAACCTATCGCGCCTACCATTTCTTGAGAGGGGACGGACGTAAGAGGGGACGGATTGGATAAATCCGTCCCTGCTCCGAGCCATGCGCGCATTCCGAGCCTCATTCACCTGTGCCGCAACCGCGCTGCTCTTTGCGGCGAGCGCGGCCGTTGCGCAAGTGCTTGCCCCGTTGGGACCGCTCGACGCAACGGGGCAGGTGAGCTATTTCATCGCCCCGCCGGCGGACGACGCGGGGGCGCGTCCTGGCGACGAGGATCTCGCCCTCTGGGCGCTCGAGTCGTGGGAGCGCGCCGCCGGCGGCGCGCGGAAGTTCGTCCGCGCGGCAAACGAGAACGACGCGCTAGTGAGGCTCTATTGGGTCCCGGCGGCCGGCGGGCAGTACGGCGAGATGCGCGCGCTCAACGTCCAAGGCCTGCGCGGGGCGGCCGTCTACATCCGGCCGGACACGACGGCCCTCGGCGACGAGATTGCGGCGGCAGCGCGGCTCGATTCGCTGTTCCGCGACACGATCGTCTACCTCACGTGCTTGCACGAGCTCGGGCACGCCTTGGGGCTGGCGCACACGGCGGACTTCGAGGACGTGATGTACTTTTTTGGCTTCGGCGGCGACCTCGAGGAGTTCTTTGGGCGTTACCGGCGGGCCTTGAGCGAACGTGGCGATATTCGCACGTCGAGCGGCCTATCGGCCGGCGACTTGGAGCAACTCCGGGCTCTCTACGGGCCAACCGTGCCAGCCGGCGAGCTCACGGTCGCGAACTAGCTGAAAATTAAGGCGTTTAGCACAGCGGCGCCTTGTGCCGGTTTGTGGGGGCCCGTACAATGCCGCGCTGGCCTGCAGCCGTGAGGTTGCCGGCCGAATTTTTTAGACCAGCGGAAGGAGTCACGAATCGTCCAAGGAAAACGCGTCCGACGCAATGCGGAGATTTTATCGCCGCGTGTTCGCGTCATCGGCCCCACGGGGGACCAGCTCGGAATCATGACCGCTCAGGAGGCGTTGCGAAGCGCCGAGAGCTCGGGCTTGGATCTAGTCGAAGTTGCACCCAGCGCAGAGCCGCCGGTCTGTCGAATCATGGACTACGGGAAGTTCGTGTTCGAGCAGAACAAGAAGGCTCAGTCCGCGCGGCGCAAGCAGAAACAGATCCAGGTCAAGGAAGTGAAGTTCCGGCCAGGCACCGAAGAGGGCGATTATCAGGTCAAGCTGCGTAACCTCATCAAGTTCCTAACGCATGGCGACAAGGCCAAGGTCACGTTGAGGTTCCGGGGACGCGAGATGGTGCACCAGGAGCTCGGCATGGAGCTGCTCAAGCGCGTGCAAACTGACTTGGAAGAGTATGGCTCCGTGGAGCAGCAGCCGCTCATGGAAGGACGGCAGATGGTCATGGTGATCGGCCCGCGTAAGCGTTAGTCGAAGGCACCACCGCAACGAACAAGTGCCTGTGCCCGGCGCATCGAAGCGCCGGCGCGGGCCGCCTGTCCAGTCGAGGCAACGCTGGAACGGGCTAAACACGAGGAGAAAGTCATGCCGAAGCTGAAGACTAAGCGCGGCGCTGCGAAGCGTTTCCGCGCGAAAGGCAATGGCGGGTTCAAAGCCGGCCATTCGCATATGCGTCACATCCTGACGAAGAAGTCGTCCAAGCGGAAACGCCAACTCGGCCGCACGCTGCAAATCTCCGACTCCGACGTCGTAGAGTTGCGCCGCCTGCTGCCGTACGTCTGAGGACACTTAGATGGCCAGAGTAAAACGAGGCGTTACCGCCAAGGCGCGCCACCGCAAGGTCCTCAGCCAGGCGAAGGGCTACTACAACGCCCGCCGCAAAGTCTTTCGTGCCGCGAAGCAAGCCGTCATCAAGGCCGGCCAATATGCATTCCGCGATCGCCGGGTGCGCAAGCGCGAGTTTCGAGCGCTGTGGATCACGCGCATCAACGCCGCCGCACGCGCGAACGGTCTGTCGTACAGCCGCTTGATGAACGGGCTTTCGCTGGCCGAGATCGAGGTCGATCGCAAGATCCTCGCCGACATCGCTGTGCACGACCAGGAAGGCTTCGCCGCCTTGGCCGCCGCCGCGAAAGAGGCTCTCACCCGCGCCGCCTAACCGACGCGCGCCAAGGAGCTCGCGGTGAGCGACATCGCGGAACTGCTGGGCCAAGCCGAGTCGGCCGTGCACGCCGCCGACGACTTGGCGGCGCTCGATGCCGTGCGCGTACAGTTCCTCGGCAAGAAAGGCGTCTTCACCGCAAAGCTGCGCGACCTTGGCAAGTTGCCGGCAGCCGAGATTCCGGCGGCCGGCAAGGCCATCAACGACGCGAAGACGGCGCTCTCCGCAGCCATCGATGCGCGGCGCGAGGCGCTCGAGGCGCGCCGTCTCGCCGCGCAGCTCGCGGCCGACGCGCTCGACGTCACGCTGCCTGGCCGCGGCGTGGCGCCCGGGCCGCTCCATCCCGTCACGCGAACGCTACGGCGCATGACCCGCATCCTGGGTCACGCAGGATTCGACGTGCACACGGGGCCGCACGTGGAGGACGACTTCCACAATTTCACCGCGCTGAATATCCCGGACGATCATCCCGCGCGGGCGATGCACGACACCTTCTATCTGCACTCCGGCTTGCTGCTGCGTACCCACACCTCGCCGGTGCAGATTCGGGCGATGAAGGCACACGGGCCGCCGCTGCGGCTGATCGCTCCGGGGCGCGTATACCGCCGGGACTCCGATCTCACGCACACGCCGATGTTCACGCAAGTCGAAGGACTGGTGGTCGATCGCGATGTGAGCTTTGCGAACTTGAAAGCCTTGCTGTACGACTTCGTGTCGAAGTTCTTCGAGCGGGAGGTAGAGCTGCGGTTCAGGCCGTCGTACTTCCCGTTCACGGAGCCGTCGGCCGAGGTTGACGTGCGTTCGGAATCGGGGCGTTGGCTCGAAATCTTGGGCTGCGGCATGGTGCACCCCAACGTGCTGCGCAATACCGGCATCGACCCCGCGGAGTGGCGCGGCTACGCGTTCGGTATGGGCGTGGAGCGTTTAGCGATGCTGCGCTACGGCGTCGACGACTTGCGAGCCTTCTTCGAGAACGATCTCCGGTTCCTCGAGCAGTTCGGCTGAGAGCTTGCGATGCGTGTCAATCTCGATTGGCTGAAAGAATGGGTTGCGCTCGACGGCGACGCCGAGGGCGTGGCCGCGGATCTTACGAGCTCGGGACTCGAGGTGGATGCGATCGAGCCGTTGACGCCGGCCGACTTAGGTGTGGTCGTGGCCGAAGTGCTTACGGTCGAGCGCCATCCGAATGCGGACCGGCTGTCCGTGTGCACGGTCGACGACGGGTCCGGCCGCCACCAGGTGGTGTGCGGCGCTCCGAATGTGGCCGCCGGAATCAAGGCGGCCTTCGCGCGCGTCGGCGCCCGCCTGCCGAACGGCAAAACCATTGGCGCCGCCGAGCTGCGCGGCGTGCAGTCGAACGGCATGCTGTGCTCCGCCAAGGAGCTCGATCTCGCCGACGACAGCGCCGGCCTACTGATCCTCGACGCGGACGCCCCGACGGGCGTGAGGCTCACCGAATACCTGCGGCTCGACGACGCGGTGCTCGATATCAACGTGACGCCGAACCGCGGCGACTGCTTTAGCGTGGCGGGCATCGCGCGCGAGCTCGCCGCGAGGCGGCACGAGCGTCTCACGCAGCGGAAGACTACCGCTGTGCAAGCGGCGATCGACGCCACGTTCCCCATTGCGCTCGAAGCGGGCTCGAGCTGCCCGCGGTTCGCCGGCCGCGTGGTGCGCGGTCTCGCGCGCGGCGCGCGAACGCCGTTGTGGATGCGCGAGCGGCTGCGGCGCGCCGGTGTGCGGCCGCTGCAGCCGATCGTCGACGTCACGAACTACGTCATGCTCGAGCTCGGTCAGCCGCTGCACGCGTACGATTTTGCCAAGCTCGACGCGCGCATCGAAGTACGCCTCGCCCGCGCCGCGGAGAAGCTCACGCTGCTCGACGGCCGCGAGGTTGCGCTTGCGCCCGACATGCTCGTGATCGCGGACGGCCGCGGTCCCGTGGGCTTGGCCGGGATCATGGGCGGCAAGTCGACGGCTGTCGGCGATACGACGGACACGGTGTTCCTCGAGAGCGCCTTCTTCGCGCCCGCTGCAATCGCGGGCCGGCCGCGGCGTCTGGGCCTGCACACCGACGCGTCGCTGCGGTTCGAGCGCGGCGTGGATCCGGCCGGGCAGGTGCGCGCGATCGAGCGCGCCACGGAGCTGTTGCTGGCGATTTGCGGCGGACAGGCCGGGCCCGTGGCGCACATCGAGCTCGCTGCCGACATCCCCGTCCGCCGCGCGGTAACGTTGCGCCGCGAGCGTCTGCGCGCCGTGCTTGGGGTCGACTTGCCCGATGCGCGCGTGGCCGAGATTCTCGAGCGCCTGGAAATGAAAGTTGCGCCCGCCCAAGACCGCTGGAGCGTGGTGCCTCCCACCTTTCGCTTCGATATCGCGATCGAGGAAGACCTCATTGAAGAGGTCGGCCGAATGATCGGCTACGACGCGATTCCCGCGACGCCGGGGCAGGCGGTGGAGCGGCTCGGCACCGCGAGCGAGACGACGGTCGAAGCGGACCGGATCGCGGATCAGCTCGCCGCCCGCGGCTACGCCGAGGCGATCACCTACAGCTTCGTCGACCCCACGCTCGAAGCGCTCGTGAGCCCCGGCGCAGAAGGCGTGACGCTCGCGAACCCGATTGCGAGCGACCTGGCGGTCTTGCGGCGGTCGCTGTGGCCGGGGCTCATCAACGTAGCGCGGCTCAATGTGAGCCATCAGCGTCAAAGATTGCGGCTGTTCGAGATCGGACCGCAATTCGCGGCCGCGGAGGCCGGCGTTACCCAGTCCACGGTGGTCGCCGGGTTGGCGCTCGGCACGCGCGTCGCCGAGCACTGGGATGGCGCGGGGCCCGAGGTCGACTTCTACGACGTGAAGGGCGATGTCGACGCCTTGCTGCGCCTAACCGGCGCTACGGGCGAGTTTCGGTTCGTGGCGGCGACTCATCCCGCGTTGACCCCGGGGCGAACCGCGCGAATTCTGCGCGGCGATCGACCCGCGGGCTGGCTTGGCGTACTGCACCCGGAGCTCGCGAAGCGTGTGGACAAAAAGCGCTCGGCCGTCGTGTTCGCGTTGCAGCTAGACGCCCTGCAACCGGCCGCAGTGCCGGCTTTCAAGGGCTATTCGAAGTTCCCGGCGATCCGCCGGGATCTGGCTATCCTCGTGGACGCCGAGGTCAGCGCCGATGCCTTGATGAAAGTGGCGCGTGCGGCTGCAGGCGACCTTCTCGACGACGTGGTCGTGTTCGACGTATACCGCGGCGAAGGGGTAGATTCAAGGCGAAAAAGCGTCGGTTTAGGCTTGATTTTGCAGGATGCTTCACGCACGCTTACCGACGAGGATGCCGATCAAAAAGTGCGCTCCGTCATGCAAAAACTCGAGGCTGAGCTCGGGGCGACGATAAGAACTTAACAAGAATCGGACGCCGAATCTGATATGGCACTAACGAAAGCGAACATGGCCGAGTCGTTGTTCAACGAGCTCGGTTTGAACAAACGTGAAGCTCGCGAGCTCGTCGATTCCTTTTTCGAAGATTTGCGGGCCGCTCTGGCGGTCGGGGAACAAGTCAAGCTTTCCGGCTTTGGAAACTTCGATTTGCGTGACAAAAACAAAAGACCGGGCAGAAATCCGAAAACCGGCGAAGAGATCCCAATCACCGCTCGCCGCGTCGTGACGTTCCGTCCAGGTCAAAAACTCAAGGCGCGAGTCGAGGCATATGCTGGAACCAGGGAATAACGACGACCTACCGCCAATTCCGGGCAAGCGGTACTTCACCATTGGCGAAGTCAGCGAGCTGTGTGCCGTCAAGCCCCACGTTCTGCGGTACTGGGAGCAGGAATTCCCGCAACTAAAACCCGTCAAGCGCCGCGGCAACCGCCGCTATTATCAGCGCCAGGACGTGCTGATCATCCGCCAGATCCGAAGCCTCTTGTACGAGGAGGGGTTCACGATCGGTGGAGCCCGCCAGCGGCTCATGGGCGACGAAGCGCGCACGGACACGACACAAAGCCAGCAGATCATCCGCCAGGTACGGGCGGAGCTCGAGGACGTTCTCAAGCTGTTGCGCCGCTAGCGCGACGGAGCTGGCGCGGGTATCCGGCCCGGCGGCTTCTCGTTACACTTGCCATCTCGGTCGGGGCGTGGCGCAGCCTGGTAGCGCACTTGCATGGGGTGCAAGGGGTCGCAGGTTCAAATCCTGT
Organism: uncultured Gammaproteobacteria bacterium; assembly: GCA_946887385.1. The sequence goes on from CAMPKU010000022.1 coordinate 6,845, forward strand.
CGCCCCGACCAATCTACCCTAGTGCGCTCCGCGCACTGCGGGTATATCTTGGGCATCGAAGCCCTAAAACCTCAGAACAAGTAAAGTAGCGGCGGCGCACTCTCTGTTTCTCGAACAATACAAGCTCGAATCGAACCCCTTCGAGGCAGAGGCCGCGAGGCCCGTGTTCGCCTCGCATTCGATGCGGTATGCGCTGCTGAAAGCCGAGGATCTCCTCGGCAAGAGCCTGCAGACCTTGTTCTTGAGCGGCCCTGCCGGCGTTGGCAAGACCACGCTCTCGCGCCAGCGCCTGCGTCAGGTCAAAGACTTGCGGGTGGCGTGGATCAAGCCCACTTGCGAGACGCGCGAGCAACTGCTTGCCCAAGTGCTCGAGGACATCGGCCCCGGGCCGGTCGAGGGCACGCCCAATGAGCTGCGCCATATCGCCGAGGTCTTCCTGCGGCATCAGGTGGGCAACGGCCGGTTTGCTTTCATCGTAGCCGACGGTCTCGAGCGCTTTGCGGCGCCCGTGCTGCGCGAGCTCGAAGCGCTGGCGCAAATGCGCCTGCGTAACCGGCCGATCGTGTACATCCTCGCGCTCACGCGCAGCGAAGAGCTGGTCGCGAACCTCTTGCCACAGTACGACGGCGGGCCGTTTGCCAAGGCGGTGCATCAGCGCCTTTCGGGGTTCACGCTCGACGAGACGCGAGCTTACATTTGGCAATGCCTCCGCGGCGCAGGCTGCGACTGGGCCGAAGAGCTCGCGCCCGACGAGGTAGTGCTCGACGTGCAAGCTTTCACGCAAGGTATCGTCGGCGACATCAATGCCATCTGCTGCGCGTCGCTCAACGCCATCGCGGAACGCTCCACCGGCAGCAATCGGCAGCCGAAGATCACCCGGGCGTTGCTGAAGGAAGCCGGGGCGAACCTGAACCTGCGCTACGACGCGTCGGCCTGGGCGCAGCCCGTCGAAGAGCTGTCGCCTCAAGCCGTGCACTTGAGCGACCCGGGCCGGCTGCGGCTCGAAGCGGCGCGGCTGATCGTGTCGAGCGGCAAAGCCGTGGTCGCCGAAGTTACGCTGAATCGGCCGCGCATGGTGCTCGGCCGCGACGACAGCTGCGACATCAGCCTCGATAGCCGTTATGTGAGCCGCTTTCAGAACCTGTTTCTCGAGACGGCCGATGGTTGGATGCTGATCGACTTGAGCAGCACGAACGGCTGTTTCGTCAACGGCCGGCGCGTGCGCGAGCACCGGCTTCGCGACGGCGATCTGATCGCCGTTGGCCACCACCAGATGCGTTTCGCCGGCCCGAGCGGTAAAGCGCGGCCCGCGAGCCCCCAGGTCGACGACGAGGGCGATACCACGGTCGTCAGCGCGCGGCTCGACGTGCCGCAGCGCAAGACCTCACACTGATTCGGGCGCTACGCTAACACCGGCCGGAGCACGTGCTCGCTGCCGTAGGCGGGTACGCTGTCGGCGCTCAACGAACGATCCTCGATGCCGAGCAAGATCGGCTCGGCGTTGTGCCGGTAGATGTTCACCTTGGCGTTGTACACGCGGCGTGTGATGCCGTGTTTGTCGTTCACCATGATCCGGCGCACCGTGAACTCGCCGCTCGCGAGCTTGGTGCCCGTCAGGTAGCAGCGAATCGCGTCGATGCGTTCGCCCGAAAGCTCGATGCCGGCGAGTTGCTCGACGTTGCGCATGGCGAGCTCCACGAAGTCCGCCGACTCCACGAGCTGCGAGTCGCCGCCGGGAATATCCGTGGTGGGCATTTCGGCCCTGAAGTCGCCGACCAGAATTTGGCCCGGCATCGCACGCTCGATCACGCGGGCGAGATCGACGGTCGCGTCGCCCACGATGTAGTTGTACAGCGTGGGGTTCAGTCCTTCGGACTGGTGAAACTCGTAGCTGCTGCCCACGTGGAAGCACGCGCGCAGCCGCGGCACGGTGTTGTGCTGCGCTTTTTTGTGCGCGATCGCGTTGTCGGCGAGCGCGAGCTGCATGAAGTGGTAGAGGTTCACGTTGCCTTCGAGCGTCAGATCGCGGTTCCAGATATAGAAGCCGTCTCCCGTGGTGGTGCGGGAGAAGTCGACGCCGATGCGTTTCGTCAGCAGCTTGCTTTGCGCGGAGTTCAGCGAATACGAGAGGCTGTTCAGCTGCATCATCTGCTCGAACGGCGAGAGCAGGCTAAAGCCCACGATGTCGAAAAGGCATACGCCGCGGTTCGGCACGTAGGTGATGCTGTACCGCTTGACCATCTTCTCGATGATCTCGTTCTGCCCCGGCGTGTTCTTCAAGGGTTCGCGCAACGGAACGTGCGTAGGCTCGATGCCGAGTAGCCGGGCCACCTTCGAGAGTTGAGCGGGATTGAGACACCGGCGCCCCGACAGCAACGCTTGAAAGAATTCTTGCTTCGGCTTGCCGAGAGCGCCGCGCGCAGAGTCTCCGCGCGGGCCCGCGTAGCCCGCAATGCCGTAGTGCGGCAGGATCAATAGCGTGATGCCCTCGCCGTCGGGGCACCAATTCAGAATCACGTTTTCGCCGAGACCCCAGCGCTCGTGCAAACAACGGTCGAGAAAGATGAGGTTGCTGCGCTCCTTGAGGCTCATCTCGTCGGTAATCGTAGAGAGCGCGTCAAGGTAGCTACCGACGCTCGCGAGCCTGAATATTCCGGAGTCCCGCGGATCCATCGGGTCCAACCTGATTGGCTGGTTGCATCATACTCTTGAGCCGCCAGGTGGCAAACCTGCGCTAGAACGATGATTTGGCGCAGGTTCAGGAGGCCGCGCGTGCCTCAGTCGGGGTTGCCCAGCCCAAACGGCGCCGCCATAATCGCGTCCCCCGTCAAACGCCGCGTAGAACATGGCTCATCAGGACCGAGATCCGCCCGACCCGCGCCGTTATTCGCGCGTTATCGTCGACGGGCTGGCGCAGGCGCCGAGCCGCGCCATGCTGCGCGCCGTGGGCTTCAAGGACGAGGACTTTGCGAAGCCCCAAGTCGGCATCGCGTCTACCTGGAACATGGTCACGCCGTGCAACATGCACATCGACGGCCTGGCGCGCCGAGCCGGCGAGGGGGCCGACGCAGCCGGCGCCAAGAGCGTGCTGTTCAACACGATCACGGTGTCGGACGGCATCGCCAACGGCACCCCCGGCATGCGCTACTCGCTCGTTTCGCGCGAAGTGATCGCCGACTCGATCGAAACCGTCGCGGCGGCCGAAGGCTTCGACGGTCTCGTCACCATCGGCGGCTGCGACAAGAACATGCCGGGCTGCGTGATGGCGATGGCGCGGCTCGACCGCCCTTCGATCTTCGTCTACGGCGGAACCATCCAGCCGGGGCCGAAGAACCGCGACATCATCTCCGTGTTCGAGGCCGTCGGCAGCTATGCCGCGGGCAAAATCGACGATGCCGAGCTCAAGGAGGTCGAGTCCACGGCCATCCCGGGACCCGGCTCGTGCGCCGGCATGTACACGGCGAACACCATGGCCTCGGCGATCGAGGCGCTCGGTCTCAGCTTGGCCAACAGCTCCGCTCAGGAAGCCGTGTCGAACGCCAAGGCGGACGACTGCCGCCGGGCCGGCGAGGCCGTCGTGGCGCTCATCCAGCGCGGCATCAAGCCATCGGACATCCTGACGAAAGAGGCGTTCGAGAACGCCATCACCACGGTGATTGCACTCGGCGGATCGACGAATGCCGTGCTCCACCTGCTCGCAATCGCGCATGAGGCCCGTGTGCCGCTAACGCTCGCGGACTTCACGCGCATCGGCGACCGCACGCCGGTGTTGGCCGATTTGCGGCCGAGCGGCCGCTACATGATGTCCGAGCTCATTCGCATCGGCGGCATCCAGCCGCTGCAAAAGATGCTGCTCGACGCGGGCTTGCTGCATGGCGGGTGCCTCACGGTGACGGGCCGCACGGTTGCCGAGAACTTGAGCTCGGTGCAGCCCTATGCGGCGGGGCAGACGATCGTTCGGCCGCTGCGCGACCCGATCAAGGCGTCCAGCCATCTCGCCGTGCTCCACGGCAACCTCGCACCCGACGGTGCCGTGGCGAAGATCACGGGCAAAGAGGGCACGCGCTTCGAAGGGCGCGCGCGCGTGTTCGACGACGAGTACGCGGCGCTGCGCGCCATCATCGACGGCATCGTCGTGGCCGGCGATGTCATCGTGATTCGCTACGAGGGGCCGAAAGGGGCTCCCGGCATGCCCGAAATGCTGAGCCCAACGGGGGCCGTGATCGGCCGCGGCCTCGGCAAGCAAGTGGCGTTGATTACCGATGGAAGGTTCTCCGGCGGCAGCCATGGCTTCGTCGTGGGCCATGTGACGCCGGAAGCCGCAGTGGGCGGCCCGATTGCGATCGTGGAAGACGGCGACTCGATCGTCATCGATGCCGCGCGCAAGTCGATCGAGCTTGGGGTGTCGAAAGAGACGATCGATCGCCGCCTCAAAGCCTGGAAACCGCCGCCGAAAAAAGCGGATCGCGGGCTGCTCGCCAAGTACGCGCGACTGGTTAGCTCCGCGTCGCAGGGCGCGGTGACCGACGCGACGCTCGATTAGCGCACGCCGCAGAACGTTCGAAGCAAGAAGGTTAGAGTCCTCCCATGTCGTCACAGCCAGTGCTCGGCACGAGCCAAGCCGTCGATACGCCATATCCCGACTCTCCGTGGGTGGTGCTGAAGTTCGGTGGCCGTAGCGTTTCCACGGCGCAGAACTGGGCCATCATTGCGCGCCTGATTCGCGAGCGCCTCGACGAGAGCGTTCGACCTGTCGTCGTGCATTCGGCGCTGGTCGGCGTTTCGAATGCGCTGATCGCGTTGCTCGACGCCGCCGTCGCCCGCGCCGACACCGACGACAAGCTCGCCAAGATTCGCGCCCAGCACGATTCGCTGGCGCGCGAGCTCGGCGTCGATGAGAAGCTGTTCGACGAGCGCTTCGAAGCGCTCGCAGAAATCGTTGCCGGCGCCAAGATGCTCGGCGAGGTGAGCCCGCGCGTGCACGCGCGCGTGCTCAGTACAGGCGAGCTCGCGGCCACGGAGCTCGGCGCCGCCTATTTGCGCTCCACGGGGCTCGACGTGGCGTGGCTCGACATCCGCGACCATCTCGAAAGCGCAACGCTGCGCGACCAAACGGAGCGCGCGCGCTTCATCTCCGCGCGCTGCGATTTTTCGCCCGACAAGGCCTTACAAGCACGCTTCGCGGGCATACAGGGTGTGGTGCTTTCGCAAGGCTTCATTGCGCGCAATGCCCAAGGGGAGACGGTGCTGCTCGGCCGCGGCGGCTCCGACACCTCGGCGGCCTACCTCGCCGGCAAGCTCGAGGCACGCCGCCTCGAAATTTGGACCGATGCGCCGGGTTTCTTCAGTGCCGATCCGAAGGCCGTGCCGTCGGCGCGGCTCATCAAGCGGCTGCATTACCGCGAGGCGCAGGAAATTGCCTCGGCGGGCGGCGGCATTTTGCATCCGCGCAGCATCTCGCCGGTGCGCGGCACGGGCATTCCGCTGTACCTGAAATGCACCGCGCATCCCGAATGGGAAGGCAGCGTGATCTCCAACGCGCTCGGCGACGATCAGCCACAGCTGAAGGCGATCTCGAGCCGCTCCGGCATCACGCTCGTCTCGATGGAATCGATGGAGATGTGGCACCAGGTCGGTTTTCTCGCCGACGCGTTCAGCATCTTCCGCGAGCACGGCATCTCCGTGGACCTGATTTCGACGTCGGAGAGCAACGTCACCGTGTCGATCGACACGGCACAGAACGTCACCACGCCTGCGGCGATCGAAGCGCTCGCCGACGATCTGCGCAAGCTGTGCCGCGTGAAGATCATCGGCGACTGCGCGGCCGTCACGCTCGTCGGTCAGCGCATTCGGACCATCCTTCATGAGCTCGCCCCTGTGCTCGAGGTGTTCCAGGAGCAACAAGTTCATCTCGTGACGCAAGCGGCGAACGACTTGAACCTGACGTTCGTAGTGAGCTCTGAGCACGCGTACCGCTTGGTCCAGCACCTGCACGGCCTGCTCGTCGACAAGTTCGCGGGCGGGGTGTTCGGCGAAACCTGGGAACGGCTCACGGAAGGCGCCGTGCCCGCCAAGGCCGTTCCGAAGCCGTGGTGGGTAAAGAAGAAGGCGCAGCTGCTCGAAATCGGCGCGCAGCGCGATGCCACCTATGTCTACGATCGCGAGAGCATCCAGGGTGCGGTTGCGGCGTTGCGCGGTCTCAAATCCGTCGACGCGGTGTTCTACGCCATGAAGGCCAACCCGCACCCGGAGATCCTGAAGCTCGTGCACGACGGCGGGCTCAATATCGAATGCGTGTCGCCGGGCGAGATCGCGCGTGTGCTGCAGGTGCTGCCGTCGCTCGACCGCAAGCGCATCCTGTTCACGCCTAACTTCGCGCCCCGCGCCGAGTACGAGCAAGCCCTCGAGCAAGGCGTGTGGGTCACGCTCGACAATTTGTTTCCGCTGAAGCACTGGGCCAAGAGCTTCAAGGGCCGCGATATCTTCGTTCGCATCGATACGGGCCAAGGCCGCGGCCATCACGAGCACGTCCGCACGGCCGGAGTGCACTCGAAGTTCGGCATTCCGTTGTTCGAGATCGACGAGCTCGTAGAAGCGGCCGGCAAAGCGGGCGCGCGAATCGTTGGGCTGCACGCGCACACGGGTAGCGGCGTGTTGGCGGCGAACGCCTGGCTCGACACCGGGCGGCAGCTTTTGAAGCTGCTCGAGAGGCTGCCCGACGTGCGTTACATCGACGTCGGCGGCGGGCTCGGCGTACCCGAGAAGGCGGGGCAGCCTGGGCTCGATCTGACGGCGCTCGACGCGGCGCTCGCTGAGATAAAGCAGGGCTGCGGCGGCCGCTCCCTGTTGTTGGAGCCGGGGCGCTTCATCGTCGCGCAGGCCGGCGTGCTCGTGGCGCGCGTGACGCAGACGAAAGGCAAGGGCGACGTGCAGTACGTCGGCGTCGGCACGGGCATGAACAGCTTGATCCGCCCCGCGCTCTACGGCGCGTATCACGAGATCGTGAACCTGACGCGGCTTGGGTCACCGGCCACGGAGCTCGTCACGGTCGTTGGTCCGATCTGCGAGACCGGCGACCGCTTGGGCTCGGATCGGCAGCTGCCGCCGACGAAGGAGAACGACGTGCTGTTGATCGCCAATGCCGGCGCCTACGGCTACGCGATGAGCTCGCGCTACAACCTGCGCGAGCCGGCGACGGAAGTGCTCATCTAGCGCCGTGCGGGCTCGTGGGCCGCCGACGTCAGCCCGGCAGCGGGATGAACTCGACGTCGTCTCCAGGCACCTTGGGAAACCGGCCTTCTTGCCAATCGCGCCGAGCTTGGGCAATTCGCTCCTTGGAGCTCGACACGAAATTCCAGTCGATGAACCGCTGGCCGTCCAAGGGCGCTCCCCCGAGCAGCGCGAGTCGCGTCGGCCGTTCTGCGCGCAACGCCGGGCGCGCGTCTTTTTCGAACACCAGCATCCGGCCGGGCTCCGCTCGCTCGGCGCCGCACGTGAGCGTGCCGTCGATCACGTAGATGGCGCGTTCCTCGTGACCGCTCGGTAGCGTGAGCTCGCTGCCGGTTGCCATGGCCGCGTCGACATAGAACAGCGGAGACAAGGTCTCGACCGGGGACGTCAGGTCGTACGCCGTGCCGGCGAGCACGCGCAGCCGCACTCCGCCATGCTCGCGTTCGGGCAGCGTGGCAGCCGGATAGTGGTGAAATGAAGGTGCCGCTTCCTCGTGCGCGCGAGGCAGCGCAACCCACAGTTGCAACCCGTGCAGGCGCGAGCCGCTGCGGCGGTGTTCGGGCGGCGTGCGCTCCGAATGGACGATGCCGCGGCCGGCGGTCATCCAGTTGATGTCTCCTGGCCGTATGGGCTGCTCGGAGCCCAAGCTGTCGCGGTGCAGGATCTCGCCTTCGAAGAGGTACGTGACGGTCGCGAGACCGATGTGCGGATGAGGGCGCACATCCATGCCCTGACCCGCAGCGAAAGTAGCGGCGCCCATCTGATCGAAAAACGTGAACGGTCCCACCATCCGCCGAGCCACCGACGGCAGGAGCCGGCGTACCTCGAAACCGCCGAGGTCGCGCGGCCGCGCGTCGATCACGGTCGCAACGACGCGTTCGGCGGGCGTGCTGGCGCACACCGGATCCGACACGGGCCGAACACTCATGCGGGCAGACCGGCTGCGAACACGAGGACCTCGGGTTTCGGTTTCGATGGCGGCGTGCTCATACGCTCGTGGGCCTTCTTTGCGGGTAAACGCTCGTCATGGGTAAGTCTGCCAGAACCGTGCGGTCGGCAGCAGGCGAGGGGTGCCGCTTGCCGCTCAACCCGCGTCCGGCGGCCGCGGGCGGGGGCGCGGATGCGGCAGCGACCAGCCCCAGAGTAGTGCGCCTGCGCGCAAGGCGAAACCCGTGGAAATTCCGCCTATCACCCCTATTTCGCGCGGCAGCCCAAGCACGTGAGAGATAGCGAAGACCGTCGCGGCGCCCATCGCCGCGGTCACATAGATCTCGTACGAGAAGATGATGGAGCGCGTCTGCCCGAGTAGATCGCGAATGATGCCGCCGAAGCAGGCCGTGATCACACCCATGACGACCGCCACCAACGCCGACGCGCCGACACTCATCGCGCGTTCCGCGCCTACGGTAGCGAACAACGCGAGGCCGATGGCATCGGCCCACAGAATCAGCCGCATGCGCGACTGAACTTTATGGGCCGTGAAGTAGATGACGAGCGACACTACGACGCATACCGCCAGGTACTCCGGATGCTCGATCCACAGAATCGGATGCACGTTCAGCAGCACGTCGCGAAAGGTGCCGCCGCCGATGCCCGTCACCGTGCCCAGCATCACGAAACCCACAGCGTCCATCTGATTACGCGAGGCGACCAGCGCGCCCGTGATCGTAAAGGCCACAATGCCGAGCCAATCGAGCACGACCACGCTATTTTCGAGCACCCCCGTCTCCTTCTATCGCAAGCGCCAAGAATGCGATCGCCTGGCAAAGTTCGCCAAGTCTATGGCTAACCGGGGCTTGGTACGGCAAGCTGCGATCGGTAGCCTGCTCTCGCCAACCTTGGGAGTCGAACGCGAATGTCGATCAAGATCGTTCTGGAGCTCGGCGAAGACGACCTCGCCTATTATCGCGGGGTCATGGACTCGGTCTGGAAGCGCAACAAAAAGCGGGCCGAGAAGGAGCTCATCGACGGTGCGCGGCGGCTGCTCAAGCAGGCGACCAAGGTGAAGGCGCCCGAGTATGTGCAGACGCGCCTCGCAGACCTGGAGATCCTCTGCTCGATGCTCGACGACCCCGAGTGGCCGCTCGAGGAGGAGGATCGCCAGCGCGTAAAGGCGGCGGTCGGCTACTTCGCCGTCGCGAAGGACATGATTCCCGACAAGATCCCCGGCTTGGGCTTCCTCGACGACGCTCTGATGGCAGAGCTCGTCACGCGCGAGTTGAAGCCCGAGCTCGACGGCTACCGCGACTTCTGTCAGTACCGCGACAATGAGACCGAGCTGCGCGGCAAGAAAGCCAGTCGCGAGGACTGGCTCGCCGCCAAGCGCCGGCAGATCTGGCTTCGCATCAGGCGGCGGCAGCAGGAGCGCCGGCGGCACGGCTCGAACGAATCATTGACGCCCGCAATCTTGCGCTACAGCTACTAGAGCGCCTGACTCAAGAGAGGGTACGTTAGCGGGCTGCGACGGCGTAGCGAGCGGCTTCTTGATAGTGCTCCGAGAGAACGGCGGGCTCGCCGCTCTCCCCGCAGCGGTCGATGACAGTTCCTTCGGGAACCCGGAAAGAGGCAGCCACGATGACACCCCGCAAGCGACTGCCGGCGCCGATGACGGCGCCGGGAAGCACAACGCTGTCCGAAACCCTGGCGCCGCGACCGACTTTCACGCCGTCGAACAATACGCAGCGGTTGACGTCACCGGCGATCGTGCAACTCGCGGGCACCATCGATTCCTCGATTGTGCCGCCGTGCGCGGTCGTCCTCGAGCGTGAAATCCGGGCCGCGAGGCCCACGGGTCCAACCGGCCAGCTGGGGTCGTCGAGCTTCAATAACGGTTCAGGACCGAGCAAGTCCATATGGGCGCTCCAAAAGGTACCGACCGTGCCGACGTCGCGCCAATACGCGCGCGCCGCGCCCTCGGTTCCGCGCAGCGCATACGAATAGGCTTGGCCACCCTTGATGAGGCCCGGCACGATGTCGGCCCCGAAGTCATGCCCCGACGTTGGCGACTGCGCGTCTAGCGACAGGATCCGCGCCAGAAGGGCGCCGTCGAATACATAGATGCCCATCGACACGAGCACATTCCCGCCGCTGCTTTGCGGGATCTGCGCGCGCTCTTGCGGCTTCTCCACGAAGTGCTCGATGCGGCCATCGCTCGCCACGGCCATGACGCCGAAATGCCGGGCCTCCTCGATTGGCGCAACCGCGCAGCCGATCGTCACGGCGGCGTTGCGCTTGCAATGCGCTTCGAGCATGGGCCGATAGTCCATCTGGTAGACGTGGTCGCCGCCGAGCACCAGCACCAGCGCGTTTTCCAAGTGGGGGATGCAGCCGAGATTGCGGTAAACGGCGTCGGCCGTGCCGCGATACCCGACGCGCGCTGCACGTTCCTCCGCACGCCACGCATGAATGGCCGCTCGATCGCCGACGGCACCGGCGTTCCAGAACGTTCGAAGATGGGAGAGCAGCGCGTCCGGCTTGTACTGCGTCGCGACTCCGATCGTGCGCACGCCGGAGTTCACGCAGTTCGACAGCGAGAAATCGATGCAGCGGAACGCACCGCCGAAAGGCAAGGCCGGTTTGCAAACGTCCCTCGTGAGCGGGTCGAGTCGTGCGCCTCTACCGCCTGCCAGCACCACGGCCACGGTGCGGTCGGCAACGTTAGTAAAAACTGACACCCTAGCTTCTCCCTGGTCCGCATCGAATTGTGCGCGGCGGCTTAGGTGCTCGCTATACGCGTTTTCCGCAGCGCGCTCGCGAATCGACGCGCGCGCTGCTGTGGGCATGAATCGTGCAGTTCTATGCCTACGCTTGCGCATGCGGGAGAGCAGTGATGGCTGATGGAGCCGCAAGGCCTGCAACGGCTTGGATGGACGTTCCGCCGCTCGTATTCCCGCCTCTCGACCGCGATTGCACAGCCGACGTATGCATCGTCGGCGCGGGCATCGCCGGAATGTCGACAGCCTACAGTCTCGCTTGTGAGGGGCGATCCGTTGTGGTGCTCGACGACGGGCCCGTCGGCGGCGGCATGACGCAGCGCACGACGGCGCATCTCAGCAATGCCGTCGACGATCGCTATGTCGAGATCGAGCGGCGCCACGGCGTGGACGGCGCTCGCGCGGCGGCGAATAGTCACACGGCCGCCATCGACCGAATCGAACGCACGGTGGCGGAGGAGCAAATCGACTGCGACTTCGAGCGGCTCGACGGGTATCTATTCGCACCGCTCGATACGGATCCGGAGCTGCTCGCGCGCGAGCTCGCCGCCGCGCGGCGCGCGGGGCTCGTCGGCGTCGAGCAGGTGGCGCTGCAGCCGGTGGGCGGCACGGTGGTCGACAGCTGCTTGCGTTTTCCGCGCCAGGCGGTATTCCATCCGCTGAAGTATCTCGGCGCTGTGGCAGAAGCTGTGCGCAGCCGCGGCGGGCGCATCTTCTGCGCCACCCATGCGGCAAGCGTGCAGGGCGGCGGGTCAACTCGCGTGACGACGACCAGTGGCCACACCGTTACGGCCGGCGCCGCCGTCGTCGCGACCAACACGCCCATCAACGACGTGGTGGCGATTCATACGAAGCAAGCGCCGTACAGCACTTACGTGGTCGCGTTGCGTTTGCCGCGTGGCGCGGGCATGCACGCGCTCTTTTGGGACACCGCCGATCCGTATCACTACGTGCGGCTGCAGCGGCCTGCGCACGGCGACTACGATCTCTTGATCGTCGGCGGCGAAGATCACAAGTCGGGTCAAGCGCAGGACGGCGCTGCCCGCTTGGCACGCCTCGAGCAATGGGCACGAACGCATTTTCCGCTCGCGCAGGACGTCGAGCTGCGCTGGTCGGGACAGGTCATGGAACCGGTGGACGGCGTGGCGTTCATCGGCCGCAATCCAGGCGATGCGGATAACGTCTACATCGTCACCGGCGACTCCGGTATGGGGATGACGCACGGCACCATCGCCGGCATTCTCTTGACCGACTTGATCCTGGACCGGCCGTCGCCGTGGGCGAAGCTCTACGACCCCTCGCGCAAAATGCTCCGCGAAGCCGTCGAGTATGCCAAAGAGAACGCTAACGTAGCCGCGCAGTATCTGAAGGACTACGCGAGCGGCGGCGACGTGAAATCGGCCGACGACATCGTGCCCGGCCACGGGGCCGTGCTGCGGCGCGGTCTTGCAAAGGTAGCAGCGTTTCGCGACGCCGACGGCGTGCTGCACGAGCGCTCGGCCGTGTGCCCGCACCTTGGCTGCGTCGTGCGCTTCGACGCCGTCGAGCGCACGTGGAACTGCCCCTGCCACGGGTCGCGGTTCGACGGCCATGGCCGCGTGATCGTGGGCCCCGCGAACCGCGACTTGGCGTCACTCGACGGCTAACGGCCGTCTACGTCATACGCCGTCCGGTCTCGTTGCGTTGCTCGCGCTGCTTTTGCCGGAACATGGCCCCGCCGCCAAAGCTGCCGCGCTGGCCCGAGCGGCTTGCACCGTCCTGCATGACTTGATCCTTGCGAGCCTGCAGGCGTTCTCCCAGCATCTCGAGATCCATGTCGGCTTGGCGAGCCTTCGTGAACATACCGCCCGGCTTTTCCTCTTCCTTCACATGGTGCTTGATCATTTCGGAAAGCACAGTGACCTTCGCATCGAAGTATTCGTCGTCCGGGCCAGCCGCCTCGATTTGCGCAATCAGGTTCTTCGCGCCGTCGTGCTCGACCTCGGCCTCGTGATGGATGTCGGTCTCATCCGTCGCTTTCAGGAACTCCGGATAGAAGATCTCCTCCTCGATGATCGTGTGCGCCGTCAGCGCCATACAAATCTTCTCGGCGAGCTCGGCCTTACGGTCGTCCGACCGCGCCTTCTCGAACTGCTCGAACCACTGCTCGACTTGGCGATGATCCGCTTTCAGCAGCGCGATTGCGTCTTTCTTGCTGCCGTTCCGGCGGCTTGCCTGGGCCGTTCGCCCATTCCGGCGTTGCGTGCTTGCGCTTCGCCGCCGCTTCGTTTTCCGTCCCGATGCTGCCATGGTGAGCTCTCCACTGTTGGTGACCCGCGTTCGCGATGCATTACTCGTGCCACGCGAGGTTTGGTCTCACGAGCGATGCGAGGGCACAACGGCTGCGCTGGGACGAGACATGAACCAGCCCACCGCGATGAATAGCAGTCCGCCGACTGCCAGGAACACCCAGTCGTAGGCGGGCACGTGGGCGGGCACGTCACGCACGTGGTGCAGCTCGAGCAAATGGTGATCGATGATGCCTTCGACCAGATTGAAGATGCCCCAGCCCAGGATCATTTGCCCGATCAGCACCCGTAGAGAAGGGGGTGCGATACCTCGCCGGCCTTCGTGCCACAGCACGAGCACGCCGGCGAACGTGAGCAGCAGCGTGGCCAAGTGAAACAGCCCGTCCCAGCGCATGTTCTGCATCATTGCTTCCATGCTCGACGGCGGCAGTACGGCGGATCCCATGTTGTGCCATTGCGCAATCTGGTGAAGCAGAATGCCGTCAATGAAGCCGCCGAGGCCAAGACCTAGCATGAGGCCGCCGCGGTAGCTCCACCGGCGCGGCGAGGCGCTCATGGCTCGAGGAGCACTTTGATCGCGCCGTCCGCCTTCTTTTGAAAGATGTCGTACCCACGAGGCGCATCGGAAAGCGGCAGTCGATGCGTTGCAAACGAGTCGACGCCGAGGGGATCGCCCTCTACGAGCAAGGGCAGCACCTCATCGGTCCACCGCCGGACATTCGCCTGTCCCATGCGGAGCTGAATCTGCTTGTCGAACAGGGTCAGCATTGGCAGAGGATCGGCCTGGCCTCCGTAAACGCCGATCAAGGAAATCGTGCCGCCGCGGCGCACGGCGTCGATCGCCACGTGCAGTGCGGTCAGCCGATCGACTCCCATCTTCTTCATCACCTTCCGCTCCACGGCATCGGGTAGAAAGCCCGTGACGGTCTGAACGAGCTTCGTCCCGGGAGCACCGTGAGCTTCCATTCCCACCGCGTCGATGACGGAGTCGGTGCCGCGGCCATCCGTCATGTCCCGAATGACGGCTGCCACGTCATCGTGCTCGCGGGTGTCGATAACCTCGATGCCGTGTCGGCGGGCGAGCTCGAGTCGCTCCGGCACAAGATCGGCCGCGATCACGCGGAATCCCAGGAATCGGGCGATGCGAGCGCTGAACTGCCCGATGGGCCCAAGACCCAAGACGGCGACGCTGCCGCCGTCCGGTATCGCTGCGTATTGCACGGCTTGCCACGCCGTCGGCAGGACGTCGGAGAGATAAATGAAGCGGTCGTCGGGCGGGCCATGCGGGACTTTGATGGGCCCATAGTGGGCCTGCGGTACGCGTAGGTACTCGGCCTGACCGCCCGGCACCGCGCCATAGAGAATCGAGTAGCCGAACAACGCCGCGCCCATGCCGTGCTCGCGCACCTGCGTGGTTTCGCATTGGGTTTGGAGACCGCGCGTGCACATCCAGCATGCCCCACAGGCGATCTGGAAGGGGATGACGACGCGGTCGCCGGGCGCAAGGTTCGGCACGTGGGCGCCCACGGCCTCTACGATTCCCATCGGCTCGTGGCCCAGGATGTCGCCGGGCCGCATGAACGGCGGCAACACTTCGTACAGGTGCAGATCCGAGCCGCAGATGGCGGTAGTGGTGATGCGGACGATCGCATCCGTGGGCTCTTGGATGGTCGGATCGGCCACCGTTTCTACGCGGACGTCGCGCTTGCCGTGCCAGGTGACCGCCTTCATCTCGACCTCCGTGTCGTTCGCGGGCAGCGTCCCCGTGAGCAGGCGTCTGTCGTGCACGATACGTGCCGCGGCGCCGCCTCGTGCACGCGCAGCGGCGGTCGTCGCGTTACGTCGGCGCCAACAAACGTTGGAGAAAAAACCCAAAAATTGCTACACGACATCTCTATTGCGCAGGCGCGCGATGAGCACCCGCCGTTCGATTCCGCTCGCCGCTTCACCGGCTCGATCGATGCAACTGTCGCCCGGTGGACGCGAGAAGCGTGGCATGTCACTTGCACACCGCAGCGATTCTTTTCGTCATCCCAGCCGCATGGAGGCGCTTATGACGTTCAATCCGCTCAGGGAAAAAGGCATTCCGCTCGAAGCTCAACTGCGCACGTGGCGCGAGATCAACGTCACGCCTTACGACAAGGAGAGCGTTCATCCGTACAGCCGTACCCGTGGCATCTTGCTGAACGGCATCGAGGTCGAGGCCGTGATGTTCTCGCACCAAATGGCGCGTAACACGCTCGATAGCCAGGTGAAGCGACAGCTCGCGATCATGCGGCGCGTCGAGGCGCAGCAGCAGAAGGCCATCAACTGGCTGATCCCCGGCGACGAGACCACGATCGAGGTAACGCTCGGGTACGAACAGGTGGCCGTCGATTTGACCGCTTGGCTCGCCCAGCACGAGGCCGATCCGTATCTAAAGCAAGTGTACGACTTCGCCTTGCTCGAGGATTTCGATCATCTGTATCGGTACGCCAATCTTTACGAGCTCATCGAAGGCAAGAAAGCCGACCGGATCTGCGGCGACCTGACCGAAATTACGCCGGGACGGCCCACGATTTTCGAGCACCGCGATCCGGCCGACGAGATTCGCAGGCCAATGACAGCGCCGGCGGCCGATCCACAGTCGGTGCTGAACGCGCTCACGATCGTTGCCGCTGAGCAACAAACGATGAATTTCTACATGACGATCGGCAACCGTTACCAGGAGCCGATTGCCCGTGCCACCTATGCCGAGATCGGCCTCATCGAGGAGCAGCACGTCAGTCATTACGAGTCCATTCTCGATCCGGCCGCGAGCTGGCTCGAGAACCTCGTGCTGCATCAATGGCACGAGTGCTGGATGTACTGGTCCGCAATGCAAGACGAGATCGATCCGCGAGTTCGCTCGCTTTACGAGCAGCACCTCGGGATGGAGATCGAGCACCTGCGTGTCGCCTGCGAGCTGATGAAGCGCATCGAAAAGCGCGACCCCGAGGAGATCCTGCCGTTGAGCGGCTTCACCGAACCGCTGCGATTTCAGCCGAACAAGGCCTACGTACGGGCCATCCTCGAGACCCAGGTGAATTTGACGTCGAAGGACTCCGATTTCGTTCCGGTCGCGACGTTGCCTGAGGACGATCGCTACTTCCTCTATCAGCGCCGGGTCAATGGCGACTTCAGCCCAACCGAAGAAGTCATTCACCAGAACCGGAAGAAGAACGGGCGCGACTACCGCCTCGAGACCGAGGGGCCGAATCCCGTCGAGGGCCTGCGCAGCGACGACGAGCGCAACGGCGCGGAGACGGAATACGCGCGGCGCAGACAAGCTGCCGCGTAGGAGGGAGCCATGACACGTCCAATCGCAGACCTGGAGTCCGCAGAGCCGATTCGACTCGCCGCCGCTTTGCAAACCGGCAAGAAGGTGCCTCCCGACGTTACGGGGCTATTGGCAGACGACCATCGCACGGTGCTCGGTTGGTTTCGCTGGTATGACGCCAGCGGGGATCTCGCTGTGCGCGAACGGCTGGTGCAGCGCATCTGCGGCGCGCTGCGGGCCCATATGGCAGCCGAAGAGGAGTTCGTGTATCCCGCGGTCAGCCGCGTCGACGCCGGCGCCCCCACCGCCAAGCGCGCGTTGGCCGAGCACGCGCAAGCCAAGAAGATCATGGCGCAGCTCGAGCGGGCGCCGGCGGAAGCAGCCGCGGCCGACGGGCTCGTAGCGAAGCTCAAGAATGAAATCGCCGCCCACGTAGCGGAGGAAGAGACGGAGCTGTTTCCGCTCCTCCGGCGAGCGCCGATCGATCTCTATGAATTGGGGCGGGCGGTTGCGGCCCGACGAGTGGACGTGCTGCTCAAGTCGGCCACACCCCGCCCAACTACCGAAGAGGAGTATCCGATGATGGACCTTTCGCAGGCAGACGCGCGCGAATACTTCGTGCTCGGCCTCAAGAACGCGCACGCCACCACCCGGCAGGGGCGTGTGTTGATCGCAGGGCAGGTTGAACGCGTCGAAAATTATCCGCAGCTGAAAGCCAAGCTCGACGCTCATTTGCGCGAGAAGGACGCTCAGCTCGCGCGTCTCGAGAGCTTGCTCGCGAGCTACCAGGAATCGCCGTCCGCCGTAAAGGACGCGGCGATGTCGATGGCAGCGGGCGTCGCCGCCATGGCGAGCGCAGCGGCGGCAGACGAAGTCGTGAAGAACAGCTTCGCCACGCTCGCGCAAGCGAAATACGAGGCCGCGGCGTTCGAAACGTTGATCGTGTTCGCGCAGGCCGCCGGCGAAACGGCTGCGTTACGGCCATTGCAGCAGTGCCTCAGCGAGTCGCGTGGGCTCGCGAGCTTCGTGGAGGAGAACCTGCGCGGTACCGCCGTGCGGTTCTTGCAGCTGCGCACCGAGGGCCGCCAAGCGAAACGCTGACTTAGCGCGCCGGCGCATACGCGGTAGGCAGCTCCGGCGAGACGCCCGCAAGCCGCTCGAACTCGGCCATATCGTGCGAGCAGAAGATGTCGACAGCGCTCCCTTGCGCACGTAGGAGGTCCCGGAGCCTCTCTTGGTTCGCGAGCCGCATTGCGCGATCCTTCTCCATCATCCATTGGTAGAAGCGTAAACCGGGCGTGCACCGCGGCCGCTCGGTATCCATCTCCGCGCCGTAAAAGTACGCATCACCCGCATCGAACAGCCAGCGGCTCTCGAGGCGGACGGCCACTCCGGCGTGGCCGAGCGTGTGACCGATGAGCGGCACCAACACGACTTCGAGATCGGGGACGGGGCGCACGCACGCGAATCCGTGCCACTTATCGAGCGAGCTCGGCTCGTGCACGCGCCAGCTCTGTTGCGACGACCACTGTTGCGGGCGATAACGCTGACGGTCGAGCCAGGTGCGGCGCGCGACGGCCGCGTCGCGTTCGGCCATGAGCAGATGAACGGTGGCGCCGGGGAAGTCGTCGAGACCTCCGGCGTGGTCGAAATCGAGATGCGTAAGCAGAATATGCCGCACGTCGCGCGGATCGAGGCGAAGCCGGGCAATTTGGCGTACGGCCGTGAGCTCCTCGCGGAAGTCAGGGCTCACGAGCCCGAGGAAAAACCGGCTCAAGCGGCTTTTGGGATCGTGGACGTCGCGCAAGCCGAATCCGGTATCGACCAGCACCAACCCCGAGGACGTTTCGAGCAACAGACAGTGACAGGCCAGCTCGCCGCGACGCACTAGGCCGTGCGTTCTCCCGTCCATGAGCCGACCGCCGAGAGGACACGTGGAGATGCAATTGAGGTGATGGACTCGCATGGTTCAGCTCGTATGGGTCGCCGGTGCCGGCCGCGACGACGGCACCGGCGCCGAGATTTCGAGGGATCAGTCGCGGTCCCTGCGCCTTTCAGTCAGGTCCTCGGCTTCATCCTCGCTGATCGGGCGGAACTTGCCGAGACCGCACGAGGCGCCCGGCACGAAGCCGAACCCGACGTCGTCGAGCACGGTGATGACGTCGACGTCGCACAGCCGACTCAGTGTGACGCGGTACATGAATCGCTCGTCGGCATCGAGGTTCGGGCAGCGATTCGCCAAGTCGTTGCGATAGACGTCGCCGCCGCGCATGAAGAACAGGATCGTGTCGTCGTCGACGACACGCGTTCGATCGATGCTCATGAGGTTCACGCAGTCGCGCGCCTCGCCGTCTTGGTCGTCGTCGCCTTGCTGCGGCGAAGCCGGCGAGCTCGCCAGCACGCCCGCCGCTGCCAGCGTGAGCATGGCCAACCGGCCGGCTCCGCGCCGCGTTGGACCTTTAATTGTTTCGAGATGGTTCATGGCTGCCTCCTTCGAGCTGTGTCGCTCTCGCAAGCAAAACGCATGCCGCCGGCGGCAGCGCGGAGCCGGCATGGCTTTCCTCTCATGCCAGCAGCGCGTACGCGACGATGCCGCCCGTGAGCGCGGCAAGCCCCATTCCGGCGAGCGCCACCAAGCCGTCACGCGCAATCAGAGCGAGACCCAGCGCCGTGAGCACGGCGCCGGCGCCATTGGCGCTGAACGGCACCAGCTCCATGAACGGTTGGGCAAGACCAATGACGAGCGCAACCACCGCGATGGCATACGTCGCCGCGCCGGTCACGAAGTGCGTGAGGCGCGGTCGTAGCAGCTTATCGACGAAAGCGGCCGGCTTGCGCAGCCAGCCGACGCCTTTGGATACCTTGCTTGCGCGCAACGATGCGTCGAGCACTCGGCGCGGTAACCAAAAATCCCGCCGCCGCATGAGCAGCTGCACGGCGATCAAGACCACCACGGCTCCCATGATGGTGGGCACTCCCGGTATGTCGCCAACGACCGGCATCAGCACGATGATTCCTGCCAGCAGCAGCAGCGGTCCGAACGACCGATGACCGACCGCGTCATAAATCTGACGGAACGACACTTCGCTATGCTTGTCGGCGACGTCTTCGATCACGTCGAGCAGCTCGCTGAGATCGGACGGCTGCTCGGCGCTATCCCGTCCGAGGGCGTGGCTATCGCGTGAATTTCGGGCCGAGGCCTGTGGCGAGCGCGCACTCATGGTTCGTCGGATGCAGGATCCGCGCCATGCGTGCTCCTAGAGCCTGTGGGCGTCAAGAGGGGACGGATTAGATAACTCCGTCCCCAGAAAGTCGACGAGGGCGCCGGTGACTGTGTCCGGCTGCTCGAGCGTCGAAAGATGGCCGCAGTCCGGCACCACGACTTGACGCGCATTGGGAATCGCAGCGGCCATCTCGGCTGCGCGATCGGGAGGCGTGAGCGCGTCCTGCTCACCGACCACGATGAGCGCCGGGCATGCGATGGCGGCAAGACTTAAGCGAGAGTCGGCGCGATTCATGATGGCCGTTTGCTGACGCACGAAGGCATCGGCGCCCGTATCGTCGGCCATCGCGCGCACGATCCGCTTGAGCACGCGGTCGCCGTGATGCGCCACGGCGACGAAGCGCGGAAACAACAGGCGTGCAATCTCGCCGAAGCGCCCGCTGCGCGCGAGCTCCACTTGCTGCTTGCGCTGCTCGGTTTGCTCGGGCGTGTCGGGGCGCGCCGTGGTGTCGAGCAGGGCGAGCTTCGCCACACGCTCCGGGGCCTGGCGCAGAATTTCGAACGCGATGTAGCCGCCCATCGACAGGCCCACGAGCGCGAAGCGCGGCGGCGCCTGCGAGAGAATCCGCTGCGCGATGCCGCTCATGCTGTCGTCGCGCGTGTGATCCGCCACGGTCACAGGCCCGAGCTGCCAGAGCGCCGGAATCTGCGCCTCGTACAGCCGCGGCGTGCACACC
>CAMPKU010000023.1 GCA_946887385.1 uncultured Gammaproteobacteria bacterium
CGAGTAGCGCTCAGCGCAGCGCGCGCCCCAAGAGCTTGCGCAGCTCCCCGAACCACAGCACGACGCTCGCCATTGCCACGCATGAGAGCCACTGGCCGGCGTCGAGCGGCACGGTGCCGAAGGCCACGTTCAGGAAGCCGACGTGAACCACTGCTACCTGCAGCAGCAGCGACAGCGCGATGCTGCCCCAGAGCCATGGGTTGACGAAAAAGTGGCTAAACGCGCTGCGCGTCTCCGAGCGAGCGTTGAGGCAGTTGAAGAGCTGCGCGAGCACCAGCACGGTGAACCCGGCGGTGCGGGCGTTCCCGAGAGTGCGCGCGCCCTCGATGAGCCCGCCCGGCAAGTACAGGTCGATCGTGAGGAGCGTGACGACCGCCATCACTACCCCGGCCTCGACGACGCCGGCCCACATGCGCCGGTCGATCACGCGCTCGGACGTGCGCCGCGGCTTGCGGGCCATGACGTCGCCGGTCTGCGGATCGACACCCATTGCGAGCGCGGGACCCGAGTCGGTGATCAGGTTGATCCACAAGATCTGGGTGGCAAGCAGCGGCAGCACCACGGCCTCGCCCGCGCCGGCAAGACCGATCGCATCGGCCAGCACGACGCCGAAGAACACGGTCAGCACCTCGCCCATGTTTGAAGACAGCAGGTAGCGCAGAAACTTGCGGATGTTGTCGAAGATCACGCGTCCCTCGCGCACCGCCTGGAGGATGGTTGCGAAGTTGTCGTCGGCCAGGATCATCTTCGCCGCCTCTTTCGTCACCTCGGTGCCCGTGATGCCCATGGCCACGCCGATGTCGGCGGACTTCAGGGCAGGCGCGTCGTTGACGCCGTCGCCCGTCATTGCGACGACGTGGCCGTCGGCTTGCAGCGCATCCACGATGCGCAGCTTGTGCTCCGGGGCTACGCGCGCGTACACGGACGTGGTGCGAACCGTCTCGGCGAGCGCCTTGCCCTGCAGCTTCTCGAGCTCCATGCCGGTGAGCGCTGTGGATCCCGGCGCGACAATGCCGAGATCCGCCGCGATCCGCGCCGCCGTGCGCGGATGGTCGCCTGTGATCATGATCACCCTGATACCCGCGCGGTGCGCTTCGCGGATCGCCACGGCCGCCTCCTCCCGAGGCGGGTCGATGATGCCCACGGTGCCGACGAAGATCAGGTTCCGCTCGAGGGTATCGCCCGAGGGATCCTCGCCTGGATCGATCGGCCGGTAAGCCACTGCGAGCGTGCGCAGCGCGTCGTCCGACAACGCATCGACGTCCTTGAGGATGCGCTGCCGCCGGGGTTCGTCGAGCGGCACCACCTGCATGCCCGTGCGGACGCGCGTGCAGCGGTCGAGCAGCACGTCGGGCGCGCCCTTCGAAATCACCACGAGCTCGCCGCCGTGCTCGTGATCGATCTCGACGGCCGACATCATCTTGCGCTCGGAGGTGAAAGGAAGCTCGCGCAGGCGCTCGAAGCGGCGCTGGCGGCGCTCGGTGAGGCCGAGCTTGCGCTCCGCCACTAGGAACGCCGCCTCCGTGGGATCGCCCTGCACTTCCCACGTGCCTTCCGCGGTCTCGCGCAGCTCGGCATTGCTGGCGAGGCTGCCGCCGCTCAGCACCACGATGTCTTCCGCCTGCTTCGCTTCGGCGTCCAAGCCCTCGACGTCCCGCTCCGCTTGGCCGTGCGGCGCGTAGCCCGCACCCGTGATGCGGGTCCCACCGCTGGCCGTCATTACACGCTGCACGGTCATCTCCGAGCGCGTCAGCGTGCCGGTCTTGTCGGAGCAGATGACCGACGCCGAACCCAGCGTCTCCACCGAAGATAGTTTCTTCACAATGGCGTTGCGCTTCGCCATGCGCTGCACGCCGAGCGCCAGCACAACCGAGAGGATCGCCGGCAGGCCCTCGGGCACCGCCGCTACGGCGAGCGACACGCCGAGCAGCAACACCGTGATGACATCGGCGGGCCCGCGAATGTCGGAGACGAGAAGCACCGCGCCAACCACGATCGCCGCGATGACGACCACGGCTCGCCCCAGCATGCGCCCGATCCGGCCCACCTCGCGCTGCAGCGGCGTCGGCTCGTCCTCGGTGACGTCGAGCAGCGCCGCGATCGAGCCCATCTGCGTGCGCATGCCGGTCGCAGTGACGATCGCGCGTCCCGTGCCCTGAGCGACGGCCGTGCCCTTGAAGACCATGTTGGTACGGTCACCGAGCGCGGCCGGCGCGGGCAGTGTTGCGACGTGCTTCAGAACCGCCTCGCTCTCACCGGTGAGCGACGCTTCCTGAACGCGCAGCGTCGCCGCTTGCACGAGCCGGGCGTCCGCTCCCACGGCGTCGCCCTCACCGAGTACGAGCAGGTCGCCGCGTACGAGCTGCGAGCTCGGCACGCGCAACAGCCGGCCGCCGCGCACGACGCCGGAGGTAGCGGCGGTGATGCGTCGAAGGGCCGCCACGGCATTTTCGGCCCGTGCCTCGTGCACGTATCCGAGGAGCGCATTCAGCAGCACGATCAGGCCGATGACGAGCGCATCCACGGGCCACCCTTCGCCCTCGATGACCCAAGCGAGCAGCGAGATCGCAACCGCCGCGAGCAGCAGATAGATAAGCGGATCGCGGAACTGAGCGAGGATGCGTCGCAACGCAGGCACCGGCGGCGCCGAGCGCAGCTCATTCGGCCCATCCGCCGCGAGCCGGCGCGCGGCCTCCTGCGGGTCGAGCCCGTTCCCCGGGTCGGTGCGCTGGGCGTGCGCGGTCGCTTGCACTTCGAGCAACGACGGATCGTCCTCGTCGCCCGCCTCCGCCATCTCGCCATTTCCTTTCGCCCGCGCCAGATGGCGAAGGTACCCGATGTGTCCATGTGACGGCACCGGCCGCCCGCGCGCGATCAGGCCAAGGACTCGGCACGTGGATTTCCAAAATCGAGAAGCGCTGGGCGCGCCATGCCGGGGGGCTCAAAGCTGCCTGCCGCGATTCCGCTGCGATCGCTCGCGAACAGGGCGTGAGCCGGCTCACCATGCTAGTCGAGGGTCGGCTCTGGTCCGCGCTTACACCGCGGTACGGCTGCCTCTATAACAACAAGCCGATCTTTCATCGCTTCTTTGCGGCGGCCGGCTTACGCGAACGCATTTCGATTACGTGACGGTGGTCCCGGGCACGGCTCGGCCGCTCGTCGGCTGTCGCTTGCCGCTTTGGCCTGAAGTGAAACAGCTTGCCCTCGACGCCGCGGCGGCCTTTCCGTTCGCTCGGGCCATCGGCTGGGACATCGCGATATCCGATCGCGGCGCCAGCCTCATCGAAGGCAACGAGCGTTGGTCGCCGTCGCTCTTGCAGTTGCCGGCGCCGCGCGGCCTCATGGACGGAAGGCTCGAAGCGCTCTATATCGAGCGGCTGAAAAGCGCCTAGCCGGTCCGCTGTTCTTCCCGCGCAATCGCAATCGCGCCGACTTACTCCCACATTTTGGAAGTTGTGGTAAGGGACCAACCGACCCACCGGTTGCCGACGCGCCCTCCGTGCAGCAGAGGCCGTGGTACAGGTCTTGCAAGTACTGCTCGTTAGGGAGCTCAAGGGGGATCGGCGGCGTGCCACGCAGCCCATAGACAAGTTCATGTGCGCGGTCAGTACAGCCCTGAGCTGCGGCTCGCCGGTTACCGGAACGAACACGCCGTTTGCTCACGAGCTCCCGCTCGGCATATGAACTATCAAAACATTGCCTGCTGGGGGGACAGCCAAACTTTCGGCGCACGCACCTACGGCTGTTATCCGCTGCACCTCGCTCGCATCTTGAACTCGCAGACGCGCTACTCCTGGCACGCAACCAACTTGGCCGCGAACGGCCATACCGTTCGCACGCTGTGGTTCAAGCTGCCGGGCGATCTGGCCGCGATGACCGATGTGTACCACGCCTGCCTCTTGATCGGCGCCAACGACGTCGGCACTGAATCGCCGCTCGATCTGTTCGAGGAATACTATCGGCAGATCCTGCACGCCCTACGCGTGCGAAAGTTTCGCGCCGTGTTTTGCGGCGAGATCCCGCCCATCTGGCCCGACGGACACGCCTTCTTCTCGGCAGAATCCGAGCGTCGGCGCGGGGCCTATAACGAGCGCATCCGTGCCGCGGTTGCTACCGCTTCGGTCGCGAGGCTGGTAACCCTCGACGACCTTGGTGCCGAATCGTTCTGCGATCCCGTCCATCCGAGCGAGACCGGCAACGAGCGGATTGCCGAGCGTTTCGCTCGAGCCATCATGGCCTTTTAACGCTATGCGAATCGCAATCGTCCAAGGGACGCGACCAGAAATCATCAAGAACTACAGCGTAGTGAAAGCGCTGCAGGACGCCGCTCTGCCGTTCGAGGTTCTGCATACGAATCAGCATAGCTGTGCCCGTATGTCGGGGGAGGTTTATACCGAGCTTGGCTATAGGCCCACGCGGACGCTGCCGAAGCCGTACCGCCTGGGCGTTGCCATCGACTGGCTCCAGCAGACGTTCCTGGCCGACGACATCGGGCACGTCATCGTGAACGGCGATACGGCGGCGTCGATCGCCGGCGCGCTCGCGGCGATGTATCTCGACATCGAGGTCACGCACATCGAGGCCGGACTGCGTTCGGGGGATCCTTACATGCCCGAGGAGCGCAATCGGATCATGGTGGATGCAATCGCGAGCATGCTATTCGCCTACACAGACGTCGAGCGACAGGAGCTGCTCAAAAACCCGAGCATTCGCGGCCAAGTGCTCCTGGAGGGCAACACAACCGTGGATCTGCTGCACGACTTCGCTAACCGAATTCCCGGGCCGGCACGCGCTGAGCGCTATGTATTCGTGACGCTGCATCGGAAGGAGCTCACGGAGTCCAGGACGCGAATGCTGCGGGTGTTCCAAGCGCTGCGCAGAGTCGCTGCCCAGCACTGCAGCGTGGTGTTTTCCGTGCATCCCCGCACCTACGATGCCATCGAGCAGCATGGAATCTCGCTCAGCACTCTCGGCAGCGTGCACGTGCTCGAACCCGTGTCCACGTTTCAATCGTTGGGACTGCAGCAGCATGCAGCCGCCGTGCTGACCGACAGCGGTTGCATCCAGGAGGAGGCCTATCTATTGAACGTGCCTTGCGTGACGATCCGCAACAACACGGAGCGGCACTTGACGGTGGCACACGGTGCCAACGTGGTGGTCGGCTTCGAGCCCGAACGCATTGTCGAGGCAACTGAGCGGGCGTTGGCGATGCCGCAAAGGGTGTGGCCGAAGATCTACGGCGCTCCGGGGGCCGGCAAGCGGATCGTGGACCGAATCATGGCGGGGCTGTCGCAGCGCCGCTCGGCCGTCGGCTAAGCGTTGCGTCGCGTGGACCGCACCATCCGCATCGCCGCTTTCGGGCCCCGGTCGCTCGAGGGAGTCGAAGGCGGCATCGAAACCCATGCGAATGAGCTGTATCCGAGGCTCGCGGCGCTCGGGTACGACATTACGGTGCTCACCCGCTCGCGTTACGACCCGGGCAACCGCGAGTGGCCCCGCGGTTACCGAACGCGGCCGATCTGGGCACCGCCGGGCAAGGGCCTCGAGGCCGCCATCCATACGCTCGTCTGCGTGGGCTATTGCGCGTTATTCATGCGGCCCGACATCGTGCACGTTCACGGCGTGGGGCCTGGCGCGTGCGCACCGCTGCTGCGTCTCGCCGGCCTGCGCGTCGTGCTCACTCACCACGGTCACGATTACGATGCCTTGAAGTGGGGCTGGTTCGCTCGGAGCCTGCTGCGCATCGCCGAGAACGTGGCCGTTCGCTTCGGACACGAAGTGATCTGCGTGTCGGAAAACATTCGCGCTGCCGTCGCTCGTCTCAACGCAAGAACGTGCACGATCCGCAACGGCGCAGCATCGACCATCGATACGGCGCGCCGCCCGACGAGCACGGCACTGGCCGGCCTGGCGCCGGGCAGTTACGTGCTCGTCGTCGGCCGCCTCACCGCGCACAAGCGCGTTCTCGACGTCTTGGCCGCGCTGAATTGCTCGGCGCTCGACGGGGTCAAGCTCGTGATCTGCGGCGACGTTGCCGGCAGCGATCCCTATATAGACGCGGTGAAGGCCGCCACCCGCGACAACTCCAACGTCGTATTGGCGGGCTTCGTGGACCGCTCCGAGCTGCCGTGGCTCTATCGACATGCGTTGTGCTCGGTGCTGGCGTCGAGCTACGAAGGCATGCCGTTTGCCGTGCTCGAAGCGCTGGCCTGCGGCTCCGCCGTGCTCGTCTCGGACCTGCCGGCTCACCGCGAGATCGGACTTGCGGCAGAGCACTACTTTCCGGTTGGCGCCGTCGGCGAGCTCCGCCGCATGATCGAACGCTTGCACACAGATCCCGCGGCGAGGCAGCGCTTGGCGACTCCGCCAGCGCTCGACACGCGTTTCGATTGGGACGTGATCGCGCGTGCGTCGGCTTCCGTGTTCGAGGCAGCGGCGCGAGACCGGTCCGGGTCGCGCTCCACGGCTGACACCCTAGAGCAGTCGTGATGGCAACCCTACTTTCCGTCAACAGCTACTTCTATCGGCGCGACGGCAGCGAAGTTGTGTTCATCGAGCACAACCGGCTACTCGCGGAGTGCGGCTGGCGAGTCGTGCCGTTTGCGATGCATCACCCGCAAAACTCGGCGTCGGAATGGAGCGAGTACTTCGTGAGCGAAATGGAGTTCGGTCAAAATTACGGCCTCAAGGAGAAGCTCGCGCGAGCACCGAAGGTGGTCTATTCGCTCGAGGCGCGCCGCAACATCGCTCGTCTCATTCGCGCCGTGCGTCCCGACCTCGCCCACTGCCACAGCGTCTACCATCACATTTCCCCCTCTATCTTGAGTGTGTTGCGCCAACAAGGCGTGCCCACGGTCATGACGCTGCACGACCTGAAGCTCGCCTGCCCCGCGTATCACATGTTCAACCGGGGCGCCCTTTGCGAGCAGTGCGCACACGGCCGCACCTACAACGTGCTTCGCCATCGCTGCATCAAAGGCTCGGTTACGTTGAGCGGCCTGGTGTGGCTCGAGAGCGTGGTTCATGGACTGCTCGACTCCTACGCGAAAAACGTCGATCTGTTCATCTCGCCGTGCCGCTTCTACATAGACAAGCTCGTGGAATGGGGCTGGCCGCGGCACAAATTCGTTCACATTCCGAACTTCGTCGATACCCGGGCTTTGCAGGCGAATACCACGCCGGGACGCGGCTTCTTGTACTTCGGGCGGCTGTCTCCGGAGAAAGGGCTCCTCAAGTTGGTCGAAGCGGCAGCCCGCGCCGGCGTGCCGTTGCGGCTCGCGGGCTCCGGGCCACAGGACGACGCGCTGCGCCGCAGGGCCGAGGAGCTCGGGGGCGACGTCGAGTTCACGGGCCACTTGCGCGGCGACCGGCTGACCGACGCGATTGCCGCGGCGCGCGCAACCGTTCTGCCGGCCGAGTGGTATGAGAACGCTCCGATGAGCGTGCTCGAGTCCTTCGCGCTCGGCAAACCGGTGATCGGCGCCCGCATCGGCGGCATTCCCGAGCTCATCGAGCACGGCGTGACGGGATGGACGTTCGCGAGCGGTTCGATCGACGAGCTCGCCGCCACACTGCGGCACGTGGAGGGATTGCCGGATCGCACGCTTACCGAGATGGGCGAGCGGGCGCGCCGGCTCGTGGACGAGCAGTTCTCGGAACGAGCGTATCTCACTCGGCTCGGCGACACGTATAGCCGTTTAGGAGTCGCCATCCAACCTGGAGCACGACGTGGTAAAGGTCTCTGAACGCGGCGACATTCGCCTTGGTTATCGCTGCAACGCCCGTTGCGGGTTCTGTTATTACCAAGACAAGCTCGACACGCCGGTCGAGCTCGAGCCAACCACCGAGCAACTCGAACACCGGCTACGAATGCTGCGCGCGCACGGCGCCACCGAGATCGAGTTCACGGGCGGCGAGCCGACGATCCGGACGGATTTGCCGCACCTCGTTGCATTCGCGCGGACGCTCGGCTTCATTAACGTGTCGATCATTACCAACGGCTTGCGCCTCGCGAAGCCGGCGTATGCGGAACAGGTCGTGGCCGCCGGCGCAAACGATTTCTTGTTCTCGATCCACGGCCACGATGCGGAGCTGCACGATACGCATACGAAAATTCGCGGCAGCTTCGCGCGGATCCTACAAGCCGTCGCGAACGTGCGCGCACTCGGCGCGCGCGTACGTGCTACGACCACCGTCACTGGACGTAACCACCACCGGCTCGGCGAGATTCTCGAGCTGCTGCTCGGCTTGAACGTCGCCTGCATCCATCTCGCAGTGTTCAGCCCGGTCGCCCGGGCCATGAGCACCGACGAAAGCTTGTTCGTTCGTTACTCCGACGCCGGCGAGTCGATCAAGAGAGCGATCGACCTGCATCGCGAGCGTCTGCCGCCGCTCAGCGTGAAGTACATCCCGTTCTGCTTCATGCGCGGGTACGAGCGCTATGTGATGAATCTCTACCAGCAAAGCTTCGATCCCGACGATTGGAATTACTATCTGAGCAACAAGGTGCGGCGCGCCGACAGTTGGATCGCGCGGCTGGGAGTCGACACCGCATCGGCGCTAGGCGGCCTATTCACCAAGAGTTATGCGCAATCGTCGCGCTATGGCTGGGCCGGCTGGAAGGTTTTCGGACTTACGCGGATCGTCGAGCTACTGCGTAAGCATCGAGCGGCGGCGTGCCGAAGCTGCAAGTACGACGTGGTCTGCGACCACGTGTGGAAGGATTATGTGGCGCGGTTCGGCGACGAGGAGATCCGCGCTGTGCCGGGAAAGAAGATTGTCGATCCCGCCTGGTGCTATGGCCTCGCGCGCTATCGAACGCCGGGCATACCCGTTGCGGTTCCGCCCACAGCCCGAGGGAGCGGTTCGTGAGCCACGACGAGTTGGCGGCACGCGCGGGCTCCGGCGTGGCGGTGCTGGTGACGGCGGCGTCGTCGGGGATCGGCCTGGCATGCGCTGCCCGGTTAGCAACACTGGGTTGCACGGTGTTTGCGGGCGTGCGAACGCCACAGGGAGCGGCGCGCCTGCGAGCGAACACGCGCATCACGCCCGTGCCGCTCGACGTCACAAGCGAAGAAGATGTCGAAGCAGCGCGCACCTTGATCGCTCGTTCGTTGCCCTCAGGCGGCCTAGTCGGCGTCGTCAACAGCGCCGGGGTTATGGTGTCTGGGCCGCTCGAGCACGTGACGACTGCTTCGTTACGACAGCAGCTCGAGGTCAACGTGGTCGGGGCCGTCGCCGTCACGCGTGCGTTCCTGCCGCTGCTGAGAAATGCAGCGGGGCGAATCGTGAACATCGGCTCGACGAGCGGGCGTGTAGCCAGCTCGTTCACGGGGCCGTACTGCGCAGCGAAGTTCGCGATGGAAGCGATCACCACGGTATGGCGCGAGGAGCTGCGCTCCTCAGGCGTCGGCGTGCATAGCGTCGATCCGGGCGTGGTGAGCACGCCGCTGTGGAAAAAAGCCGCCGCCGCCGAGCACGCGCTGAGCCGCGAGCTGTCGGCAGACGGCCGCAGTCTCTACGGCGAAGCTCTCGCGCGACGAAGCGACTTGTTGCAGCGACTCGCGCAGCACGGAGCGTCGGCGGACGCGGTGTGCGAGGCCGTCGTGCATGCACTGTTTTCGCCCCGGCCGAAACGCCGCTATACGGTGGGCTTCGACGCTCAACTTAGAGTTGCCGCCGCGCGCGTGATGCCGGAGCGGATGCGGTTCTGGATGGCAAGCCGCGCGCGTTGAGTTGCCGCGAGGGTCCGCAGGCGCGGCGCGGCTGCGAAGCCGGCCGTGGCGCAGGCCTCCACGCTAGCTCGATTCTGTCTATAAATGTGACCCGCGCCCTTAAGGGCCGATGGGTTCTTCAGCTAAGTTTTTCCGCGTCTCACGGGCCTCGAGGCGGGCCGACTGCGGCAAAAGCATGAAGATACTGCTGGTCGAGGACGATTCCGAAGACGCTGAATTCTTGCGCGTGTCCCTAGCGCAGCACAATCAATCCGTATCGCTGACGCGCGCCAGCCTGCTCAGCGACGCCGTAACAGCACTCGAGAACGAGCGGTTCGATGTTGTGCTGCTCGATCTCAACCTTCCCGACGGCCGTGGTACCGAGTGTGTAGAGCGCATCCGCGAAGCTGAAGCCCTGATGCCGATCGTGGTGCTCAGCGGTCACGGCGACGAGGATTTCGCCGTCGAAATTTTGAATCGCGGCGTGCAGGACTACCTCGTGAAGTGGGAGGGAGATGGCCGCATCATCCTGCGCGCAATCCGCTACGCCATCGAGCGTAAGCGCGCGGAGGTGAAGCTCACGTACCTTGCGCGTCTCGATTGGCTCACCACTCTTCCCAACCGGCATTACCTGCGTGACGAGCTGGCCCACGTGGCGAAACGCGCGCTGCGCGGCCGCAGAACCGTGGCGCTGCTGCTGCTCGACCTGGACGGGTTCAAGACGGTGAACGAGACCTATGGGCGAAGCATCGGCGACGCGCTGCTCCGGGCGGTTGCAGAACGGCTCAAGGCCAGTCTTCGCGAAGGCGACCTGCTTGCCCGCATCGGCGCGGACGAGTTCGCCGTCCTGCTCGAGGACGCCGACGGTCCCCGCGAGGTGGAGGCGTTGGCACGCACGATCATCGCCGCGTTCGGCGAGCCGTTCCAAGCCGGCTCACAGCAACTCCCCGTCACTGCGAGCGTCGGGATCGCCGTATGGCCGGTAGACGGCGCCGACGGCGCAACCCTGCTCAATAACGCCGAGCTCGCGCTGACCCAAGCCAAGGCGCAGGGGCAGAACACCTTGAAGTTCTTCACGCCGCGCATGCATGAGGAAATCCAGTCGTATTGCCGGCTCGAAGCCAGCCTCAAGGCGGCCGTCGAGCAAGGTCAATTCGAACTGAAGTACCAGCCACAGCTCCGTCTCGCCGATCATCGAGTGGAGGCCGTCGCGGCACTGCTGCATTGGAAGCACCCGGAGCGCGGACTATTGAGCCCGGGCGAGTTCATCTCCGTGGCCGAAGAAAGCGGTTGGATCGTGCCGTTGGGAAGTTGGGCAATCGAGCAAGTATGCCGGCAGCTCCGGCAGTGGGACACGGCAGGCGTGCCCGTGCCGCGGGTAGCCATAAGCGTCGCCGCCGCTCAACTTCGGCAACCGGGCTTCCCCGATTCGGTTCAAAGCGCGCTGCAAGCCCATTGCGTAGATCCCGATCTCATCGAGCTCGAGCTCACCGAGCGTTCGCTGATGGACGACGCCGAGGACATGCGACAACGCATGCACGCCTTGAAGGATATCGGCGTGCGGCTCGCGATTGACGATTTCGGCACCGGCCATTTGGGTCTCGGCGCTGTGCAGCAGCTTCCCCTCGACGTGCTCAAGATCGCACCTGTATTCGTCTCGGGCCTCGACAAGAGCAAGGACGCTCAAATCGTCTGCGGCGCGCTGTTGTCGATTGCGCACGGCTTTTCGCTCGACGCCGTGGCCAACGGCGTCACGTCGGAACAACAGGAGTCGTTCTTGACGAGGCACAACTGCCTGTACGGTCAGGGTGCCTTCTACAGCGGGCCTATCGAGGCCGATCGGATCGGCGCGTTGATGGCGGAAAGCGGCGGACAAGCCACTCGTCGGCGCCGAGTATTGAAAAAGCGCATCGCCGTGAAGGCCGGTTGAGGGGTAGGTATGAACACCACGCAACGCACACGTCCCGAGACGCTCGAACAGGCACTTCGCGCCTTGGACGAAGCGGAAGCCAAGCTCCGCGCGTACGACACCGACACGGCCGTGATGCGTCTCGCCGACAGCGTGAAGAGGAGCGAGGAGCGCTTTCGCATGCTCGCCGAGGGCGTGCCGAACCACTTGCTGTTTCTGGATCTTCAATTGCGCATCGTGTTCGCCAACGACGTATTTCTCGAAGCGGCGGGCTGGTCGGCGGACAAAGCCATGGGCCTGCATATCTCCGAGATCATGGGCGCCGAACGCTTCTTGCAGCGGCAACCGTTCTACGAACGTGCGCTCGCGGGCGAGACGGTGAGCTACGAATCGACGGGCGCCATCGGCAGCGAAACCGGCTACTTTCGGTTCTCGTACCGCCCGAGCTTGGATGAGTCCGGCAAGGTGCGCGGCATCTTCTCCATGGCCACCGATATTTCGGGGCGGCGCAAAATCGAGCTCGAGCTGGAAGCCAAACAGGCCGAGCTCGTGCGCTCGAACAAAGACCTCGAGCAATTCGCCTACGTCGCCTCCCACGACTTGAAAGCACCCTTGCGCGCGATCGAGCTTCTGGTGCAGTGGATCACGGAAGGCCTCGCCGGTTACGACGCGAACAACGTCCAGGAGAATCTCGGGCTTCTGGCGAAAAGGTCGCAGCGCCTGAACAGGCTGCTCGACGATCTGCTCGCGTATTCGCGCGCGGGCCGAAAAGTGGGCGCTCACCGCATGACCGATACGCATGCGCTGGTGGCCGACGTGGTGCAGCTGATGAACCCTCCGCCGACGATGACGATCTCCGTCGAAGGGCAACTCCCGAAGCTCCCCACACACCCGGCCCCGCTCGAGCAGGTATTCCGCAACCTGATCGGCAATGCGGTGAAACATCACCCGGGGCCGCAGGGCCGCATCGTTATCTCGGCACAGGAACAAGGCGACCACTACGTCTTTGCCGTCGCCGACGACGGCGACGGGATACCGCCACAGTATGCAGAGCGCGTGTTCGAGATGTTCCAGACGCTCAAATCACGTGACCAGGTCGAGGGTAGCGGCATGGGACTGGCAATCGTGAATCGAATCGTTCAGTGGCAACGCGGCCGCGTCTGGTTCGAGCCGGCGCCGGAAGGCCGAGGCACCGTGTTCAAGTTTCAATGGAAGAAACATCAGCCGTTGGCAGCGAGCGTGGAGACCAAGACATGCAAAGCAGCAAAGTAGTCACGATTCTTCTCGTCGAAGACGACGAAATCGACGTCAAGGCGCTGCGGTGGGCGTTCGACAAACTGAAGATCGCCAACCCGCTGCATGTGGCGGCCGACGGCGTCGAAGCATTGGAGATGCTCCAAGAGCTGCCTCGGCCATACCTGATCATCACCGACATCAATATGCCGCGCATGAACGGCATCGAGCTGCTTCGCAAGATCAGGGAGAGCGACCAGTTTCGCGACTCGATCGTCTTCGTGCTCACGACGTCGAACGACGAGCAAGATAAGATCGACGCGTATAACCTCAACGTTGCCGGTTACATGTTGAAGACCGACATGGGAACGAGCTTTCAGCGAGCCATCGCGCTGATCGACAACTACTGGAAGGTCGTCGAGTTCCCTGGGCCGGACTGATAGGAACCGGCAGGCTCTTTTTGGGCGCCTGTGACAGCGCGTTCACGCGGGCCTAGCCGGCGGACGTGGCGCTCAGGGCATGCCGTAGTGACCGAAACCGCTTGCGGTACTGCGCCGGGGTGAGCCCAACCTTGCGGCGGAACAATCGGCCGAAGAAGCTCGCGTCTTCGTAGCCCACTTCATTCGCAATCTGCTCGATCGGCGCGTCGCTTTTCTCGAGCGAGTGCTTCGCCTCCTCGAGCCTGAGCGTATGCACGTACTCGAGCGGCGCGACACCCGTCGCCTTCGCGAAGCGGCGTTTGAACGAGCGCTCGGCAAGACCCGAAAGCGCGGCCATCGCGGCAACGGGCGCGCCGCGGTCATAATGCTGCGCGATCCACTCTTGGCACTTCGCGATCAACGCATCGTCGACTTGGCGCGTGCGGGTGAGCGATGCGAACGGCTGTTGCCCCACGTGGTGCCAGTCGAGCAAGTGCAGCCGCGCCACGCGCATCGCCTCGTCGGTAGACACGAGACGGCCGACGAGGAACAGCGCAAGGTCCTGCCACGACGTGCCGCCGCCCGCCATGATCAGCCGCTGCGCTTCGCCCGAAATCACGAGCGGGCGATTGGGCTGCACGCGCACCTTCGGATAGCGCGCCGCCATCGCCTCGCAAAAGCCCCAGTGCGTAGTCGCGTCCTGGCCGTCGAGAATGCCCGTCTCGGCGAGCAACAACGCGCCCGTGCACGCGGCAGCCAGCGTCGCCCCGCGCGCGTACTCGCGCGTGAGCCAATCGATCTCGGCCGCGTAGCGGCCCGCGATGTCTTCCTGCGGAGCGACCATGAGATCGGGAATCGCGATCACGTCCGGCGCCGGACACGTCTCGAGGGATGCGTGCGGCTCGATCCACAGCTGGTTGCCGATGGCGCGTGCACCGCCGTCGCCCGACACGATCAGAGTCCGCAGCGCGCTCTCGCCGGGCTTGCCCTCCACGAGCAGTCCCCAATCGCGGCCCGCGGATTCGAGCACGTCGAACATGCCATAGAGCGTCGACGCCGTAGATTCGGGCAGACACAGCAACGCTACGATGGGCTTACCGTTCTCGTGGGGCATGGCAGATTCGACCGGTTCTTGCCCGAAACGACTTTAGCGCAGCTGCGCTCAGCCGCCTAGGCTGACGGCCCTTCGCACATTCACCTGAGGAGAACACCGTCATGAGCCGACCTGCCGAAAAAGTTTCCTTCGATCCCGAGCGCGCTGCCGCGTTCGCCACACGCTTGCTCGGCGCGCTCAACGACGGCGCGTTGTGCTTGATGGTGTCGATCGGCCACCGCACCGGCTTGTTCGATACGATGCGCAACAGGCCGCCGTCGACGAGCGCCGAGATCGCCTCCGCAGCGGGGCTCAACGAGCGCTACGTGCGCGAGTGGCTCGGCGCGATGACCACGTCGGGCATCGTCGAGATCGAGCCCAAGACCAGTCGCTACACACTGCCTGCGGAGCACGCGGGCTCGCTCACTCGGGCAGCAGCAGCCGACAACATGGGCGTGTTCGCTCAGTACATCGCCGAGCTCGGTTCCGTCGAGAGCGACATCGTAGAGTGCTTTCGCGAAGGCGGCGGCGTGCCGTACTCGAAGTTCGCGCGCTTCCACGAGGTGATGGCCGAGGACAGCGGCCAGTCCGTGATGGCCGCGCTCGAGTCGCACATCGTGCCGCTCGTGCCCGGCCTTGCGGCACGTCTGGAGAAAGGCATTCGGATGCTCGACTTGGGCTGCGGGCGCGGCCGAATCCTTACGCGGCTCGCCACGCTGTATCCGCGCAGCCGCTTCGTCGGCATCGATCTCTCAGGCGAGGCCATCGACTACGCGCGACACCAGGCGGCAAACCTCGACAATCTCGAGTTTCAAGCGCGTGATCTCAGCGACTTCGACGACTGGGCCGAGCCCGAAGCTTTCGACTTTGTTACCACGTTCGACGCCATCCACGATCAGGCGCAGCCGCTGAACGTGCTGCGCGGCATTCAACGCACGCTGCGCCGCGACGGCGTGTACTTGATGCAGGACATCAGCGGTACATCGCACGTGCACAAAGACATCGAGCACCCGCTCGGCACGCTGCTCTACACGGTGTCGTGCATGCACTGCATGACCGTGTCGCTGGCGCAAGGCGGCGAAGGGCTCGGCGCAATGTGGGGCGAGGAAACGACGCGCGAGTATCTCGACCGCGCCGGCTTCCGCGAAGTCACCAAGAAGACGCTCGCGCACGACATCCAGAACAACTGGTACATCGTGCGAAAGTAGCTCACGCTTCGCACCGTGGCCGGGCGGCCTCGTCCGCCCGGCCGCGCCGCGTGCCGCTCGAAGCGATCGTGTACCATGACGCTCCTTCGGCTTCGGCCGGAACGGCGCACGACACGACTCGGCATGCAGCTGCCTTTCGGCCAACCTCCTTCGTCGCTGTGCATCATTCGGCTTTCGGCCATCGGCGACACCTGCCATGCGGTGCCCGTGGTTCGCGCGATTCAAGACGCGTGGCCCGGCACGAAGCTAACCTGGATCATCGGCAAAACCGAGCATGCGCTGCTCAACGGGCTCGAGGGTGTGGAGCTCGTCGTGCTCGACAAGTCGCGGGGCCTCCGCGGCTACGCAGCCGTGCATCGCGAGCTGCGCGGCCGCCGTTTCGCTGCGTTGTTGCACATGCACGCGTCCTCGCGCGCCAACATCGTGAGCCTGCTCGTGCGCACGCCGCTGCGCATCGGGTTCGACCGCGCGCGCGCGCGCGACCAACAGTGGCTGTTCACGAACTTAAAGCTCGCGCCGCGGCGCGAACGTCATGTCATGGATGGACTCTTCGAGTTCGCCGAGCTCATCGGCGTGCCACGGCCGGCCCAACCGCGCTGGGACATTCCGGTGAGTGCCGCCGACATCGCGGCCGTCGCGCCGCACGTCACCGAGGGCCGCCCCACGCTCGTGATCAGTCCCTGCACGGGCCAACGGTTCCGCAACTACCGCAACTGGCGCGCGGATTGGTACGCCGAAGTCGCGGACTACGCGGCGCAGCGCTATGGCGCGCACGTGCTGCTCACAGGCGGCGGCACGCCGATCGAGCAAAGCTACGGCCGCGACATCGCGGCAAGGACGAGCACCAAGCCCACGAACCTGATCGGCAAGACATCGTTGAAGCAACTGCTCGCGCTCCTCGAACGCGCGAGCGTGGTGTTGTGCCCGGATTCCGGCCCGGCTCACATGGCCACGGCCGTGGGCACGCCCGTCGTCGGACTCTATGCCACGTCGAACCGGCACCGCACGGGCCCTTACTTCAGCCAGCATTTGGTGGTCGACCGGTACCCGCAAGCCGTGGCCCGCGAGTTCGGCCGGCCGATCGAGACGCTGCGCTGGGGCCAGCGCGTCCGCGACCCTGCAGCCATGAGCCTGATTACGGTTGCCGACGTCATCGCTAAACTAGACGCCGCGTTCGCCGAGCGCCGCATCGCGCCGGCTCATTGATTCGAACCGGAGGATCGGCCATGGATCGATACCCACTACGCAGCTTCGACGCGGCGAGCCCCGGCGAAATCGAAGACGCCATGGAAAGGGCCGAGGTGGTGTTCTTCGAGCGAAGCCCGGTCGAGCTGCCGAACGAGGCCGACCTGGAGCTCATGCGCACCGGTTTACCTCGTGAGCTTCAGGTGAAGAACATCAGCTATCACCCTGAATCCGATTCAATTCCTCGCTTCGAGGCGGCGCCCGAAATCAAGCACCGGATCGAGCAAATCCTGCGCACGCACGGCCGGCGCGTCGAGGCATTCCTGCGCCGCTCCTGCCCCGATTACGTGCCCGGCTGGACGCTCGGCACGACGAGCTTCCGCTCGCTCGAGGAGCAAGGCCGCAAACTGCCGCCCCGCTCCAGCAACGAGCTCGTGCACATCGATGCCGGGGCCTACGGCGCGACCAACGGCGCGCGGATCTTGCGGTTCTTCGTGAACATCCATCCCACGCGCCACCGCGTCTGGGGCACGAAGGGCGGCTTTGCGGCGCTCATGAGCCGCTATCCGCAGCTATGGGATGCGGCCAAGGGCGGCAAGCCCCGCATGACGATCGACAAGGGCACGATCGATCGGCTTTACAGCAGCCTCATCGGCGCGGTCGGCAAACTGTACCCGCTGCTGCGCGTCATCGACTCGAGCCCCTACGACCGCTCGATGCGCCGCATCCACAATTTCATGAAGGAAAACCCCAACTTCCGTGACGATCCTCAGGGTTATCAGGAAATTCATTTTCCGCCGCTGTCGGCGTGGATGGTGTTCACGGACGGCATCAGCCACTCCGTGTTGACGGGCCAGCATGCGCTCGTGACGACCGTGTTGGTGCCGCTCGCGAACTGCCGCAATCCGGAGTTAGCGCCGTATCGAGTGCTGGCGCGCTCGGCAGCGTAAGAAGGACGCGAAGCCGTGGCAAAGCTCCATTTCACGCCGAACCTGACGCGGCATACCGAATGCCCTTCGGCGGCGCTCGAAGCCGAGACCGTCGCCGAGTTGCTCGAGCGGTACTTCG
The DNA here is from genome assembly GCA_946887385.1 of uncultured Gammaproteobacteria bacterium. The sequence goes on from CAMPKU010000023.1 coordinate 17,829, forward strand.
AAGCGTGGCCGGCGGTTCGCGGGTACGTGCTCGACGATCAGGGCGAGGTTCGCCACCATGTGAAGGTGCTCGTCGACGGGCACAACATCCGCGATCGCAGAAAACTTACAGATCGCCTCAATAACGACAGCGAAGTTTATGTATTTCAAGCGCTTTCTGGAGGATAACTAATGGCGCAGCAACTGCTCGTCGGCACCCGCAAAGGCTTGTTCGTGGTCGGCCGCCACGGCGGCGACTGGCGCATCGAGCGCGCCGAGCTGCTCGGCGACCCGGTGACGGCGGTGCTCGGCGAGCCCGACGGCACACTGCACGCCGCGCAAGACATGGGCCATTTCGGCGTGAAGATGAAGCGCTCGCGCGACGGCGGCGCCACCTGGGAAGAGCGCCCCGTGCCGCAGTACCCGCCGAAACCCGAGGACGTGGTCGACCTCGATCCGATGCGCAACACGCCGATTCCTTGGAACGTGATGAAGGTCTGGGCGTTCGAGCGCTCGACCCGCGACGGCGAGCTATGGTGCGGCACGATCCCCGGCGGCCTGTTCCACTCTCGGGACGGCGGCGATTCGTGGCAGCTCGTGGAAAGCCTGTGGAAGCACCCCGACCGGAAATTCTGGGTGGGCGGCGGCGCAGACTATCCCGGCATCCACTCCGTGCTCGTCGACCCGCGCAATCCCGACACCGTGCGCCTCGGCGTGTCGTGCGGCGGCCTATGGCTCAGCACGGACGCCGGCAACACCTGGGACTGCAAGGGGCAAGGCCTGCGCGCGGACTACGCGCCGCCGGACCAGGCGTACGAGCGCCGCGGCCAGGACGCGCATCGCGTCGTGCAATGCGCGGCGGCGCCCGACCACATCTGGATCCAGCACCACAACGGCATCTTTCGCAGCACCGACGGCGGGCTTACGTGCACGGAGATCACGAACGCGCAGCCATCGGTGTTCGGCTTCCCGGTGGTGGTGCATCCCAAGGAGCCGCAAACGGCTTGGTTCGTGCCCGGCACGAAGGATCAGTGGCGCTATCCTGTGAACGGCGCGCTCGTGGTTTCGCGCACGCGCGATGGCGGCGAGAGCTTCGAAGTGCTGCGCGAAGGTTTGCCGCAGCAGCACTCCTACGACGTGGTGTACCGCCATGGGCTCGACATCGATGCCGACGGCGCTACACTCGCGTTCGGCAGCACGACCGGCAACCTTTTTGTCAGCGAGAACCAAGGCAATAGCTGGCAGAACGTGAGCCACTATCTGCCGCCGATCTATTGCGTGCGCTTCACGAGCTGAGCTTCGCGCAGCGCACGCCCCTCACTCGAATTCGGAGATCGAATGTCCGTTACCGCAGCGCTTGCCGAGTACGTCACCCACAGCACTTACGACGCCATCCCGCGCGACGTGCGCGACGAGGCCAAGCGCGCAATCTTCAACTATTTAGGCTGTGCGCTCGGTGGGAGCATCGAGCCGGCGCTCGACGTCGCCGTGCGAACACTCGCGCCGTTCTCGGGCAACGCCACGGCGTGTGTGCTCGGCCGCGTGGAGCGTTTCGATCCGCTGCACGCGGCGCTCATGAACGGCATTGGCTCGCATGTGCACGAGTACGACGACACGCTGCCGAAGAACTACATCCATCCCAGCGTGCCGGTGGCTTCCGCGCTGTTCGCCTACGCCAGCGCGAACCCGCTTTCCGGCCGCGACTTCGTGCACGCATTCATCTTGGGCTTCGAGGTGGAATCGCGCATCGGCAACGCGGTGTATCCGGCACACTACTCCGCCGGTTGGCACATTACGTCCACGACGGGCGTGTTCGGCGCCGCCGCCGCAGTCGGCAAGCTGCTCGGTCTCGGCACCAAGCAGATGGTGTGGGCGTTCGGTCTCGCCGCCACTCAAGCGGCGGGCATCCGCGAGATGTTCGGCTCGATGGCGAAGTCGTTTCAACCGGGGCGCGCCGCCCAGAACGGCTACACAGCCGCCCTGCTCGGCCAGGCCGACTTCACGGCCGGCGAGCTCGCGCTCGAAGGGCCGCGCGGTTTCGCGGCCGTCACCGCCGCGGAGCACGATCTCGCCAAGATCACGGCCGGTCTCGGCAAGGATTTCGAGCTGCGCGACAACGCCTACAAGCCCTACGCCTGCGGCCTCGTCGTGCATCCCACGATCGACGGCTGCAGCCAGCTGCACCGCGAGTTCCATCCGTCGGTCGAGCAGATCGCCGGGGTACGGCTGCGCGTGGCGCCGCTCGTGCTCGATCTGTGCAACAAGAGCGAGCTCAAACGCGCGCTCGAAAGCAAGTATTCGATCTATCACGCGGCCGCCATCGGTCTGGTGCGCGGCAAGGGCGGCCTTCAAGAGTTCACGGAAGAAGCCGTCGCGGATCCGGATTTGCGGCGCGTGCGCGCAGTGACCACGGCCGTCGCCGACGATTCGATCACGGCGGATCAGGTGAGCATCGAGGTCGTGCTGCGGAACGGCGAAACGCTCACGAAGTTCGTGGAGCAATCGCTGGGCAACGTGCACCGGCCGCTCAGCAACGAGCAGCTTACGGAGAAGTTCGTCGATCAAGCCGTGCTCGCGCTGCCGCGCAGCCAAGTGGACGCCGTCGTAGAGCAGTGCTGGCGCATCGACTCACTGGCGAACGCCGGCGACCTGGCACGCGCCACCGTGCCGCGTCCCACCCCCGCGCTGCGCTCCGGGCGCACTACGCACTGACGCAATGCGAGTCACTCGCCGCACCGCCAGTCTCGCGCTGCTAGCCGCCGCCCTCGCGTTCACCGCCGGCTGCGGCGGCCGAGACGCGAACGTCACCGAGGTCCGCATTCCGCTCGGCGCTGGCGGCGTCGGCTTCTTGCCTTTGTTCGTGATGCGCGATCGAGCGCTCGTGGAAAAACATGCGCGCGCCGCAGGACTGCCGGAGCTCACGGTTCGCTGGATCGACCTGGGCGGGCCCGCCGTCATGAACGACGCGCTGCTGTCGGGCTCGGTTGATTTCATCGCCGCTGGGCCGCCCGCATTCATCACGCTGTGGGACCGCACGCGCGGCTCGGCCGACGTGCGCGGCGTGGCGGCAATGTCGTCCTTGCCGATGTACTTGAATACGACCAACCCGGCACTCGCCTCGATCGACGACCTCACGGAAACGGACAAGATCGCCGTTACGGCCGTCAAGGTGTCGATCCCGTCGATCAACATGCAGATGTACGCGGCCGAGCGCTACGGCACGGCGGAAGCCTTTCGCTTCGATCGCTATACCGTGACGATGACGCATCCCGATGCGCTGATCGCGCTGCTCTCCGGAGGCAACCAGGTCAACGCCCACTTCACGTCGCCGCCGTTCCATCAACGCGAGATCCAAGATACGCGCGTGCGAACCGTGCTCGATACGGACGACATCATGGGCGGCGATACCACGTTCACGATGCTGTCGACGACGGCGCGCTTTCGCGAAGCGAATCCACAAGCCTATGCCGCCGTGGTCGCCGCGCTCGAGGAAGCCCACGAGATCATTCGCAGCGACCCGCAAGCCGCGGCCGAGATCCTGTTCAACGCGGAGTCGGCGGCCGGCTTCTCGGTCGACGAGCTCGTCGAGGTGCTGCGCGATCCCGACATCCGCTTCACCACGACGCCCGAGAACGTGGCGAAGTACGCCGGGTTCATGCATGACATCGGCTCGATCGAGAACCGCCCGGCCTCCTGGCGCGACATGTTTTTTCCCGAAATCCACGGCGCGGCGGGGTCTTGAGACGCCCGTTTCGCGGCACGAGCTTCAAGGACGATGTCCGTCCTTGGCGGCCACGGCATCCACGGGCTCCTCGAACGCGATGAAGAGCGTGCACGCAGTGGCGCTGACGCAATCGCCACCGTGCGGCCGTCCCGGCGGGCCGTACGCATAAGCCCCGGACGTCAGCACAACCGGCTCTTGGCCTTGGTAGGTTACGCGCAGCTCGCCGCTGACGAGAACCATACGCTCGGCGGACGTATGCCAGTGAATGGGCAAGCTCGCACCTGCGGGCACTCTGAAGAACACGTCCGCGTTCGGCTTGGAAGGGTCGCCGTGCAACACCGCCAACGCGCATCCGGCCGGCATGAACGAAGGGCACGGGCCCCAGTCGAGGGATCGGTCGTCGGCCTTACGCGCGACCGCTTGCTCGGAAACGGCGTTCTGTGCCGACGCCGGCGCGTCGGCCAATCCCAATGCGAGCAGCGCAGCGAAAGCGTGCCCGCCAAGCGCCCCACGGTTCATTTGCTGGTAATACATGGATCACCCCCAGAGTTGAAAAAGCTCAGGCGCAGGCGGGTGCCAAGGCAGACCCGCCCGCGCCTTGCAGTTACGCAGCTTTGCCCGCCGCTAGCGCTTGAACGTCGGCGGCCTTCAGCGCCTTGCCGCCGATGGCCCAGTCTCCCCCCTCGAATTCGCTGATGCGAACCCAAGTGACCGGACGCATGTTCTCGCCCTCCACGGCAATCATCGCTTCGGTGACTTTCGCGATGAGCTCCTTCTTCTGCGACGGGGTGAACACGTCCTTGATGACATCGATCGTGACCAATGGCATGACTCTCTCTCCTCTTGATCTGCGGGCCGGGACCTTCCAAGCCCAGTGCGCGAGAGATTCGCACGGCCCGGAACCGCAAGCTTGCAGAGTGCATGGAGAAATCATGAACGGCCCTTCGGGCCCGCAGCCGGCTGATCTATCCTAGCCGCGCATGCTCTATCGCTTCGCCCACTTCGAGCTGGACCTCGCCGCCGTCGAGCTTCGAGCGGAAGGCGAGCCAGTGCACCTCGAGCCGCAGGTGTTTGCAGTGCTGGCGCTGCTCGTTGCCAACGGCGAGCGCCTCGTGTCCAAGGACGAGATCGTCGAAAAGGTGTGGGACGGGCGTGCCGTTTCCGATGCCGCCGTGGCGAGTCGCGTGAAATCGGCGCGCGCTGCGCTCGGCGACGACGGCACCACGCAGAAATATATCAAGACGATCCATGGCCAAGGCTATCGGTTCGTCGCGCCGACGCGCGCGGCGCGCAGCGGCTCCGCCGTGCAGTCAACCGAGCACGGCGTAGACTCCGGCCACGAGAGCCCGTCCGGCCCGGACGCGTCGAGGCCGTCGCTCGCCGTGCTGCCGTTTCGATTCGCCGGCACCGATCAGCGGTACGCGACGCTGGCAACGGCGCTTCCGGACGAGCTCATCGCGGACCTTGCGCGCTTGCGCTGGCTATTCGTCACCGCGCGCGGGTCGTCGTTTCGCTTGCGCGTGCCGGACGCGGACTTCGCAGACATTGGACGACTGCTGCGCGTGCGCTACTGCCTGTGCGGCACGATCGAGCTCACAGGATCGCGGCTCGTCGTGCTCGTCGAGCTCGTGGACACTCGCGACGGCGGCATCGTCTGGGCCGACCGTTTTGCGGGCAAGCTCGACGACGTGCACGCGATACGCGAACAGATCCGCTCCCAAGTGGTCATGGCGCTCGAGATTCGGATTCCGCTGCACGAAGCGTCGCTCGCCCGCCTGGCCGCGGTCGAGAACCTCGACGCTTGGTCCGCCTACCACCTGGGCCTGCAACACCTGTATCGCTTCAACCGCCGCGACAACGGCGCAGCAGCGGATCTATTCCAGCGGGCGCTGGCACTGGATCCGGGTTTCGCGCGCGCGCAGGCCGCAATGTCGTTCGTGCACTTCCAAAGCGCGTTCATGCATTACACGGACGACATCGCCGGCGCCACCGCCAAGGCGCGGCACTTTGCCTCGCGCGGTCTCGAGCTCGATCCGCTCGAGCCGTTCGTCAACTTCACGATGGGACGCACGTATTGGCTCGAGGGCGACCTCGATACGAGCCTCGGCTGGCTCGAGCGCGCCACGCAGATCAGCCCGAACTACGCGCAGGGAATCTACGCGCGCGCATGGACCGAGGCGATGGCGGGGCGACCCAGCGAAGGCCGCGACCACGTCGATCTGGCGATGCGGCTGAGTCCGCTCGACCCCCTGCACTACGCCATGTTGGCCACGCGCGGCTTCACGCACATGCTGCGCGGCGAGGACGCCGAGGCAGCGCGTTGGGTCGAGCGCGGCGCGCGTTCGCCGGGAGCGCACGTGTTGATCGCCGTGATAGCGGCCGCAGCGCACGCACTCTCCGGCGACGACGCGCGCGCGGCTTTCTGGGCCGCGAACGCCCGTGAGCGTAATGCCGCACTGACACGAGCGGACTTCTTCCGCGCGTTTCCGCTCAAGTCCGACGCGCTGCGAGCGCGTCTCGAGCACGCACTCGGGCTCGTCGGCTTCTGAGGGCCCGGACGGGGACGGACTTGAAGTCCGTCCCGTCTTCGTAGCTACTCCGCCCGCCGCCCCTCGATCAAAAACGTGTTGTACGCGTCGGGAATCGGAACCATGGCCGTCACCGCGAGGCCAGCGCCGCGAAACAGCGCCTCCCACTCCACCCGCGTACGTTCCTTGCCCGGCAAGAGCAGCATCATGTTGACGTCGAGCAGCTTGCTCGGCACGTCGGACACGTCGCCGAGCGGCGGCAGCACGGCATCGATCGCGATCACACGGCCACCGGGAGCGAGACGCGCGCAGGCGTTGCGCAGAATCGTGGCACACGCTGCGTCGTCCCAATCGTGCAGGATCAGCTTCAACACGTACGCATCGGCGGGCGGCACGCTTTCGAACATGTCGCCGGGAACGTACGTGAGCCGCTGCGCAACGGCGTCGTTGCGGACGGGCACTTGAAGCGGTGCTGCCTCGATCACCTCGGGCAAGTCGAACACGACGCCGCGAACGCCGGAATATTGCTCGAGCACGGCCAGTACGAGATGGCCGAAACCCGCGCCGACGTCGACGAGCGTGCGAATGCCCGCGAAATCGTAGCGCTCGAGCACGCCTTTGTTGACGACGGCGCTGTGCACCTTCAGCGTTGCGCCGAACTCTTCGAGAGATTTCGGATTGGCGGCCAGATATTCGAAAAAGTCGAGGCCGAGCTGCGCGCGTGCTTGCGGTGCCGCCGTGGCGAGGCCTTCGGACAGTCCGCTCCACACCTTCCAGAGCATGCCGCCCGAATACTCGACGAAGCGCTTCAGCGTTCCGGGGGCATCACGCGTGAGCAGCGCCGACAGGCGCGTCTGGCCGAACCGCCCCGCGGAGTCTTCGGTAACGATGCCGAGCGCAGCGCACGCTCGCAACGCGCGATGCAGCGCGACGGGATGGGCACGAATGCCGCTGGTGCGCACGAGCTCGTCGGCCGTCAGCGGTCCTGCTGCGAGAGCGTCGGGCACGTCGAGCCGCACGATCTCGGCGAGAATTTTTGCGGTCCACGCGCCGAACAACATCTCGAACAAAATCGCCTGCGGGGGTTTCTCGTTCGATTCGGCGCTCACCGTGGTTGCTCTTGTCGTTCCCGCAAAGCCTCGCGCGACTCTGCCACGATTCACCGCGCGGAAGCCAGTTCTGCAGCGGACCGAACCGCCCCGTCAACCGAGCGCGCTGCGTCGCACGGTATACTCGCGGCGCCATGCAAGAACCCACGCTCCTCACCGTTAACGGCGTGACGCTGCAATATCGCACCGGCGAGCAGCTCGTGACTGCAACGTACCGCGTGAGCTTCGACGTGCGGAAAGCCGATCGCTTCGTCGTGCTCGGCCCGTCGGGGTGCGGCAAGTCCACGCTGCTCAAGGCGATCGGTGGATATCTTCAGCCCGTCGAAGGCGAAATGCTGCTGAACGGCGTCCGCATCGGCAAACCGGGGCCGGATCGCGCCTTCGTGTTCCAAGAGTTCGATCAGCTGTTGCCGTGGAAGACGGTGCGCGACAACGTCGTGTTCGCGCTCACGGCCAGCGGCAAGCTCGCGAAAGCCGCAGCCGTCGAGCGCGCGTTGCACTTCATTCACAAGGTGGGTCTGTCGAAATTCGCCGATAACTTTCCGCACACGCTCTCGGGCGGAATGAAACAGCGCGTGGCCATCGCACGCGCAATGGCGATGGAGCCGCAGATCCTGCTCATGGACGAGCCGTTCGCGGCCTTGGACGCGCTCACGCGCGGCAAGATGCAGGAGGACCTGCTGCAGCTCTGGGAAGATACGCGATTCACGGTGCTGTTCGTCACGCACTCGATTCCCGAGGCCATTCGCATCGGCAACCGCATCCTGTTGCTGACGCCGCACCCCGGGCGCACGAAGGCCGAAATCAACTGCACGGGCAAGGACGTGCCCGGCGCGGACGGCGAGCTTACGTCGGCGCGGATTCAACGACTGTTGTTCGATCGCACGGGAGGCATCGCCGATGTCTGAGGAACCTGCCGCCTACACGGCCAGACCCGAAATCCTGCATGAGCCGCTGGCCGAGGCTGCCGGCTTCGCCGTCGTAGCCGCGCCGCTCGGTTTTTGGACCAGGCTCTATGCCAACGGCACTGTTCGGAAATCCGCGCTGCTCGTGCTGCTGGCGGCAGCGTGGGAAATCTACGCGCGCGTGCTTGGCAATCCGCTGCTGTTTCCAACGTTCACCGACACGCTGCGCGCGCTGCTTTCCAGCGTCGCTGCCGGCGAGATCCCGGCGGCGGGCCTCTACACGCTGACGCTACTGCTCAAGGGCTACGCGGCCGGGCTCGTGTTCGCGGCGCTGCTCACGGCCTTTGCCAGCGTCTCGCGTCTTGGCGCCGACTTACTCGAGACGCTCACGGCCATGTTCAACCCGCTGCCCTCGATCGCATTGCTGCCGCTGGCGCTGATCTGGTTCGGCTTGGGCGACAACAGCGTGATCTTCGTGCTCGTGCACGCCGTGCTCTGGGCCGTGGCGCTGAACACGTTCGCGGGCTTTCGCGCGTTGTCGCCGACGCTGCGCATGGTGGGCCAGAACTACGGCCTCACGAGCGTGGGCTACATTCTGCGGATACTGATTCCCGGCGCGTTCCCGAGCATTCTCACGGGCCTCAAGGTGGGTTGGGCGTTCGCGTGGCGAACCTTGATCGCGGCCGAGCTCGTGTTCGGCGTGAGCTCCGGTTCGGGCGGCCTCGGCTGGTACATCTTCGAGAACAAGAATCAGCTCAGAATTCCCGAAGTATTCGCGGGCCTCCTGACAGTCATCATCTTCGGCCTCTTCGTCGAAAACGTCATCTTCCGCACGATCGAGCACCGCACCGTCCGCCGCTGGGGCATGCAAACCTAACCCCACCCCCACCAGCAATCGGCGACACGACCCGCGATTAGCGATTAGCGATCAGCGCGAGACACGCCTTCCAGCGGCGCGGATCTCGAACGACGCTTTCGGGAGCGTCGGCGCCAGGACGGCGCCGACGCAGCCTACAGG
>CAMPKU010000024.1 GCA_946887385.1 uncultured Gammaproteobacteria bacterium
CGCGTGCAACGATCCACGCATTCAAGTACGCCAGGAAATCCGGGTCGCCCTTGTTCACGGCGAAGCCCGCGCTGCTCGCGAGCAACGGCCGCGCCATGGGCACGTCGATCACGCCGGGATTCTCGAGGGCCAAGTACGTGGGCACGGGCTCGTCTTCCACGTAACCGTGCACCTCGCCGGCGAGCAGCGCTTGGCTGGCCTCGTCCACGGATTGGAAAAGCGCGAGATTGGCGCTCGGCCACAACCGCCGCGCGAGCTGCACGCCCACGGAGCCTTCGACGGCCGCGATGGTGTAAGCGTCGCTGTCGAGGGAAGTCACGTCCGTGACGGCGGCCGTACGCTCGAGGTGGGTTGCGAGCGCGATGCCGCTCTCGGCGTACGGGTTACTGAAATTGACGTGCAGCGCGCGCTCGGGGGTGATCGTGAGCCCCGCCGCGATCAAGTCGATCTCGCCGGACTCCAGGGCTGGAATGAGCCGGTCGACGTCGTAGGGCACGAGCGCCACGGTCACGCCCATGTCGGCCGCGATCTGCCGCGCCACGTCCACCTCGAAGCCGATGAGCTCGCCATCGCCATTGCGGGCCGCCCACGGCGCGAACAACGTTACGCCGACGCGCAGAGTGCCGGTATTCAGCACGTCCTGCAGATCGCGGGCCGCGGCGGCGCTCGCGAAGGCCAGGGTTGCCGCTGCCGCGATCGTTGCCGCTATTCGCGCCATCATCGTCTCGTTCACCGCTTTTCTGACCCGCGCCCTACCGATTTGGTTCGGCCGCACACGAGCCCGCAGCGCGGTAGGTTCGAGTATGATCCTGCCGTGCGCGGCCCCTCACGAATACTAGCCGATCGAACGGCCCAAACGGACCGGCCGTGACCGCGCAGCCGCTCGATTCCAAGCCCGCCGATGGTGCGCCGCGCCACAAGCCCACGCGCGCGCAGCGAGTCGTCGGGTTCACGTTCCTGGGCGCGTTTGGGCTCACGATGCTCACCGTGGTGCTCACGGGTTTGAACGTGCGCAGCCCGAGCTCGCTGCGCAATGTCGACACGCCGTCGGTGACCCTCGCGATCGGCGAGCCGCAAACCATCCACCTCATGTTTGTCGCGCGCATGCCGGTCGCCAACGCCGAGCTCACCGTGGACCTGCCTGCAGGCGTCGAGCTCGCGTCGCATCCTGGTGACGCCCGCGTCGTCTCGCACACGGCTCTCGTCGCCGGCGACAACGCGCTGCCGTTAACCCTCGTGGCCCGAAGCGGCTCCGGCGGTCAGCTCGCGGCGCAGCTTCGCGCCGGCGACGAGCGCAAGACCTTCGTCATCGAAGTCACGGTCGCGCCGTAGGACGGTTGGGGACGGATTTGGGGACGGATTTTTTTTGCGCCCTGAACGGAGGCGAAAAGGGGACGGATCAATTTTGCGCTTAACGACTTCGCTTCCGCTCAACGACTCGAGCGCAAAACAAATCCGTCCCCTCTTGGAGCGACAAATTAGTCGGAGCTAGCGACCGCAATCGTGCTCCGCGCCTGCGGGTCGATGCTAGCGTCCTGGCCGCTGACGGATCGGGTCCAGAGCCTTGCATCGGACCGGCACGCGGCATCCGACTCCGCACAGGCAACCCACCACAACTGCGAGTTCGGCGCGCGCGTGAGCGGGAAGCTGTCGCGATACGTGTAGGTGCGGAAATCGGTGGCGTTGCCCGACATGTAGCGGCGTCCGAGCCGTTGGTCGCCGGACGGCACGAGGATGTCGCCGCGTTGCTCCGAGCTGCTGCACACCCAACGGCCGAGATCCCTACCCGTACCCTGCGCGCACCCGAACAATGCGATCGGCTCCATGCAAGCGTTGATGAGACCCACGTCGACCATGTCGCCGTAGTTGTAGACCGCATCTTCGCGCACGCAGCGGTTCAACGGGCCGTTACCGGTGCTGACGGTTTCCACGGCGCGTGCCGCCGGCGGAGGCGCGAACTCGATGCGCTCGGTAAGCACTTGCGGCTCGCGCTCGGGGTCGGCCGGATAACGGCGCCGCGAGATCGCCGCGAGCGCAGCGGAATCGAAAACGTTGCGCGGCTCGGCCGAGACGACGCGCGCGTTCTCCACTCTTCCTGCGGGCGTAACCGTGAACTCGACTTCGACCGAGCCGCGCAGGCCACGTGCGCGCGCGGCTTCGGGATACTCGGGTACGCCGGCGAGCAGCGGCTCGAGACCGCCGTCGCCGTCGGCGGGAGCGGCGTTCGCGGCGGCGCGTGGCGGAGCCGGCTGCGCCGCAGCGGCGCCGGCACTGCCGGTATCGCGGCACACTTGGCAGCTCTGCACGAGGATGCGCGGATTCGTTGTGCGGGCGAGCCAGTTTTGACGGTCCGAACCGTCGACGACCATGGAGACGAACGGCTGGCCGTCGACGAAGTAGTCGACGCGCGCGCACTGCTGCTGATTCGTCGTGATCTCGAGGAACGAGCCGCGTGCCTCGACTTCAGCGCTACAAGTATCGACCACGGTGGTGCAGTCGCAGCGGTACTGCGCGTGAGCCGTACCGAAGCCGGCGAGCAGCAAAGTTGTGACGGCGATGTTCGACAGGCGCATGACGGCTCTCCGTAGTCTTCTTCAGAGACTTCACGAACGAGTTTAGCCCAACGACGAGGCGCTCGCGGCAATCACGAACGGCGTTATGTCGAATGCCACGAAGCGTGCGGCTCGCGCGGCGAAATTGCCGTGACCGCGCGTGGCAGAGCAACTACAGAACGAAGCGGATGCGCGTGTAGGAGGTTTGCTCGATGGCGCGGCCCATGAAGACGCGCGGCTCGAATTCCCATTTCGAGACGGCTTCCGTGGCTTCGCGCCGGAACAACGAGTCGTGCGACGCGTCGGTGATCACGACGTTGCGCGTTTTACCGTCGGTGCCAACCGTGAACTCCACGTCGACCCAGCCTTCCTGCGCGCGCTCGTTGGCGCGCGCCGGATAAGAGGGCGCCACGTACGTCGTGATCTTCAGCGCCGAAGCCGGCACCGGCTTGGCAATTTCCATCGCGATGAGCTGCTCGGTGAGCGCCGCGCGCGCCTGGCGCACGCCGTCGTCGGTGGCGCCGAGCAGCGCTTCGGCTTCATCGATCCAGATGCCGGCCGCTTCGGGATCCAACGCTTCGATCGATTGGGCGGCGCGCGAGAGGAACTCCAGCGACAACGAGGTGCGCGCGCTCTTGGCGAGCTCGTGGTCCACGCTCAAACGGTTCAGCTCGCTCACGAAGTGCTTCGCGTTTTGCTCCGGCGGCGTCAAGAGACGGCCTTCGGCCAGCGCGTCCTGGAACATTCGGCTTGCTTCGGCCACCGGGTCCACCTGCGGCTTGGGCGGCGGTGCCGGCGCCGGCGCCGACTCGGCCTCGGCATCCGCGCGCGTCACGCGCGCGAGCTCGGGCTCCGGCAGCGAGATCACGGGGCGGGTGGGCGCCGCTGCCGCAACGTCGGGCCAGATCTTTTGTGCGAGCGTCTTCGCGCCGGCATGGTCGGGCAAAGCGGCGCGGATGCGCTCCACGGTGGCGCGCGCGTCGTCGAACCGGCCTTGGTCGAGGGCCGTCTCGCCGCGGCGCACGAGGTCATCGGCCACTTTTGCCAATCCTTCGCGCGCGGTTGCGTTGTCCGGCTCGTCCTCGAGCACGCGCGAGAATAGCGTCCAAGCGCTGTATTCCTCGGGTTGCACGAGCATGCCGGCGTCATACGCGAGCTGCGCCATGCGCAGCGGGTTGTCGAGCGTGGCATCGGGCGAGACCGCGGCGGCGCCGCCGGCAACTGCCTCGGCCTCGGCCGTCAGTGCCGGCGGCGTCGCCGCCGAAGACTCGGGAGCGGGCGTGACCGCCGGTGTCGGAGTTGCGGCGGGCGCGCCGCCCGCCCAGGGCTGCGTGATGAACAGCCAAGCGGCGCCCATGGCGGCGACGGCGCCGCCGCCGATCCACAGCATCAAGTCGGCTTGATTCGAGCTCGTCGGTTTCACGGCGCTCATGAGCTTGCCCAAAGACGTTTGAGACCCTTCAGCTTGGCGAACACGCCGTCCATGACGCCGGAGTCGCTAGTGGTGGCGGCGTCGACTTCATGGCGTTTGACGAGCTCGGGATTTTTGAGCAGCAAGCGGTGATGCTGTAACGCCGCCTGCAAGCTGATCGCCGTCCGGCCCGCCGAGAGCGGCTTGCGCAGGAAGCGGAAAATTTGGCCGTGGTTGATGAGCCACACCATGTCGAGCACGTCGCGATGTTGCGAGACGGCGATCGTGACGAGCTGCGGCAAGTGTTCCTTGAGCCGCGACGTCATCGACTGGATGGTGGCCTTGTCCTCGGACACGTCGGTCACGAGCACTCCGGGACGCTGCTCGGTGAGGTACTTCACGACTTGAACGATGTTGCCGGCCGTATAGACGGGTAAGCGGCCGCTTACGGCCCGCTGTACCACCTCGATGACTTCGTGATCGGTAGAAAACACCACCACGCCCAAGCCGGCCGCGAGCTTCGGGCGCGCGCTTGGCACGGGGCTCGGCGAAGCGCCAGACGCCTTTGCAAAGTCGGGCCGCTCGAATGCAGCGGTGCTGCCCGTGCGCTCGGCGGCCTTTTGCGCCGACGACACCTCGGTAACGGTGTCGCTTTGCAGAATGATTTCGATCGTGTCGCCGGGGGTGTCGCCTGCCGTCAGCGCCTCCGGCGTCGCGGGCGGCGCCGGGGTTTCCCGAGCCAGCTTCGCGGCAAGCTCGATCGTCTCGCGCAGCTGTTGCGGCGCGCAGGGCTTCGTCAAGAAGCGGAACACCTCGCTGTCGTTGATCGATCCCTCCACGGCATCGAGATCGGCGTAGCCCGTGAGCAGGATGCGCACCGTGCGCGGCGACAGCGTGCGCACCTTCGATAGGACCTCGACGCCGGTCATCCTCGGCATGCGGTGGTCGGCCACGATCACGTCGATGTCCTTGTCGCGGACGATGTCGAGCGCTTCGGCGCCGTGCGACGCGAGGAACAGGTCGAATTGGCGGCGGAACATGATCCGCATCGAGTTCAGCACTCGCTGCTCATCGTCGACGAACAAAAGCCGCGGCCGGTGTGCGTCTTGTGCGGCGTGTGCCTGCATGCGCTACACCGCTTCCTGCAGCGGCGGGAAGTCGTCGACGTCCAGTGTCGCCGGCTGCTCCCTGGTGCCCGGGCGCTTGATGGGCAGGATCACGGTGAAGGCCGAGCCCTTGCCGACGACCGACTCGACTTGCAGCTCGCCGAAGTGGCTGCGGATGATCTCGTCGACGATCGACAAGCCGAGGCCAGTGCCGGTGCCTACTTCCTTCGTCGTGAAAAAGGGGTCGCGAATCTTGTTCAAGTTTTCCTCGGGAATGCCGCAGCCCGTGTCGGAGATGCGAACGGCCACGTGGTTGCTGCCGTGCAGCTTCGTCGTAATCACGATCTCGCCCTGAGTCTCGATGGCTTGTGCGGCGTTCGTGACGATGTTGAGGAACACCTGGTTGATCTGCGATGGCGAGCACTCGATTTCCGGAATCTCGCCGTAGAACTTGTTGACCGTAGCCTTGTGCTTGATGATGTTTTTCGCGATCAGCAGCGTCTTGTCGAGGCCGGCGTTCACGTCGAAGCTGGCGATCGGGGCGCGGTCGAGGCGGCTGAAGTCCTTCAAGCTCTGCGCCATTTCCGTGAGCTCGCCCAAGCCCGCAATGCTGTCGCGTGTGAGGTCTTGAATTTCCTCCACCGCAGCGTCGAGCTCGAAATCGCGGAGCTGAATCTTCACGTCGCGCAGCGCGCTCACGAACTTGGCTTGATACTCCGCGCGATCCGAGAAGTCCTCCGACTTGATCGAAAACGCGTTCACGCACGCGCCGATGAAATCGCGTAGCGGCTCGAGCCGCTCGCGAATGAGCTCGGCGTTATTCGCAAGATAGAGCAGCGGCGTATTGATTTCGTGGCTGATGCCCGCCACGAGCTGGCCCAGCGACGACATCTTCTCCGCCTGCACGAGCTGCACTTGCGACTCTTTGAGATCCGCCAGCGTTCCGCTCAACTCTTGCGTGCGCTCCGCCACGCGCTGCTCGAGCGACTCGTTGAGCACCGCGAGCTCGGTGTTCGCGTGATTGATTTCGCGGTAGCTGCCGTGCAGCCGCAGCGCAATGAAACCGACGGCAAGCAGCAGCACCACGGCGTACACGGCGAGCATGAGCCGCGCCTGATCGATGCGCGTAACCGCAATCGTGTACATCTCCTGAGCTGCTGCGCTGAGCGCCGCGGCGTAGTCGCCGACGGGAGTTGCAACGAGCTGCCTCAGCTTGCTCTCGATGAGCGGCTTGTTCTGAAGGATCGTGCCCACCGAGGTCAGCAGCACGTCTACGTCGCCGGGCATGGTATCGACGCGCTGATCGCGGCCGAGAGTGACCAGCAGACGCTCGAGCTCTCCGGCCCGCACCGACGCATTCTTGCCGGCGAAATCCAGCGTGCCGACGACGAGCTGGAACGTGTCGGCCGCTTGACGGTCGAGACCTTCGTTGCGGAGCTGTTGGATCACCGCTGCGCCGGATTCGCGCAGGAACGAAACCGAGCTCGCATAGCGGCTTTGATCCGCGATCAGCTCCGTTGCGAGCTCGTTCGCTTCGTCAATGGCTGCGATGAACGTGGTGTGGCTGTTGCTGAGGCGCGATTCCTGGTTGGCGTTGCCCTGCATCGCGAACAACGATGCCGGCAGCGCTTGCGGCTGCGCTGCCACGCGAGCGAGCAGAGCCCGCGCGCCTTCGCCGGGGGCCGCTTGCGCTTCCCATGCCGATTGCAGCGTGTCGACGAGCGCGCGGAAGTCGCCGTTCAAACGCTCGAGGTCGCCGGCGATCGTGTATTGGGCGACGTGCGTTTCAACGGGTAGCGAGCGCGACTCGAGGGCAAGCGAGATCAGCAGTGCGAGCGCAGCGAGCGCTAGAACGAGTGCGATGACTGCACGCTTCATGGCTGACCGATTTACGTAATCGAGTGGTCGAACAGTAGGGAAAAGCGCCAACCGTTGCAGTGATAGGCTTCACAGAGCCTTGCCCCCGTCGCCAGTCGCCGACGCGGCGGTTATGTCACCTTACGGGTGCGGCGAACCTGCAAAGATACTTGCAGCGTCGAAACATCGGCTCCGCGATCGCGCTAACCCGCTGTTTTGGCGGCGCCGAGACCCGCTATCATGGGCGGCCTTCACAGGAGAGCGATTGTGTCCACGCCGGAAGCCCTTACCGTCCCATCGGACCCGTCCCCTCGGGCGGCCGCGGAGGCCTCGGGCCGTTGGAAAAAGCTCCAGGCCGAGCTGCGCGGCCTCGTGGGCAAGGCCATCGGCGACTATCGGATGATCGAGGACGGCGACGTCGTCATGGTTTGCGTGTCGGGCGGCAAGGATTCGTACACGCTGCTCGACATGCTGCTTTCGCTGCAGCGCAAGGCCCCCGTGAGCTTCGAGCTCGTGGCCGTCAACCTCGACCAGAAACAGCCGGGGTTCCCGGCTCACGTGCTGCCCGCGTACCTTGAAGGGCTCGGCGTAAGGCATCGCATCGTTACCGAAGATACGTACTCGATCGTCACGCGCGTCATCGAGCCCGGCAAGACGATGTGCGGGCTCTGCTCGCGCTTGCGCCGAGGCATTCTGTATCGCATAGCCGACGAGCTCGGCGCCACGAAGATCGCACTCGGCCATCATCGCGACGACATCGTCGAGACGCTGTTTCTCAACATGTTTTTCGGCGCGCGGCTCAAGGCCATGCCGCCGAAGCTGAAAAGCGACGACGGCAAGCACGTCGTGATTCGGCCGCTCGCGTACTGTGCGGAGCGCGACGTCGTTCGTTACGCGCGCGGCCGCGAGTTTCCCATCATTCCCTGCAACCTCTGCGGTTCGCAGGAGAACATGAAGCGGCGGGAGATCAAGGCCATGCTCTCAAGCTGGGAACAGCAAGATCCCGGCCGCACGGATCGACTCTTCAAGAGCCTGCAAAACGTCACGCCTTCGCACCTCGCCGACCGCAACCTGTTCGATTTCGAGAGTCTGACGAGCGACGACGGCTAGCCCGCCAGGGCCGGCAGCGGCTCGGCCGCGATTGGCGGAGCGGACGCCTGCTCGATCGCCTCCAGCACCTCGCGCGCGCTACCGAAGCGCTGCGCCGGATCCTTGGCAAGCAGCTTGTTCAGCAGCGGCTGGAAGGCCGCGAGCGCCGGCTCGAGCGTGGGCACCGCGGCGTGGCGGTGCTGCTCCAAGATCTCGTTCGTGGTGGCACCGACATACGGTTTCTCGCCGGCTAGCATCTGATAGAGGATCACGCCGAGCGCGTAGAGGTCGGTGCGCTCGTCGGTGGCAGCGCCGACGGCTTGCTCGGGGCTCATGTAGTACGGAGTGCCCGCAATCTCTTCTTGCCCGTTCGCGGCCTCCCTCTTCGGCACGTGCGCCGACTGGGAAATGCCGAAGTCGATGAGCGCCACGCTGTCGTCGTCGCGCAGCATGATATTGCCGGGCTTCAAATCGCGATGTACGACGCCTGCCGTATGGATGATCGATAGGCCGCGTGCGATCTCGCGCGCGTAGTGCAAGGCTTCTGTCGGCGGCAGCCGCGAATCGAGCTGCGTGCCCAAGTGCCCCAGCGGAAAATACTCCATCGCGATGTAGCAATACTGGCTCGTCACCCGGAAGTCGTGGATGGCGGCAACCGCGTGGTCGTCGATGTCGTAGAGCAGCTTGAACTCCGTCACCAGGCGCTCGAAGCTCGCGTCGCGCGACAGGGCGCCGCGCCCGCGGTGCAGCACTTTGAGCACCACCTCCTTGCCGCGCTCCGCGCTGAATGCAACGTGCACCGACACGCTGTCGCGAGTGGCGAGGCAGCGGCGCATGTCGTAGCCGAATAGGCGCACGACGCCGGTAACCGTGCCGCCTTTGTCCCCCAGCAAGCCCTTGCGGTGCAGCATCGCTCGCTGCACGGCGCTCAACACCTGCTCGCGGCCGAGCAGCGCCTTGGGCACGTAATCGAACGCTCCCGACTTGATCGCCTGAACGGCCGTGTACTCGCTGCCCTTGCTCGTCAACAGAATGACCGCCGGGTTGCGCGGATCGGCCGCCACGGCGCGCAGGGCTTGGAGGGTGGGGTTTTCGGCCGTGCCGTCGCGCGAGAAGTCGCAGCCGACGAGCAGCACGTCGAAGCTCTTTAGGCGCTCGAGGTCGCCGAGCGCGTCGACGAGCGTGCCCGACGTCGACTGCACGGCGGCACCTTGCCAGCCCTTGACGGCGTAGCGCAGCAGCGCGGAGCGGACTTTGCCGTCGGGCTCCAGAATCAATATGCGGGGGGCGTTGTCGGCGAAGGGTTCCACAGCCCCGGAACCGTACCAATCCTGCAACCGAATGGCGGTGACCCCCTTCACAGCAAAAGAGTGGGGACGGATTTTTTTAATCCGTCCACGCCTTCGCCCGAAAGAGGCAAACCAGCCGGGGACGGATTAAATAAATCCGTCCCCTCTTGGGGCGTCCCCCCTCAATCCGCCGCTTCGGCCCGCTCCCGCACGGCCTGCACGATCTTCGGCAAGTCGCGCTTCAGGGTTGCGCGCACCAGGAAGCGCGGAATCGGCAAGCCGGGATCGAGCGCCACCTGGTAGACGAGCAAAATGCGGCCGTTTTCCTGCGGCAGCAGCCACCAGCTTCCTTCCATGTGCTCGATCGGCCCGCTCACGCGGTGCACGTCGATGCGGGTGTAAGGCGTGTAGTCCAGGCGGAACACGTGCTCGAACGTGGGCAGGAAGAAAATCGGCTTGATCACCTGAACGAACAGATCGGCGCGGCCGTCGTCGAGCTGCTCGATCCGCCTGCAGCTGACGACGTTCGGCACGTACTCGGGGGCAATTTCGCAGGCCCGTAGCACGTCCCAAATCGCGCTGGCCGGCGCGTCGACCTCAGCTGCGATTTTCACGACCACCGTCAGGGGCCGCGTGCCGCGGTCGGTCTCGACCATGATCTCGCGCGCAGCCACGGCGTCGCGATCGATCCAGGCAAGATCGGGTTGACCGGCGGCCCCAAGCGCGAAGCCGGCGAGCGCCACAGCGGCCGGCAACCAGGAGCGCCGGCGGCACACTCGAGGCAGCGCGGCCATCCTCATCGCCGCCCGCGCATCACGCAGCGGGCTCGGCGATCACCGAATTGCGAAGGGTGCCGATCCGCGAAATCTCGACTTCCACCGTATCGCCGGGCCGCATCCAAACGGGCGGCTTGCGCCCCGCGCCCACGCCGCCCGGGGTGCCGGTGACGATGACGTCTCCGGGCTCGAGCTGCGCCCACGTGGAGCAATACTCGATGAGCTGCGCAACGTCGAAGCAGAGCTCGCCGACGCTCTCGTGTTGCATCACCGCGCCGTTCAATCGCGTGGTCAAGGTTAGATCCCGGACGTCCGGAATTTCATCCGCCGTCACGAGCCAGGGCCCGAACGAACCGCTCGCATGAAAATTCTTGCCGGGCGTGAACTGCCCCGAGTGCCGCTGAAAATCGCGCACGCTGCCGTCGTTGAAGCAGCTATAGCCCGCGACGTAGTCGAGCGCTCGCGCCCTGCTCACGCGCCGCGCGCGCTTGCCGATGACCACCGCGAGCTCGCCTTCGTAATCGAGCTGCTCGGACTCGGCAGGCCTCAACAGCGGCTGGCCGTGGCCGACGATGCTGTCGCCGAAGCGCACGAACAGCACGGGGCGCTCGGGCCGCTCGCGGCCCATCTCTTTGATGTGCGGCACGTAGTTGATGCCCACGCAGAGCAGCTTGGCCGCCGGGTCCGGTATGGCCGGTGCGAACTGCACTTCGCCGATCGCGAAATCGGGCTGGATGCTGGCGAGGCGCTCGAGCTCGGGCAGCGCGCCCGCGGCCAACGCCTCGCGCAAGCCGCGGAAGTTCGGCAGGCGCGCCGAAGCGTCGACCAAGCCGTCCCCCACCGCAATGCCGAAACCGGGCCGGCCGTCGTGCTCGAAGCTCATGAGTCGCATGATCGTCTCCGTGCTTCAGGCGCCGCGAGCGGCGGCTTCGGCGCGAAGCTGCTCGACGGCGGCGGCGAGCGTGAGGCTCGTCTGATTCTGCGATCCCAGGCGGCGCAGCGCGACCGTGCGCTCGGCTACTTCGCGTTTGCCCGCCGCCAGAATCACCGGGATTTTCGCGAGGCTGTGCTCGCGAACCTTGTAGTTGATCTTCTCGTTGCGCAGGTCGGCTTCCGCGCGCAAGCCGGCGCGGCCGAGCTCGGCCACCACCTCTTGCGCGTAAGCGTCGGCGTCGGAGGTGATCGTGGTGACCACGACTTGCAGCGGCGCCAGCCAGAAGGGCAACCCGCCCGCGTAGTGCTCGATGAGAATGCCGATGAAGCGCTCGAGCGAGCCGAAGATCGCGCGATGCACCATCACGGGCGTGTGCTTGTGGCCGTCCTCGCCGATGTAGGTAGCCCCGAGACGGCCCGGCATGTTGAGGTCTACCTGCAGCGTGCCGCACTGCCAGTCGCGGCCGATGGCGTCGCGCAGCACGAACTCGATTTTCGGCCCGTAGAACGCGCCTTCGCC
The DNA here is from genome assembly GCA_946887385.1 of uncultured Gammaproteobacteria bacterium. The sequence goes on from CAMPKU010000024.1 coordinate 11,534, forward strand.
TTTGTTCAGCGAGTAGGGCAGGCCGAGCGTGTCCATGGCATTTTTGAGCGCCGTCTCCGCGCGGTCCCATACGTCGTCGCTGCCCACGCGTTTCGCCGGGCGGTCGGAAAACTTCATCACCACGTTGTCGAAGCCGAAGCCGCGGTAGATCTCCAGCAGGAGCTGGCAGATTCGGCCGGCTTCCTCGGTGATCTGTGCCTCGGTGCAGAACACGTGGGCGTCGTCTTGCGTAAACGCTCTCACCCGCATGAGTCCGTGCAGCGCGCCCGAAGGTTCGTATCGGTGCACTTTGCCGAACTCGGCCACGCGATACGGCAGATCCCGATAGCTGCGCAGGTCGTTCTTGAACACTTGCACGTGGCCGGGGCAGTTCATCGGTTTCACGACGAGCGTCTGGTTGTCGGCCGTCTCACTCGTGAACATGTTCTCGCCGAACGACTCCCAGTGCCCCGACGCTTCCCACAGCGAGCGCGACATCAGCTCCGGGGTATTGATCTCGCGATACCCGGCGGCCGTTTGCTTGTCGCGCATGAACTCGACGAGGGTGCGGAACAGCTGCCAGCCCTTCGTGTGCCAGAACACGGCCCCGACGGCCTCGTCTTGAAAGTGGAACAGGTCCATCTGCCGGCCGAGCTTGCGATGATCGCGGCGTTCGGCCTCCTCGAGCCGGTCGAGATAGGCTTTGAGCTCCTTGGCGTCGGCCCAGGCCGTGCCGTAGATGCGTTGCAGCATCTCGTTGCGCGAGTCGCCGCGCCAATAGGCGCCCGCGAGCTTCGTCAGCTTGAAGCCCGCGCCGAGGCGGCCCGTGGAAGGCAAGTGCGGGCCGCGGCACAGATCGATGAACTCGCCTTGGCGGTACAGCGAGATCGGCTCGCCGCCGGGGATGCTGCGGATGATCTCGGCTTTGTAGCGCTCACCCTGGCCCAGGAAGAACTCGACGGCGGCGTCGCGATCCCAGACCTCGCGCACGATCTTCTCGTCGCGCGCCACGATCTCGTGCATGCGCTTCTCGATGCGCTCGAGATCCTCGGGCGTGAACGGCTCGGCACGCGCAAAGTCGTAGTAGAAGCCGTTCTCGATCGCAGGGCCGATCGTGACCTGGGATTCCGGGTAGAGCTCCTTCACGGCTTCCGCCATCACGTGCGCCGCGTCGTGGCGCAGCAGCTCGAGCCCGTCGGGCGACGTGCGAGTCACGATTTCGACGCGCGCGTCGTGCTCGATGGGCAGCGTGAGGTCCTTGAGGGCGCCGTCAACGCGCACGGCCACGGCGTCGCGCTCGAGGCGCGCGCCGATGCTGCGCGCGATCGCGCTGCCGTCGACGGGCGAGGGGAAGGAACGTTGTGAGCCGTCCGGCAGAGTGATGATGGGCATGGCGAGTGGATTTTCGGCAAAAAAACGCGCGTCACGAGCGCGCGGCAGGGCGATTGTACGATAATCGCCGAATCCTAAGCCTCAACACCGTCATGAGCGAGCTTACGATTCACATGTTCCCGTGCCTGACGGATAACTACGGTTATCTGCTGCACGACGCGGATTCGGGCACCACGGCCGCGGTCGACACGCCGGACGCGGAAGAAATCGCCGTGCAGCTCGACGCGAAGGGCTGGCGGCTCACCCATATCCTGAACACGCACCATCACGCCGATCACGCCGGCGGCAACTTGGCGCTGAAGCGGCGCACGGGCTGCACGATCGTGGGGCCCCGGGCGGATGCCGCACGCATTCCCGGCATCGACATTGGCGTAGGCGACGGCGACGAGGTGGCTCTAGGCGCCCATCGCGCGCGCGTTTTCGACACGCCCGGCCATACGCGCGGCCACATCGTTTATTGGTTCGAAGGTGCGCGTGCGGCGTTCGTCGGCGACACGCTGTTTGCCTTAGGGTGCGGGCGTTTGTTCGAGGGCACGCCGCGCGACATGTGGACCTCGCTGCAAAAGATCTTGGCGTGGCCGGACGACACGCGGCTCTATTGCGCGCACGAGTACACGCAGAGCAACGCCCGGTTCGCGTTGACCGTGGAGCCGCAGAACCGGGCGCTCGTGGAGCGTGCGGCACAGGTTGCGCGGCTACGCGCGGCAGGTAAGCCCACCGTGCCCACCACGCTCGTGGAGGAACGCGCCACGAACCCGTTCTTGCGGCCGCAAAGCTTGGGGCTGCGCGCGACGATCGGCCTGGAAGAAGCGCCCGATGTGGAGGTGTTCGCGCGGACGCGCGCGCTCAAAGACGCGTTCTGAGCGCGTCCGCGAGCATTCGCTGCAGTGAAACCTAGGCGGTGGGGCGAAGCTGCGCGCGGCCTTGCATCATGAGGCCCGCGCCGCGCTCTGAAACGTGTGCGAGCACGGCCTTGCGGCGATGCAGGCGAATGGTGTCGCCGAGATTCACCGCGAACACCAGATTGACGACCGTGCCGGCCGGCAGGCCGAGCGCCTTGATCTCGAGAAACACGCCCATGGCGGAGAGGTTTTTGGCGCGGCAGCGGTGGTACTTGCCTCCCGGGACCGAGAGGTAGACCGTGGTCGCAACCTTGTTTCTCTCCAGCAGACGCCTTTCCATCGCCCGTACCTTTTATTGTTCTTGTACCCAGGGACGCGCACAGGATGCGACCGCGGGCCGCCCGAAATCAAGTCCCAGGCACAGCCAACCGGGGCAGTGACTCATGTCTCGTCGCGCAATTGATTATGTCGCGCAGGCGGCGCCGCCGGCCGCTGCTGCCCGAGACTAAGCCGCGTTCGCGTCCTTGTCCACGCGCAGGATGCACAGCTCGGGCGGAGCCTCGATGCCCATCTTCACGCGTCGGCCGTTGCCGCCGAGCAGCGTGATCTCGATCGGGCCCTTCGCGAACAAGTCGTTGAGCGTGAGGTTGCCGTCTGCGCCGTCGGCGAGCTTGATCTGAATCGCCTCATCCGCCCGTCTGCTTACGACCAACATGGGTACTCCCTCCGCTCACGCAGTGCCAAGCGGCCGAGCGTCGGTTTGCGACGGCGTGCGGCCGCTGGCGCCATACAGCTCGGGCTCGGAGCCGCGCAGCGCCCGAAGCGCGCCCCGGATGTTCTCCGCGCGCGCTTTCAGCAACGTGCCGTTGCGCTGGTTCTGCTCTTTGCACCGCACGATGAGCTCTTTGAGGCGTTGCCATTCGCCGCCGCCCGAAGCGTCGTCCTGCGGCGCGATCTGCCGTCGCTGCGACTCGAGCGTCTCGAGCGTATCGACGAGCTTGGTCTTGGCTGCAGTGGCCAGCTCGAGCGCGTCGTGATCGCCATCTGCGAGCGCCGCGCTTTCGCGCGTCAACGTCTCGAGCATGGCTTCGGCGCAGCGAATCTGCTCGCCGAGCACGGCGTTCAAGGCCGCCTGTTGCGGTTCGTTGCGCATGCGTCAGCCCAGGAAGTCGCGTTCGAACTTCAACAAGCGATCGGCCACCTGCCGATCGTCGATCTCGTAGCTGCCCGAAGCGATGGCGTCCTTGAACGCCGCAACGCGCTCGGCGTCGACCACGGGAGCTCGCTGCACGAGCTCCTCGAGCTTGCTGAGCAGCATTCCCGACTGCGTAATCTTGACCGTGTCCCCCGCGGTGGACGTATCGGCGCCGCGCGCGCGAGCATGCCCTTGGCTGCTCGCCGGCTTGGCGGCTTCCGAACGCCGCGTTCCAGCGGTATCCGCGGGCCTAAACCCCTGTCCATTGATTTTTTCTGTCATAACGCATCTCCGGCGCTAGGCGCCTCTCGTCGCTTATCGACTCGTGGCAGGCGAACTTTAGACCCCATGTTACTTAAGAACCTACCCGAACCTGGCCTGGACCCGAGGCCGTGCCCTCGATGACGCGGCCCGAGGCGCTGCGCACCTTGAGCCGTTGGTTGAGGCGCGCCGCCTCGAGCGCGACGCCCGAGGATTTGACGTTGATCGGCCCTGCGCCGCTCGTCAACGTCACGAGCTCTCCGCGCCGCACCACTTCGGGGGCCTCCAGTGCGGCGGCCGTCACGACGGCGCCGGCCGGCTGCGTGCGGCGAATCGTGAGGCCGACGGCTTGCGTGCGGTCGGTCAAGTAGTCGTACGGCAACGATGCCGACGTGCGCGGCGCGACGCTGAGATCCTCGGCCGTCAGCACCTCGCCCGGCTGCACGTTACGCGCGAGCACGAGCACGGTTACGTCGTTCACCGCGCGTACCGGCACGAATAGGCGCCACGGCGTAGGCCCATCGCAGCTTACGGCCACCGTGCCGGCACCGCGCACGAACGCGCGCTCGATCTTGGCCTCGAGCGGCCCACCGCAGCGTGCCAGTTTGAGCCGCGCGTCGATCACGGCCGTCTCGACCTCCCCAACGCCCGTGGCGGCCGCCGCCATCCGCGCTGCCTCCGCGATCGTTTGCGTGGGCTGCCAACGCGCATCCGCATCGTCCGCCCGCGCGCCGGCCGTCAACGCCCCGCCGACGACCGTCAAAATCCCGACGACCGCGCCGCGCGCTAAACGGCGCAGCGGCGCGTGCTTGCTAGCTCTGGGTGTATTCGGAGCGGTCATCGCCGAGACCAAGTGCAAGACGTATGCCACGGAGGGGACGGATTTATTTACCGGCAGACCGCCCGAGCAGAACCGCGCCGCGCACCGCCGGTAAATTAATCCGTCCCCTCTTCAACCGCCTGTCGGGCGGCAAACACTCGCCGCTCGGCGCGTCTTCGAGCGGCAAACAATTTCCGCTGCGCTCGAGCGCCGCGAACGCAAAACGAGCGTCCGCGCGGCTTCGAGCGCACTGGCACGCTTGTTGCTCTAGGCGCTTGCGGCCATTCGCCGCGAGAGGGACTTGCGATGGAATCGATCCTGGGTGTGCACGAAGCCGCGCTGCTGTTTCGCGCTCGTCGCATGGAAGTGCTGGCCGCGAACCTCGCGAATGCCGACACGCCGCGCTACCAAGCGCGCGATCTCACCTTCTCGGCCGTGATGAACGATCAGCTGGGCGCGGCCCGGCAACTTGCCACGACCGATGCGCGCCACCTGCGGATCGATCCGCTCAGCTCGCGCTCCACGCTGCAGTACCGAATTCCGCATCAGCCGGCCGTCGACGGCAATACCGTCGAAGCCGATCTCGAGCTGTCGCGCTACGCCGAGAACGCGGTGTCGTATCAAGCGAGCCTGCTGTTCGCCAACGGCAAGATCAGCACGCTGCGCGCAGCGCTCACGGGGAGCCGCTAATGAGTACGTTCAGCACGTTCGACATCGCCGGCTCGGCGCTGTCCGCCCAGTCGCTGCGCCTGAACTTGACGGCCAGCAATCTCGCCAACATGCACAACGTGGCCGGCGATGCCGCCGCGGTTTATCGCGGTCGCCATGCCGTGTTTCAAGCGGCAAGCGATCCGTTCTCCAGCGTGCTCGCCGGCGTGAACGTGCTCGGCGTGATCGAAAGCACCGCGCCGCCCATCGAGCGCTACGACCCCGGTAACCCGCAGGCCAACGAGGACGGCATCGTGTACGCGTCGAGCGTGAACGCGATGGAAGAGATGGCGAACATGATTTCCGCGTCGCGCTCGTACCAGAGCAACCTCGAGGTGATCAACACCGCGAAGGACCTGCTGCTGCGCACGCTCACGCTCGGTCAAGGCTAGGAGCAGCGATGATCAGCCCACTCGATGCGCTCGGTTCAGGTCTCGGCGTGCCGCAAGCCACGCGCGAAGGCGACTTAGGGCAAGAAGACTTTCTGCACCTGATGCTCACGCAGCTGAAGAACCAGGACCCGTTCAAGCCGATGGAGAGCGGCGAGTTCTTGGGGCAGATCGCGCAGTTCGGCACGGTTCAGGGCCTGGCAGGCTTGCAGACGTCGTTCGACTCGCTGTCCTCGTCACTGGTCTCGAACCAGGCGCTGCAAGCGTCGACGCTCGTGGGGCGCTCGGCGCTGGCAAACAAAAACACGCTCCTCGTCTCGGCAGGGCAGGCGGTCACGGGCGCCGTAGACCTGCCGCAGAGCGCTCCGGCCGTCCGCGTCGAGATTCGCGACGTGACGGGGGAAACCGTGCGCACGCTCACGCTGGGTTCACAGACGCCGGGTCTTGCGGCGTTCGAATGGAACGGGCTCGACGACGCCGGGGATCCGGTGGCGGCCGGCCGCTACACGTTCACGGCGTCGTATCAGTCAGCCACCGAGATGGTGGCTGCCGACACGCTGCTGCGGGCACCCATCGACAGCGTCTTGCTCGGTGCGGACGGCTTCACCGTCGAGCTGCGCGGCATCGGCGAGGTGCCGTTCTCCGCCGTGCGCGAAATTCGCAACGAACACTCTACGGATGCGCAGGCCGCCGCCGGCGCATCCGCCGACTAACTCACTCACTCAAGGAAGGTAGCCATGCCATTCGCAGTAGCTTTGAGCGGTCTGAATGCCGCGTCCTCGGATCTCGCCGTCACGGCGAACAACATCGCCAACGCGAACACCACGGGCTTCAAGGCCTCGCGCGCCGAGTTCGCCGACGTATTCGCCGTGGGCGCGCAAAGCATCGGCAACGGTGTCGCGATGTCGTCCGTGTCGCAGGAGTTTTCGCAGGGCGGCGTGGACTTCACGGACCGCGGCCTCGACCTCGCGATCAGCGGCGAAGGCTTCTTCACGATGAGCGATCGCGGCGTCATCTCGTATTCGCGCGCCGGCTCGTTCGGCGTGGACCGCGACGGCTTCGTGGTCAATTCCCAGCAACAGCGGCTGCAGATCTTTCCCGTAGCCAACAACGGCACGTTCAACACGGGCACACTCACCGACCTGCGCCTCGCGACGGCCGACTCGCCGCCGCAGCCCACGGCGCGCGCCGAGTTCGGCATCAATCTGCCCGCGAGCGCGGCCGTGCCGGCCGTGCCCGTCTTCGATCCCGCGAACGCCTCGAGCTACAACCACTCGACGGCCGTAACCGTTTACGACTCGCTGGGCGCGTCGCACACGCTCACGGCGTACTTCGTGAAGACGGCCACGGCGAACGAATGGGCGGCGCGCTTCTACGTCGACGGTGCGCCCGTCGGCGATCCGTTGGTTCCCCACACGATGACGTACTCGAATCTGGGCGTGCTCACGGCGCCGGTCGGCGGCGGCATCGCGCTGCCGCCGTTCGCGCTGACGAACGGCGCCGCGCCGCTGGCAATTTCAGCCGACGTGCTGAACTCGACGCAGTACGGCTCGCAGTTCGGCGTGAACCAGCTCAATCAGGACGGCTTCGCCTCCGGGCGGCTGTCGAGCATCGATGTGGACGCGAACGGCGTGGTTTTCGCCCGCTACACGAACGGCCGCTCGGAGCCGCTCGGCCAGGTTGCGCTGTCGAACTTCGCGAACACGCAAGGACTCCGCCAGCTCGGCGACACGTCGTGGAGCGATAGCTTCACGTCGGGTGATGCCGTGCGCGGCAGCCCGGGCACAGGCAGCTTCGGTTTGATTCAGTCCGGCGCGCTCGAGTCGTCGAACGTCGACTTGACCGAACAGCTCGTCAACATGATCACGGCGCAGCGCAACTTCCAAGCCAACGCGCAGATGATCTCGACGGCCGACCAGGTCACGCAAACCATCATCAACATCCGCTAACGGCGTAAGACGCTAGAGGACAGCACGCGTGGACCGACTCTTGTACGTTGCGATGACGGGCGCCAAGCAGCTCATGCAGGCGCAAGCGCTCGTATCGCACAACCTGGCCAACGTCTCCACGACGGGCTTTCGTGCCGACCTTGCGCGGTTCGAGGCGCGGCCCGTACAGGGGCCGGGATACGCGAGCCGCGTGAACACCGTAGCCACGGGCTTGGGCTTCGATCGCTCGCAGGGCGCGCTCGTGCAAACGGGCGCCGTGCTCGACGTGGCGATCGACGGCGACGGCTGGCTCGCGGTGCAGGCGCGCGACGGCAGCGAAGGGTTCGTGCGTTCGAGCAGCCTCAACGTCAACTCGGTGGGCCTGCTCGAGACGGAGCGCGGCGAGTTGGTGCTCGGCGACAACGGCCCGTTGGCCGTGCCGCCGTACACGCAGATCGCGTTGGCCGCCGACGGCACGGTATCCGTGGTGCCGCAAGGGCAGGGGCCCGAGACACTCGCCCAGGTAGGGCGGCTCAAGCTCGTGAACCCGGAAGCCGCCCGCTTGAGCAAGCGGCTCGACGGCTTGGTTCAGGTGAGCGACGGCGCCGAGGTGGAGGCCGATGCGAACGTCAAACTCGCGTCGGGCTTCATCGAGACGAGCAACGTGAACATCGCGTCCACGCTCGTCGACATGATCGAGTTTCAACGTCAATTCGAAGTTGCGGTACGCATGATGCAAACGGCGGATGAGAACGCCCAGCGCGCTGCGAGCCTCGCCAGCATCAGCTAGGAGCACTGAACATGGAATCACTATGGGTTGCGAAGACCGGCCTCGAAGCGCAGCAGACGCGCATGACGGTGGTGTCGCAGAACTTGGCCAACGTCAACACCACGGGCTACAAGCGCCAGCGTGCGATGTTCGAGGATCTGCTGTATCAGAACGTGGTGCAGTCGGGCGGCCTCACGTCGCAGCAGACGGAATCCGCCACGGGTTTGAACTTGGGCACGGGCGTGCGTGTGGTCGCCACGGACCGGCAGTTCTCGCAAGGCAATATCGTCACCACGGGTAACCAGTTCGACGTCGCGATCAACGGCCGCGGCTTCTTCGAAATCCTGCTGCCGGACGGCAACCAGGGTTACACGCGCGACGGCACGTTCCAGATCGACGCCGACGGGCAGCTCGTGACGTCGAGCGGCTACACGGTGCAGCCCGCCATCACGATTCCCGCCGGTTCATCGGCCGTGACGATCGGCATCGACGGCGTCGTGTCCGCGATACCGCCGGGGCAGAACGAGGCCGTGCAAGTGGGCACGCTCCAGCTCACGGACTTCGTGAACCCGGCGGGCTTGCAGCCGCGCGGCGAGAACCTGTACGGCGAGACGGCGTCGAGCGGCCCGCCGCAACCCGGCACGCCGGGCTTGAACGGGCTCGGCACGCTGCTGCAGGGCTCGCTGGAAACCTCGAACGTCAACGTCGTCGAGGAGCTCGTCTCGATGATCGAGACGCAGCGCGCCTACGAGATGAACTCGCGCGCGATCGAGACCGCCGATCAGATGCTCCAGCACCTGACGAACAGCTTGTAGGAGCCTAAGCGATGTTCAAACCCAGTGCTTTGCTTCTCATGGTGCTCCTGCTGCAAGCCTGCGCGAGCGGCCCCGAGCTCGCGGACTCCGAATCGCGCAGTGAGTTTCGCAGCGCGGCCATGGCGTACGCGCCGCCGCCGCCCGCCGCGGGAACGATCTACAACCCCGCCGGCAGCTTCGACTTGTTCATGGACCTGCGCGCGCGCGCCGTCGGCGACATCCTCACGATCCTGCTCGTCGAGCGCACCAATGCGTCGAAAGAGTCGAGCACCTCCACGGCGCGCGGCAGCAGCGTCGACACGGGGCTGCCGACCTTCGCAGGCCGGCCGATCACTTCCGGCGGCACGCCGATCCTGAACAACGAGTTTTCGAGCGACACCAGCTTCGACGGCCAGGCCGACTCGAGCCAGAGCAACCGCTTGGACGGCAGCATCACGGTGACCGTGGCGGAGCGGCTGCCCAACGGCAACTTACTCGTGCGCGGCGAGAAGCTCATCACGATCAATCAGGGCGAAGAGTTCATCCGCCTCGAAGGCATCATTCGGCCCGTCGACATCGGGCCCGAGAACACCGTGCCGTCGACGAAGGTGGCCGACGCCGCGATCTCCTACAGCGGCAGAGGCACGCTGCAAGCCACGAATCGCCCGGGCTGGCTCACGCGCTTCTTCAACTCGCCGTTCTTCCCGTTCTGAAGCGGAGTGCCGACATGACCACTGCTTGCTTTCGCTTCATGCTCGCCGCGGTGGCGGGCGTCTTGCTCGCGAGCCCTTTCGCGGCGCGCGCGGAGCGCATCAAAGACATCGCCACGGTGGCCGGCGTGCGCGGCAATCAGCTCATCGGCTACGGTCTCGTCGTCGGTCTCGACGGCACCGGCGATCAAACGAGCCAAACGCCGTTCACGATCCAGGCCATCAAGAACATGCTGGCGCAGCTCGGCGTGCTGGTGCCGGACAACGTGAACCCGCAGCTGCGCAACGTGGCAGCCGTCACCGTGCAGGCCACGTTGCCGGCGTTCGCAAAGCCGGGCCAGACGCTCGACATCACGGTGTCGTCGATCGGTAACGCGCAAAGCCTGCGCGGCGGCAGCCTGGTGATGGCGCCGCTACGCGGCGCCGACGGCCAGATCTACGCGATGGCGCAGGGCAACCTCATCGTGGGCGGCTTCGGCGTGCAAGGCGACGACGGCTCGCGTGTGTCGGTGAACGTGCCGAGCACGGGGCGCATACCGAACGGCGCGACCGTCGAGCGCATGGTGCCGACCGCGCTCGGCACCACCGAGTCGCTGGTGCTGAATTTGAACGCACCGGATTTCACGACGGCCGCGCGGCTCACGGAGTCGATCAACGCGTCGCTCGGTGCCGGCACGGCCGAGTCGATCGATGCGATCTCGGTGCGCGTGCGCGCGCCGGCAGGTGAGTCCGATCGCGTCGCTTATCTGTCGCACATCGAGAACCTCGAGGTGGAGCCCGCCGCGGCGGCCGCCAAGGTTATCGTCAACTCGCGCACGGGCACCGTGGTGATCGGCTCGAACGTGCGCGTGACGCCGGCGGCCGTGGCGCACGGCTCGCTCGTGGTTCGCATCACCGAGACGGCGCTCGTGAGCCAGCCGAACGCGTTCGGCCGCGGCGACACCGTCGTCGTGGGCCAATCCGACATCGAGGTGGATCAGGGCCAGAGCCGCATGTTCGTGTTCGAGCCCGGCACGAGCTTGAACGACATCGTCGAGGCCGTGAATCAAGTCGGCGCGGCGCCCGGCGACCTCGTGGCGATTCTCGAAGCGCTGCGCGAAGCCGGTGCGCTGCGGGCCCAGCTCATCGTGATCTAGCGGAACCGCACAGCATGGCCAACGTTGCGATACCGACGAACGCCGTCGATCTACAGGGGATCGGCGACTTGAAGCGCCGCGCGCAGCGCGACGATCCGAGCGCGCTCGCCGACGTGGCCGTGCAATTCGAAGCGCTCTTCATCGGCATGATGCTCGAGAGCGCGCGCAGCGCAAGCTTGGGTGGCGGCCTCTTCGACGGCGACGAGACCGAGCAATATCTCGCGCTCATGGATCGACAGGTGGCGCTCGAGCTGGCACGCCACGGCGGTTTCGGTTTCGCCAAGCTGCTCACGGAGCAGCTCGCGCCGCGCGACGAGGGCGCGGTCGAGGCTCCGAGCTCTGCGGTACCGCGCCGGGCGCCGTTGGCGCTGCGGCCTTCAGATCCGACAACTGCCACGCCGCCGGTTACGCACGCGGAGCCGAGCGCCGCGGAGTTTCCGCGCGGTCTGCCGGCCAGCCTGGCCGCGCTCGGGGCGCGGGAGCCGACGAGCGCGGACACCGAGCCGACGCCGGCGGAGTTCGTCACGGCGCTGCTGCCCCAAGCCCATGCCGCGGCACAGGCGCTCGGCGTGGAGCCGCGCTTGCTGTTGGCACAAGCGGCGCTCGAAACGGGCTGGGGCCGTGCGCTGCCGCAGCGAGACGGCGAGCCGGTGAACAACTTGTTCGGCATCAAGGCGGGTGCGTCGTGGTCGGGCGCCGCCGTGGACCATTGGACGCTCGAGCACGTAAACGGCGCGACGGCGCCGCAACTCGAGCGCTTCCGCGCGTACGGCAGCACGGCCGAGAGCTTCGCCGACTACGTGGGTTTGATTTCGACGGCGCGCCGCTACGCGGACGCGCTCGCACAATCGGGCGACCCGGAAGCGTACGCCCACGCCGTGACGAAAGCGGGCTACGCCACGGATCCGCACTACGCGGACAAGTGGCTGGCGATCTACCACGGCGATCGCCTCGAGCAGGCGTTGCACGGCATCGATTTGCCGTCCAAGTAACCCATAGAGAGCGCTCATGGCGGACATCCTGAACATCGGTCTATCGGCACTGCTCGCGCAGCAGCGCGCGCTGACGACCACGGCCAACAACATCGCCAACGCCAGCACGCCGGGCTACAGCCGGCAGCGTGTCGAGCTCAGCGAGCGTCCCAGCGAGCGCGTGGGGCCCGGCTACGCGGGCACGGGCGTGGACGTGGCCTCGGTGCGGCGGCTTACCGACGAGATTCTGGCGAACCAGCTGCGCAGCGCCGCGGGCGGCTTCCACCGCGCCGACGCGTTCGCCTCGCTCGCCGCGTCGGTCGACGATCTGCTCGCCGGCACCGAGACCGGTCTCTCGGCCACGATGCAAACCTTCGTCAACGCGCTGCAAAATGTTTCGAACGATCCTTCGTCCAACTCGAGCCGGGAGGCGCTGCTCAGCGAAGCGCGCAACCTCGTCGCGCGGCTCGACGCGATGGACCAGCGGTTGACGGAGATTGCCGGGGAAGTGCGCACGCGCATGGGCTCCGCGGCCGAGCGGATCACCTCGCTCGGCGCCGACATCGCCGAGATCAATCGGCAGCTGATTGCGGCCGGCACGGCCAGCGGCCGGCCCGGGCCGTCGGAGCTGCTCGATCAGCGCGACCAGGCGCTCGAGGAGCTGGCGGGGCTCGTGCAGGTAACGGCCACGCAGCAGAGCGACGGCACCACCAGCGTGTTCATCGGCACGGGGCAGGTGCTCGTGATCGGCGGCACGTCGGCGGAGGTGGTGGTGACGCCGGGCAACGCCGACCCGCTACAGCCGCAAGTCGTGATCCGCGGCTTCGGCCCCGACGTGAACGTGACGCCGTTCCTCACGGGCGGCGAGCTGGGCGGCGTGATGGATTTCAACCGCGAGATGCTGGCGCCGGCGCGCTCGGAGCTCGGCCGCATCGCGCTCGGCCTCGTCTCGACCGTGAACGCCGTTCATCGCAACGGCATGGACGCCGAGGGGCAGCTCGGCGGCGACTTCTTCTCGATCGGCGCGCCGCAAACGTTCTCATCGGCCGGCAACACCGGAACGGGCTCACTGGCCGTGACGGTAACGGGCCTGGCCGCGCTGGAGCCGACGAATTACCGCATGACGTTCGACGGCTCGGCGTACACGCTGCAGCGCGTCGACAACGGCGCCGTGGTGCCGATGACGGGGACGGGCACGGCCCTCGACCCGTTCGTCGCGGAGGGCTTGAGCATCGTCGTGAGCGGTGCGCCGGCGACGAGCGATCAGTTCTTCTTGAAGCCGCTCGAGCACATTGCCGGCACGGTGCAGTTGCTCGTGACGCGGCCCGCCGACGTCGCGGCGGCCGCGCCGACGCGCACCGGCAGTGCACTGGCGAACACCGGCACCGCAGCGATCTCCGCGGGCGAGATCGTCGACGTTACGCACGCGAGCTTGCTCAGCACGAGCACGATTGCGTTCGTGAACGCCACCACGTACACCATCAACGGCGGCGCGCCGATCGCCTATACACCAGGCGCGGACATCGACGTGAACGGCACGCGCGTGCAGATCACGGGCACGCCGGCGGCCGGCGACGAGTTCACGATCCAGTCGAACGTGGGCGGTACGGGCGACAACCGCAACGTGCAGTCGCTGATCGAGCGAATGCGCGACAGCGTGTTCGACGGCGACGTAAGCCTGCAAGACGCCGCGGCGGGCCTGATCACGAGCGTGGGCTCGCGCACGGCCGCGGTCGGAAATCAGCGCGACGTGCAGCAGCTTGTGCTCGAGCAGAACCGCGACCGGCTCGAATCCGTGCGCGGCGTGAACCTCGACGAGGAAGCGGCCGACATGCTGCGCTTCGAGCAGCTTTACCAGGCCGCCGCGAAGATCATGCAGGTTACCGACAGCCTGTTCCAAACGCTTCTGAACACGCTGTTGCGGTGACCTCATGCGCGTAAGCAACGACACTTTGCGATCGGCATTTCTCGCGGCGCTCGACGATGCACGCCGCCGCGTGCTGCAAACGCAAGAGCAGGTGTCGACGGGTTTGCGCGTGAACGCGCCGTCCGACGACCCGGTGGCCGCGGCGCGTATCGCGCACTTGGACGCCTCGCTCACGCGGCTCGACCAGTATCACGCCAACGCCGGCTTCGCACGCAACCAGCTCGGCTTGGAAGAAGAAGCGGTCTCCGAAGTCATCGGCACCTTGCAGCGCGTGCGCGAGCTGATGCTGCAAGCCAATAATGCTTCGGCCAGCAGCGGCGATCGCGACATCATCGCGGCCGAGATCAGGCAGCACCGCGATGCATTGTTGGCGATCGCAAACACTACCGACGTCGACGGCCGCCACTTGTTCGGCGGCTACCGCGAGTCGACGACGCCGTTCACCGTGGGTCCCGGCGGCAACGTGATCTACAACGGCGATCAGGGGCAGCGCACGCTGCAGATCAGCGACAGCCGCTTCGTCGCGATCAACGACTCAGGCGCCGACGTTTTCCAGCGCATTCCGCAAGGCAACGGCACGTTCGTCCTGAGCGCGGGGGCGGGAAACACCGGCACGGGCACGCTCGCGACGAGCAGCGTGGTGAATCCGGCCGCCTGGGTGCCCGATACCTATACCGTGACGTTTCTGACACCCACGAGCTACGAGGTGCGCGGCGGCGCCAATGCGCTGATCACGGCCGGAGCGTTCGCGCCGTCGCAGTCGCTGACGTTCGCAGGGATAGAGATGCGCATCGACGGCACGCCCGCCGCGGGCGATACGTTCGCCGTTGCGCCCAGCGCGCAGCAAGACGTTTTCGCGACGCTCGATCGAGTGATCGCAGCCGTCGACGCCGGCGCTGCCGATCCGGCCGCGCGCGCTCTTTTACATAGCGACTTGGGCCAGCGCTTGACCGACGTCGATAACGCGCTCACGCGCATGATCGAAACGCGCGGCGACATCGGCGCACGAGTGCGCGCGCTCGATCAGCAGGAATCGCTGAACGCCGATTTCGTGGTGCACCTGAAGACCACGCTATCGTCGGTGCGCGATCTCGACTACGCCGAAGCGCTGAGCCGGCTGTCGCAAGAGCTGTTCGGCCTCGACGCCGCGCAGCAAGCGTTCGCGCGCGCGCAGAATCTGTCGCTCTTCAAATATATCTAGCTCTCTGAGCCTTTCGGGCACCGCCGCGCGCGTCCGCGTGGGCGGCCCGTGACTCATGTCTCATTTGCTCCCCTAAAGGATCGTTTGGCCTGCCCGATACAGGGCCCAGACGACAGGGCTTCAGCCGGACGGCGGCTCGGTCGGTCGTAAGTGGCCAATGAAGGCCGTCTGGCAACAAACACTTTTAGGAGAGTAGGCAAATGGCTCAAGTGATCAACACCAAC